>NZ_DYXC01000152.1 GCF_020742345.1 Enteractinococcus helveticum | reverse complement strand
ATGGTTACATGGTTATGCGACTATAGATTTTCACAGGGCTTTCCTAGCGCTAAAGTGCAACTTCGGAATCCGGCGATGAGCGCGGCTCGAGCCGGGGCATTTCAGTGCCGGCAATGTTGTGCAGTGTGACGTAGGGGTGCCGAGAGTGCCCCCGGACGGGGCTGTAGTGCAGATCGCTCATTGCGGTCATTTGTGAGAATCAGCATACTCTATTGTTGTAGGTAAGACATGGAGACCTCCACTGGGGGTTTCGTGTGCCTGTAACACCTATCTTCTGGTGGGGGCTAACTAGGAGGTGGGCTGTGGATGCCGTTACTATCCGTAGCGCTAAAGACGTTACAAACTTCATTAACTCCCGAACAGGGATTCGCGGAAGGGCGGCTGTTATATGGTGGCTGCTTTTAAGCGGCCTCTTTCTTGAAGCACTTTCTAACTCCGCAATGAGTGCGGGTTTGAGCCCTATGACGGAAGATCTGAATCTTTCTGCTGGTGAAGTCGCTCTTCTGACTTCACTATCGTCATGGGTGGCGCTGTTCTTTAACCCAATTGGCGGGTGGATGGCTGACCGTTGGGGGCGAGTAAAACCACTGATCGCTGCCAAAGTTCTTGCCCTAGCGGGTGCTTTAATCGCAACCTTTGCAGATGGCGTTTTTGAAGTCTCTATTGGGCGCGTATTAGTAGGCATGGCATATGGCATTGACTTTGCTATTGCCATGGCCATGCTGGCCGAGTTCACACCTAAGCGTTTCTCCAGCCGATTGAGTATGTGGCAGGGGATTTGGTACACCGCTGTGTCAGTGAACCTCCTCCTAGCCATTGTCTTCTACCAGCTCGGTACCGGCGACGCCATTTGGCGTTACCTCTTAGGCACCTGTGGTGTTGTTGCTTTCATTCTCTTGATATTGCAGTCCGTTCTACTGGTTGAGTCACCAACGTGGCTGGCTAGAAAAAACAGGCTAGCTGCTGCTGCGGTATCTATGCAGAAGACCTATAAACAGCCTTTTACAGCTGGGGAAGCCCTCAATGATGGTCCGCCCGTTGCAAACCGGGGAATCGTGAATCTCGCATTGATTTTCCGCGGGACATACCTCCCGAGGACCGTTCTCGCTGCTACTGTGCAGGTCGTCCAGTCAATCCAATACTTCGGAGTCGGATGGTACTTACCGGTTATCTCGATTGCCTTGTTCGGAGATGACTTTGTCTTCAACTCCTTTGGAACCCTCATATTCAACATTTTCGGCATCATCGGTGGATTTGCCGCAGCATCCTTGGCTGGACGTATTGGTCTCCGCGTAGCGTCGAAATGGGGATTCCTTATTGTTTTTGTAATTCTTGTGATCTTCGGCTTTGCGCACGACTCGCTCCCCTTATGGCTCGGATTCCTTTTGCCTTCGGTATTCATCTTGGCTCACTCCATCGGCCCTGGGGGGAACGGAAAGAGTCTTTCATCGCTTTCCTTCCGCTCGGAGGTACGTGCAACAGCCAATGGTTTTATTGGAGCAATTGGTGCATTGGGAGCCGCCATCGGATTGGTGGTCTTCCCGCTGCTTCGTGAAGCCATTGGTCTTGGGGGGACCTTTCTTGTCGTCTCGGTCTTTCCGCTTATCGCGTTCATCATATGCTCTGTCATCCGATGGGAACCCACGTTGGCAGAGATCGATGTCGACAATGAAGCGGACGCACCACAGTTTGAAAACCCAGATGAAAAATCAGCACATCTAGCACTTCCGGAAGACTCTAAACAAGGAGAGATGAATGAGATACGACGCTAAGAAAGGGGTTATCTCGATCGATGCGGGGACTACAGGGACTCGAGCGGCGCTTGTAATGAGCGATGGTTCCATAGAGCAGCAGTCCTACTTTCCCCTGGAGGTTCAGAATCCCACCCCGGGAGTCGTGGAACAAGATTTTGCGGAGATTTGGAATCGAACCCGCGATGCGGTGCAGGACGTCTTGGCACACGCCAAGCAGAAAGACATCACGGTGGTGTCCTTGGCGATTGCGACCCAGCGCTCTACTTCAGGACTCTGGGACCGAGAGACCGGACAGCCACTATGCCCTGCAATGGTCTGGCAAGACTCTCGATATGCCGATGAACTCTCGAAACTCGGAGAGACCTGGAATGCGACTCTCCTAGAGAGAATTGGACGAACAGCAGGTATTCGGTCACCCTACTATTGGGCGGCTCAGCACATCGAGAAGACTCCGGAAGTAGCAGAAGCGTTCAAGCAGAATAAGCTCATGTTTGGCACCGTTGATACGTGGTTACTCTGGAATATCACCGGCGGAAAAGTCCACGGAGTTTCGACGACGAACGCAGTTGCTGCAGGCGCGTATGATGCCGAACGCAGCGAGTACCTTTTGGGATGGATCGAGGCGCTAGGATTTCCCCTTGAAATCCTGCCGAGAGTGGTGCCAGACGCTGGAGATATCAGCGCTTCAGATAAGAGCGTGATCGGAGATCAGATCCCCATCCGAGCGCTTATCGGCGACCAGCATGCAGCCCTCGTGGGGTTAGGATGCCTAGAGCCTGGAGACAGTTCCTGTATCCATGGGACAGGAACTTTTGTCGATCAGATCGTCGGCGGTTTTGAGAATGTTCGAAGTGACCGGCCTGAAGCCGTTGTCCGACACGTTGGTTGGGAGGATTCCAAGGGACTCACGCAATCGGTGGAGTGCTTCACCGCCACCACAGGTTCTGCACTGAACTGGGTTTGCGATCAACTTGAATGGTTCGAAGATGCCCAAGAAATTTCTCGTATGACGGAAGGAAAACAACCTTGGGATCCGGCAGTTCCAATATTCTTACCGACTCTCACGGGAGTTCGCCTTCCGCGCGTCGAACCGGATATTCGAGGGGCACTGGGGCAGTTAAGTCTGGCGACCACACGAACCCATCTTGCGCAGTCTTTACTCCAGGGCATCGCTCAATGTGTTGCAATGAGCGTTGAGGCAAACACTATGTCGACAGGTGAAGTTCCCACCAGTATTCGTGTGGGGGGAGGGCTTTCTCAAAGTGACTCACTGCTGCAGATGCAGGCAGATCTGACAGGTATACCCATGCTGCGCTTCTCTGCGGCGGACAAGACAAGCCTCCGTGGAGCTGCGTTTCTAGCAGGTGTGGGAACTCTTTGGTCGGATCTGAAAGAAGCAGTTACGACCTTAGGGAAGCCACAGATCTTTTCTCCGCAAATAGACACGGAAGAGAGAAGATTCTGGGCGCAACGATGGCGTTCGTTCCTAATGGCAGAAACAAACCAACACAAATATCGGCAGGAAGAGGATGGTATCTAATGAAGTTGAATCCCTTTCAAAACCAAAAGGAACGTGCGGCTCTGGTACGGACAGAAAACCTCCTTTTCACCCGGCCGGAAATGATTAACAGACTATCTAATGAGGACTTTGATGTTCTCATTGTTGGTGGCGGGGTCACCGGAGCCTATGCGGCCCTTGATGCCGTGCTCCGAGGGCTGAAGGTCGCGATTTTGGAAAAGGACGATTTTGCATCGGGGACATCATCAAAGTCCTCAAAGATGGTGCATGGAGGGCTGCGTTACATAGAGCAAGGGAATCTTCCCCTAGTCAGGCGATCTCTCTTGGAACGGCAACGACTTCGTAAGAATGCCTCCCACCTTGTTCACCGCTTGCCATTCCTCTTCCCAATTCTCAGTGAGGACGGAATCTTGGATCCGCGTCTAGCCAAAGGTTTCGAGGCAGCTCTGTGGACTTACGATGTTTCAGGAGGATGGCGAGAAGGAATCCTGCACCAGAAGTTGTCTAAGGAGGAAGTCCTTTCACACTGTTCTCTCTTTAACGCTGAACGGTTGAAGTCTGGGCTTATGTACTACGACGCCCGGGTTGATGATGCTCGACTTGTGCTCACCCTGGTCCGGACCGCTGTCCACTTCGGTGCCGTAGCTTTAAATCACGCCGAAGTAATGGATGTTCGACGTGAACGGAATCGTGTTAGCGGCGTGGAGGCCGCAGTAGGTGACCAATCTGTGACAGTGCGTAGTAAATGCGTAGTGATGGCAACAGGATCGTGGCTAAAAAGGTGGAGCGGTGCGCTCCCCAACGTGGACACACCGCCGATTCGTCCGGCCAAAGGCGTGCATATCGCTGTTCCTTGGAAGAAAATCCGTAACGATTGCACTGTCACTATCCCTGTTCCCGGTAGGGAACGAAGAGCTACCATCACCAGATGGGGAGATGTGTCAGTATTGGGGACAACAGATGAGGACTACACAGGGGATATCGATAACCCGTACTGCTTAGCGGAAGAACGAGACTTTCTGATTGCGGGAGCACGTACCGCGTTGAATACGGATCTAGAAGCAGCCGATGTTCTTGGTTCTATCGCGGGCACCCGTCCCTTGGTGGCAAGCCCAAACGGTAAGACCGTCGATGTCAAGCGAAACCATGAGATCCGAGTAGACGAAGACGGCTTGGTCACGGTGGTAGGAGGAAAACTGACAACTGCTCGCCACATGGGGGAACAGACTATTGATGCAGTCATGAACGTACTAGATCGCAAAGGCTCTTCGGAGACTTCAAAGCAGAGCCTACTGGGCTCATCAGGATACGACGCAGAATCAACGACCGCTACCGGCGGGTTAGCCGCACACCTAGCAGAACGCTATGGAAATGAGGCCCACTTTGTCGCTGACGTCGTGTTTGAATCAGACCGAAATCAAGAAAAACTAGTCGCTAGCCTGCCGTACACAGTGGGTGAGGCCGTCTACGCGATAAGAAGTGAAATGGCCACGACTATCTCAGATGTATTGGACCGAAGGATGCGGGCCAGACTCTTTGCTCGGGATGCAGCTGCCGAAGCAGCGAGCACCGTTGGCTCGCTGCTGGTAGAGGAAGGAATCATTAACGAGCATACGGCCACCGATGAAGTCGAAAAATACCGTGCAGGAATCACTGCCGAAGTCGAAGCACTCACTACTTACTCATCTTAAAAGAAGGGAATAAAACCGTGAACAGTATCAGTCGTGAAGCAATTCTGCGAGGCTACAACCGGGGAAATTATGTGGTCGGAGATCATACCGCCCCTGCCTGGTCTGGAGCGATTAATGAAAATGCTTCTCAGTCCCCTAGGTTCTCAAGCCCGGAATATGTCGAGGTTTCCGATGCTGTGACGACACAGCTCAGTAGCATCGTAGACGAGATAATCGTGGACGAAGCGACAGTCCAGGCCGAAATTAGGGACTGGTGGGCCGGAACCATGATCGCCGAAACCGAGCATCGTGCCGGCGCACCCGGAGTCGTGGTAGCTAAGGTCTCTAATGCAGAGCAGGTCCAGCAGGTCATACGTCTGGCGCAAAACGAGGGCATTCCAGTTACAGTGTCGGCTGCCCGGTCTAATGTCACCGGAGCAGCACTACCGGTTCACGGGGGAATCGTGCTTGACGTGTCCGGTCTTAATGCTGAACCAGAACTTGATACGCAGAGCCAGATCGTAGAAGTAGAGCCCGGAGTATACGGTGACATTTTTGAATCTTGGCTCCAAGAGAGGGGATTTACCGCAGGCAATTGGCCTTCATCTTTCGGTATCTCGACCGTCGGAGGATGGGTTGCCTGTCGAGGAGCAGGACAGCTGTCTACCCGCTATGGAAAAATCGAGGATATGGTGGTCGGGCTCGAGGTAGTGCTACCCAACGGTGAAATTTCCCGCACTGGCGGGAATCCCAGAGCAGCGGTCGGTCCTGATCTTAACCAAGTTTTCGTCGGCTCTGAGGGTACATTGGGAGTAATCACCAAAATCCAATTGCGAGTTCACCGTCTCCCGGATAGCTACCAGGCTCTTGCATACGGCTTCGACACTTTTGCTGAGGGACTCGAGGCTTGCCGCGAAATCCTTCAGCGTGGGGCTACACCAGCAGTTCTTCGTCTATATGACAACCTGGAATCCGGTGTACAGTTCGGACACGAAGAAACCAATGTACTGCTCATCGCAGACGAGACGGACAGTATTCTGCTTGATGCAGTCATGAAAATTTCCAGGGAAGCCTGTATTGATGCGACGGAGCTCGAGCATGACCAAATTATGGAGAAATGGCTCGACACCCGATATCTAACGGGAAAGTCTGCAGAAGGATTTAAACAGAGCCCTGGCTTTGTCGCAGATACCCTGGAAATGGCAGCTCCGTGGAGCCAATTGGCTGATATTTATGATGAGGTAGTGGACGCAATTAATTCCGCACCGGGTACTCTCGCGGGGTCTGCACACCAATCCCACGCCTACGTCGACGGCGCTTGTCTATATTTTTCCCTTCGTGGTAATGCCAGCGATCCTTCCGAGCGTCAAGCTTGGTATGAGAACGTCTAGCAGAAGGTGAACCAAATACTGATTGACCGGGGGGCTGCGATTAGCCATCACCACGGTTCGGGTCTGCTTCGTTCTCCTTACGTGGAAGAGTCTTTGGGCTCTGGATTCCAGGTCTGGCAGTCCATCAAACAGGCGCTTGATCCAAACAACCTACTTAATCCTGGGAAGCTCGGCCTACGGGAAGGTCGCAGGTCGGAATAATAGTGACTATTCTCGATCAGCTCAAAAACAATCCAGTGATCGCAACTCTCTATGGAGATTCGAAGCTTGATCTTTTTGAGGATAATCCCACTGCCTTCGCATTCTTAGCAAATATACCCCTCGTTGAGTTGGGAGATGTGATTTCTCGTCTGCGAGAAAAGCGAGTGTTTACTATCGTTAACTTTGATTCTATTGCGGGGCTTTCCCCCAATCCAGACGCCCTGGCATACATCGCTAGCCTCGGGGCTTCAGGGATCATCTCCACACATGCTTCGGCAGTTACGAGAGCGCCCACCTTCAATTTGCTATCGATCCAAAAGGTATTTATCACGGATCGCTCCTATGCTGAACGAGCTCGAAACACGATCCAAGCAAACCGCCCACACCTTGTTCAGATCATGCCCTGGCCGGTAATACCTTTCCTAGGACAAGAATTCTTCGACGCGCTACCTCCGTTTATCGCATCGGGTTTCATCAATACACAGGAGGATGTCGAACGATCACGGGCTCTGGGGGCGGTAGCAGTGAGTACCACCCAGGCCTCCTTGTGGCAGCTGCGGTGATATACCTCGCTCGATTCCTAGTTGTCAGACCTTAAGGAGAAAGAATATGAACATCGCTGGTGCAGTTTTACGCAATTCGCCGTCGCCGTCGCCGTATACTGACACTCAACCACTGGTGGTTGAGAATTTGAAGCTCGAAGAGCCAGGGCCTACAGAATTACTCGTGAAAATCGAAGCCGCAGGACTTTGTCATTCGGATCTGTCTGTAGTCAATGGGGATCGCCCACGGCCAGTACCGATGCTACTGGGGCACGAGGCTTCTGGAATCGTTGAAAGCGTAGGCGACGCGGTTACGGATGTCTTCACAGGAGACCGAGTAGTCCTGACCTTTCTACCACGCTGTGGTGAATGCGAGGCGTGCCAGACCGATGGAAAACTTCCCTGTGAGCGGGGTACCACAGCTAATGAAAATGGCACGCTGCTGTCAGGCACGGACAGATTGAGAGATAACTCCGGTAATCAGGTTTTTCATCATCTGGGATGTTCTGCCTTTGCCACAAAGGCAGTGGTGGACCGTCGATCTGTAGTCCCCGTTGACCAAGACGTTCCCCCAACGGTAGCTGCGCTGCTTGGCTGCGCTGTTTTAACTGGTGGAGGAGCGGTTCTCAATGCTGGTAAACCGAATCCGCAGGATGATATTATCGTCG
>NZ_DYXC01000151.1 GCF_020742345.1 Enteractinococcus helveticum | reverse complement strand
AATATTCCGGGCCCGTTGTGGCACGCGTGACCGAGGGCAGTATACATCTGAGCTATCAGGTTCGTGATGATGAAGATCAAGACTGGATGGACCGCGAACGCGTCTATTCCCCGTTTCAGGTCGGGTTCTTTGAGCCCATGGAATTCCAGGTGACCCTGGACGGCGATGAGATCGTGATCGACTACTCGCCGCTGGATCAATATAACCCGGACTGGCTCAGCCCCGAGTTCCGGGACTAACTCCCGGGCAAATAATGGAGATGCCCACGCCAGCGTCGTCAGCAGGACGGCGGTGATGTTCAGTGCTGGTTTGCGCTGCTGGACGCTGAGAACCGGATGCCGTCTGCTCCGATGACGAACCGACACTGCGCGCGATGGGGCAGCCAGACCATCGTGCCGGATTCCAGCGGATCATGGTGTCTACTTCCCGTTGTAGTTCTCCAGAACCGTCCAACACCCCGGAACAGTACATCAAGCTCTGGCCCGGTCGGGGAGGTCCGCGCTGTGAGGCGTAGACTTCAGCAGTTTCTTCGAGTGTCAAAAAGTACTTGAAAATCCTAGTGAAATTGGTGAACAAGAACCCACCAGTCTCAGTCGGTGACGCCGACAGTGCCGTCTAACGTTGTCCACGATGTTAACGCGTTGCCACTGCGATATGAATCTTTGGCGTCGTCGTCAGGAATGCTGCTGAAGGTCTTGTCGGGAAAAAATCCCCCTGCTAGCGTCCCAAATAATCGGCCGATTTTCTTGACGGCGGATGGGCCGTTTTCTGTGAGTTGCACATTTCAGGGCGTGGAAGCTGAGGCCGTCCTTGGCACAAGCGTCTGGACAGCAGGGGTTATGAAACTCGAGCACGACCAGCTCATCGAGGCATATCGTCGGATGAGTCGAATCAGACAATTCGAAGAAACTACAAAAGAACTGCTCCTCAAAGGTCAACTGTATGGAGCATTCCACACCTCCACCGGGCAGGAGGCATCGATTGTTGGGTCCTGCCTGACGCTGGAGGACACCGATTATATGGTTGGCACTCACCGCTCGCACGGGCATCCCATCGGCAAAGGAGCCAATATCAAGGGCTTAATGGCTGAACTGTTTGGACGCGTTGACGGTGTGAACCAGGGTAAAGGCGGTTCGATGCACCTGTCGGACTTCTCGATTGGCTCGCTGGGGGAGACATCAATTGTCGGTTCTGGGCTACCAGTGGCAACTGGAGCGGGCCTGGGGTCGAAAATGCAGGGTGAAGATAAGGTCACGCTGTGCTTTTTCGGTGACGGCGCTTCGAACGAAGGTACTTTCCACGAGTCCTTGAACATCGCCTCGATCTGGGAACTGCCCGTGGTGTATGTGTGTGAAAACAACGGGTACGGCGAACTGACCGCCTGGCGCAAAGTGGTGGCATCCGAATCGATTGCAGCACGTTCGGTGGCGTACGATATGCCGGGCATTGTCGTCGATGGCCAAGATGTTGTGGCCGTCTACGAGGCAGTGAAAACCGCAGTGGATCGGGCACGCGCCGGTGACGGCCCTTCGTTGGTGGAGACTCGCACCTACCGGTATGAAAATCACGCGATCGGCCTGCCCATGGAAGCCTACCGTGATGCCGAAGAAGTTGAAGACTGGCGTGCCAACCGAGACCCACTGATCCTGTTCCGTGATCGTACCGATGACTTCGGGATTGACATGAGTGAACTCGATGCCATCGATCTCAGCATTGCCGAAGAGGTTGACGCCGCCGTCGAATTTGCAAAAGCCTCGCCGGAACCAGCGCCCGAAGAGGCATTCACAAACGTATTTACCGAACCCGTCGAGATCCGACGCTAGACGAGAAGAGATCAAGACTGATGAGAACAATGACGTATCTCGATGCAATCGTCGAAGCCCAACGTGAAGAAATGGCCCGTGATGACAAGGTATTCCTCATGGGTCTTGATGTTTCTTGGAATATCAACGGGACGGCGGGCAATAAGAACGGCGTCCTATCCGAGGAATTCGGGTTGGAACGCGTTCGTGACGCCCCAATATCGGAAAATAGCTACCTGGGTGCTGGCGCCGGTGCCGCGATGGTCGGCATGCGCCCGATCATTGAAATTGAGATCGCACCGTTTATCTATGTGGCTATGGACCAGTTGGTGTCTATCATTTCCAAATCGACCTACATTTACGGCGGCCAGACGTCGTTACCCATCACTATTCGGATGCCAATGATGTATAACGTGGGCAACGCCGCACAGCACTCGGACCGGCCGATGTCCACACTGGCCACGCTGCCGGGGTTGAAGATTATTGCGCCGTCGACACCCAAAGACATGTACGGGTTATTGCGCACGGCCATCCAAACCAACGACCCGGTGGTGGTGTTTGAAGACTTCTCGCGCACCGCGGTCAAAGGTGAGGTGCCAGATGCCGAGGAAGACTTCACCATCCCGCTGGGCAAAGCTGACATCAAACGCCAGGGCTCCGATGTCACCGTCGTGACAATTGCTGGCACACTGCGCGAAGCCGAAGTGGCCGCGGACCACCTGTCCCAGGACGGTATTGAAGCCGAGATCGTGGACCCACGATCAATCTTCCCGTTGGACTTGGACGCGATCCTGGCGTCGGTAGCCAAGACCGGCAAGGTCGTTGTGGTTGACCCAAGCCACGACTTCTCCTCGATTGCTTCACATATTGCAGCAGAAATTGCCCTAGAAGCGTTTTGGGATTTGGAGGCTCCAATTCAACGCGTGACTACACCGCACACGCACATCCCCTATGCCCAGACGATGGAAAAGCCGCTGTATCCGAATGCGGAACGCATCGTCGCCGCCGTCTACAAGACGATGGAATGAGGTGGGGTCATTGACTACCGAAATTAAACTCCCACAGTGGGGCATGTCCATGTCCGAAGGTACGGTCACCCAGTGGTACGTGACCGTCGGAGATGAAGTCACTCAAGGCCAGACGCTCGTTGAGGTTGAGGCTGCGAAAGTCACCGATGTGGTGACCGCACCAGCAGCGGGAACCGTAGAGGAAATCCTGGTGGACGTTGATGAAACAGTCGAGGTCAACACTGTGCTGTGCACTATTGGAGACGGCGCACCAGCAGGCGAAAAACTCCCGCAAGATGAGCCCAAGGGCGAAGCGAAATCGGCCGCAGGGACAACGCGAACGACCGCGGTTGAAACGACAGCCGTCGAGGATCTGACGGAGACCCACCCGGTGACGCGAGACATCGAAGCCGCCCGGATGCATTCGGGGCGTGTGCACGGTGTGGTTCCGTTGGCTCGAAAACTTGCCAAAGAACACGGCGTCGATCTGACGCAGCTGACCGGCACGGGCAACCAGGGTCGCATCGTCGTCAAAAATGTGCAGGCTGCCATTGATGTTCAAGATTCAGCGCCAACCGTGCCGGTCAAACGAGAAGAGGGCACTCGCCAGAGGGTTTCGCGGTTGCGGAAGGTGATTGCACAACGAATGCACATCAGCCTGCTGGAAACCGCTCAGTTCACTATGATAACCTCCGCAGATGTCACGGATTTTGCGACCATGCGTTCGGACATCGCTGGTGGGGCTACTAAACCGTCGTTCACGGACGCGGTTGTGCGCGCGGTTGCGCTCGCCTTATGCAACCATCCGATGCTGAACTCGCGCTTGGAAGATGACACCATCGTCAACCGAGGCGAGATTAACGTCGGTCTCGCCGTCGCCATTGACGATGGATTGGTTGTTCCGGTTATCCGCGATGCCGACCAGCTTGGTTTGGCCGAGATTGCTGAGGCTACGCGGGATCTGGCTAATCGTGCTCGAGGCAACGAGTTGGGTGTCGATGCATTTGAAGCTGGAACTTTCACCGTGACGGCGTTGGGTGGTCAGGGTGTGGATTTCTTCACCCCGATCATCAATCCACCGCAGTCGGCCATCCTCGGTGTGGGTCGTGTGCGCGAAGTGCCAGCACGTTTTGGGACTGGACTGATGTGGCGCCAAGAATTGCCACTGAGCCTAACCGTTGATCATCGTATCAACGACGGGTACCCGTCAGCCCTGTTCCTTGCGGAGGTCGTTGAGTTGTTGGAGGAGTCGAAACAACTGGTCTAATAGCTGCTAACACCAGATCTGGTCATGCTCTTTAGTGTGGCCAGGTCCCGATTTAGCGGTGCGGGGGTGGAGTTATCGATTTCCGTTCGTGCTCGTTTTCGGACCAGCAGCTGCTGATGTTGCTCATGTGGCAGCGACGGTACGCCTCCTGACCGATCAATTGGCGAGTTTTATCGAGATTTTCAACAGTGACTCGTTTCTCGTTGTGTACTCGCCATCCGACAAAGTAGTGCTTGTGGCGTTCCTCAATGTTCTTCGATGAACTCCTTAAGGCAAGAAGTTCGGTAGGTATTTCGCGCGGTTTCCAATCACTCGGAATTTGATCATTGAGATGCGTCAAAAATTTTTTGGTCGAAAACGGATTATCGGGATTGGACTTGACGCCGAGAGCATTCAGTAGTGGCTTGTAGTGCTCTCCTAGATAACTCCCAACACGGTAGCCACGGTGAACTAGAAGCTCGAAAGTGTAGGGGTGCGGCTGTGGACCACGGACTGCAAGGAAAAGAACATACGGTTGCTCATCTGTAATAAAGACAGTATGGATCTGACCGAGATTGTTGTTGTAACTAAATGGGCTCATCGTAAAAATGAGTGTAGTTGGTGTCTGAATCCGCC
>NZ_DYXC01000150.1 GCF_020742345.1 Enteractinococcus helveticum | reverse complement strand
ACAAGACACATCGGTGCCTGAAGGAGACGATGCAGCAGAAGATAATGTAGCGGAAGAGACTACGTCAGAATCTCATGGGTCGTTGACAGGAGCGGACACAACAGCAAGTGATGAGGCAAAAGAGGATGTCGGTTCCCGATACTTAGATCCTGCTAAATCGCGGGACAAGCGTCGTCCTTCTGATCTGTTCTTTGGGGATGGCCCCACTTCAAGTCGTCAAGCGGCACAAAAGAAGGCAAGCCGCGCGGCAATGCCGAATCCAATTCTTGAGAGGTCTAAAGATTCAAGTGCTCATGAGGAAGTGGACGACGACAGCTTCCTACGTGAGATTCACGTCGATGATATTCGGCCGAATCCCCGCCAGCCCCGTGATGAATTCGACGAAGAAGCGATGACGGAACTCGTTGCGTCTATTGCGGAAGTCGGCGTACTGCAGCCCGTAGTTGTCCGGCCGGCGGGTAGCTCCGGGCAGTATGAGTTGATTATGGGCGAGCGTCGTTGGCGTGCAACTAAGCGTGCAGGAAAAGATGTTATCCCGGCAATCGTGAGAGATACTGCTGATGAAGATCTTCTGCGTGAAGCCCTCCTTGAGAATATCCATCGCAGTGAACTCAATGCGCTTGAAGAAGCAGCAGCCTACCAACAGCTGATGCAGGACTTTGGGTGGTCCCAAGACATCCTGGCAAAGCGTGTTGGACGATCACGCCCACACATATCGAACACACTGCGACTCATGAACCTCCCCCCTGGTGTCCAGCGACAGGTTGCTGCTGGGGTGCTGTCAGCTGGACATGCGCGAGCAATCCTGGGCGTAACCGACGAGGCGCTCATGCTGCAGTTGGCTCAGCGTGTTATTAACGAAGGCCTCTCCGTCAGGGCAACAGAAGAATTAGCAACTCTGATGTCCAAGAGCTCAGAAGAAGCTACGAAGGCTCCAACGGTACAGCGTAAGAACACACGCCAATTCGACGAGCTAGCCTCTTCTCTCACTGACTTCCTGGATACCTCTGTGAAAATCACGCTGGGTGCTAAGAAGGGCCGAATCTCGATTGATTTTGCTTCAGTAGATGACTTGAACAGAATCATGAACGTTATCAACCCAGAAAACCCTTCCTGATAGCTAGTCCTCCTAGAATTTCACGGCACAACGAATGATCTTGTTGTGCCGTGAAGCTATTAAATGACCCCTCCCCTACCTCAGGATCACTGTCTCGCGGGTCGAGGCACGGATGAATAAAAATTTAGAATGCACTACAGCGGGCAGTTCAGCTGTGTAGCAACGACGTGTTCAGAACCTGCTACACAGCCGAACATTTGTCGAAACAAAAAGGGTGATGGTCTCTAGAAGACCATCACCCTCAAGAGTAGCGCTGCCAGCTCCTAGTTCAGGTAGTCAGCGAATTCCTTTTCAAGAACGTGAAGTGGTTTGGCACCAACGGAAGTCGCGACCTTTTCACCGTTTTGGAAGACGAATACGGTTGGGATACTGGTGATACCGTATTGTGCGGCAATACCTGGGTTGTCGTCGACATTTACTTTTGCAACGGTTACCTTCTCCGAGTACTTCTCGCCAATTTCTTCGAGAACAGGAGAAAGCTGGCGACAAGGACCGCACCAGACCGCCCAGAAGTCAACGATGACGGGCTTGTCTGAGTCGATGACCTTTTCTTGGAAATCCTGATCTGTTACATCAATGGTCGACATTAAATTCCTTCCGATAGGAGCTGGGGGCTTTTAGAAACAGTGGGCTGAGCGCCGAGGTAGTCTTCGACGTCGATAGCAGCTTTGGCACCCATCCCGGCAGCAGTGATGGCCTGTCGGTATTTGCCGTCGACGACGTCACCCGCAGCAAAGACGCCTGGGATATTGGTTGCAGTTGATGGTTCCTGAACGACGATGGTTCCATCGACGTCATTGATTTCTAGGACATCTTTGACAAGATCGGTTCGAGGATCGGAGCCAATGGCGATGAAGACGCCGTTGACATCCAGCGTATTGACCTGATCGGTCACCAGATTCCGAATATCAATTGATTGAACTTTATCTTCACCGTTAATGGTTTCGACGGTGGAGTTCCAGATAAATTCGATCTTTTCGTTGGCCAGCGCGCGATCGGCCATGATCTGCGAGGCGCGCAGTTCATCACGACGGTGGATGACGTAGACCTTAGAAGCGAATTTGGTCAAGAAGATGGCTTCTTCCATAGCGGAGTCTCCCCCACCGACAACAGCCAGTGGCTGGTCGCGGAAGAAGAAACCGTCACAGGTTGCACACCAGGAGACACCCTTGCCAGTTAGTGCACTTTCGCCCTCGATCCCCAGTTCGCGGTACTGGGAGCCGGTGGAAATGATGACTGTGCGAGCGTAGTGCTTGGTACCGTCGCCCAGGGTGATGCGTTTTGGCTCGGCCTTGAGGTCAACTTCAACGACGTCCTGATATTGTACGTCGGTACCGAATTTGCGGGCCTGAGCTTCAAGGTGGCTCATGAGCTCAGGGCCCATGATGCCATCTGGAAAGCCTGGGAAGTTTTCTACGTCGGTGGTGTTCATCAGCTCGCCACCGGCCTGTACTGAGCTTGTGAATAGGACAGGTGCCAAGTTGGCTCGTGAGGCGTAGATGGCTGCGGTATAACCGGCAGGGCCAGATCCAATGATCACAACGTCGTGTACGTCGGCGGTAAGGTTCTCTGCCAAGGTAGTTCCTTTGCTCGTGCTAACAGATGTGTGGGCACAACGAATAGGGCGCCCACTGCTTCTCGTTCTTCCAATGACAACGTAAACAGCGGTGCAGAATATTCCGCTACCCTAGCTCCGCTTCGCTGTCAGGTTAGTTGACGTCAATCTCGGCAATTCGCAGACCGTAGGGTCGTTCTGGCGAATTGGTGTTTGACAGGGTCGGAAGCTCGGTGAAGTTGATTATCACGTAGCGAGCTTCGATGGGTTCGCCATCGGAATTATGGGCATCGACCGTGTATTCCGGTCCGGTGAAGGATCCTTCGGTGATGACTACACCAGCGTCTGGATCCGGTTCATTGGCTACGGACACGGTGAATGCTCCGCCTGACCCCTGGTTCTGGGCGATGGTGATCTCTGATACCGGTGCTTTTTCTTCAAGTTCTACGACCAGGGCCAGGTTGGAGGCGAAGCCACCGAATTGCGGGGTGGTAAAGGTCAGCGTGTGCCAGGCGGTGGCCAGGTTGCCGTCAACGATTGTCGGGAGGTCGGCGTCGTACTCGTTGGTGAGCCCGGGGGCATCGGGCACGATGCGCTCTACGGAGGCTGCTACGGGCTCGGGGCCGGCGGGTTCTTCCTCGGCCTCATCCTCAGCTGGGGCATCGCCCTCATCTTCGGCGGGCTCCTGTGTGGTCGGCTCGTTGGCCACCGGTGGTTCATCTTCTGGACTGCCCAGGACACGGAAGCCGATGACGACGGCGGCGATCAGGATGGCGACCAGGGCGACGCCGGCGATCCAGCGTCCCACGGCCGAGCGTGGCTTCTCATCGGTGTATTCAATGGCGTAGCCCTCATCGGGGGTGTGTTCCTCCGGGGCTGCCGGTGGAATGACCGGTGGGGTTTGGGTACGCGGCTTTTGACCCTCCGGTTTGGGGCTAATGTGCGCCGGTGGGATTGGCGCGGGGGCCTGGTCCTGCTGCTCGGTGACCGGGTTGAACACTTCGGTGCGTTGCTCATCGGCGGCCGGGTGGAAGACCTCGGTGCGCTGGTCGTCTTCTGGGTCGTTGACGACCTCGGTGGGCTGTTCATCTTGTTGGGTATCGGTGCGTGAGTGGGAATCGCGATGCTGTGCGTTAGTAGCACCAGCAGAGGCTGCTGCGGCTGCTGGAGCAGCGCCAGCGCCTTTGGTGGGTGTGTGACCCGGGGTCCTGGGTTGAGCGTCGGTGTCTTCCTGGAGCCAGTTGTCGATGCGGTCAGAGAGCTTATTGATGAATTCGGGGCGCTTGGAGTCGTCTGGCTCTTCGGCGAGTTCTTCTTGGAGTTCACGGTAGTATTCGGCGTCGTCGTCGAAGGTTTCGGGCGTGGCCTGACGGGCTTCACCAAAGAGTTCGGTGCCCAGGTGCTCGGTGAAAAACGGTTCGACGTAGACGTCGCCGGCGGTGAGTAGTGCCAGGAAGTCTTCGACATCGGCATTGCCGGGGGCGACCAGGTAGGTGCGGTTGTCGGAGAGCCCGAGGTCGAGGATTTGGATGGAGCTGGTGCGTTCGCCGGTGGCCAGTTGGCGGGCGGATTGGGCGGCTTGGGAGGCGTTGTCACGGGAGGCAACCAGGATGAGGACTTCCCGGTTGAGGACTTGATCTAACCCGGTGAGGACTTGATCTTGCTGGGCGGATGCCATGACGCGACCGGTGATCTCGTAGCGACCTCCCAGCACGGTACCTTCGTCGATATGGGCCACCAAGACCTCCCAAAGTTTGTCGGCGGATGTTGAAGATTGTTCTCTAGTTTAGGTGATCTATCTGGTGCTGTGACCATCTGACAACACGGCGTCACACTAACGATGTGCGTTGGTTTTGGTGCTGCGGCGCAGGCGGTTGGTGACGGGGGCGGTGAACTCGTTGAGTTCGGTGACTTCGAAGATGCGGCAGGCCACCAGGTAGACGGCGACCATGACGGTGCCGACGATGGCACAGGCTATGGCGGCGTTGGGGATGGAGCTCATGGCCCAGCCGCCGCTGTAGCCGCCCATGGGGTAGAGCAGTGCTACACCGAAGACGCCGGCGACGACGGCGGCCCAGCCGGAGCGGATGTAGGTGGCGAGCACGGCTTTGGTGCCGTAGTCGCCGAAGTGGCGTTTGACCAGGATGTGGGTGAGCGCCAGTTGGAACACGTGGACGCCGGTGAAGATCAGCGCAATCAGGTGAGCCAGGGATTCCATGGGGACGAACGGGGCGATCCCGTAGGACAGGGATAGTGACAGGGCGGCGGCACCGACTTGGACGATCATGGGGATCAGTGCGTTTTCGGAGGCATAGAACACGCGCAGCAGGTAGAAGTGGGCTGAACGCAGTGGCATGCCCAGGGCCAGCAGTAACAGGATTTGGGCGATGGCGTGGGCGGAGACGATGGCGGTGGTGTCAGTTGAGGCGAAGAGGCGCGCGATGGTTGGGGCTAACACGATAATCCCGGCCACGGAGATCATCATGGGTATCGCGAAGGTGCGCAGCCCGGAGTTGGTGGTGCGTTTGACGGTGGCCAGGTCGTTGTCGTGTACGGCGCGGGACAGGTGGTTGAACAGTACGGTGGCAATGGACAGGACGAATACCGAGTGCGGTAGCACGGTGATCAGTTGGCCGACGTTGAGGGCCTGGAGTCCGGGGATGGCGGCTTTTTCGAAGGGGTCATCGAGGGCGGTTCGGGCTTCGGTGGCGCCGGTGACCAGCCGGTTGATCATCAGATTCGAGATGTTGCCGACCATCATGGTGATGATTGTGAAGCCTGCTAGTTGTCCGGTGTGGCGCAGGCCCATGCCTTTCCACCCGAATTTGGGGCGCAGCCCGAGCCCGAGGCGTTTGAGCGGCCAGAGCAGTACGACCGCTTGGATGATGATCCCTAGGGTGTGGCCGCCGGCCAGAACGATGGTGTGCGTCGTCGTCCATTCGGCGAATTGTTGGCTGTCGGGCATGGCCACGTATGGTCCGAACATGACGATGTAGAACAGGATGAAGGCGATGGCGATGACGTTATTGGCCACCGGTGCCCACATATAGGCCCCGAAGCGGCCGTGGGCGTTGAGTACCTGGCCGATCACGGCGTACATGCCGTAGAAGAAGATTTGGGGCAGCGTCCACAGCGCGAAGGCGGTACCCAGGGCGAGTTTGGCATCTGACCAGCCCAGCGTGAGACCCTGGATGATGGGCGCGGCCAGTAAGGTCAGGGCGATGGTAAAGGCCCCGATGATGATTGCGGCCAGGGTGATCAGCCGGGAGGTGTAGTCGGCGCCGCGATCGGGCTTTTTGGCTTGTTTGATGATTTGTGGAACTAACACCACGTTGAATACACCGCCGGCCAGCAGCATGTAGATCACGTTGGGGATGGTGTTGGCGGTTTCGAAAACGTCACCGACCAGGGCTGTGGAGCCGATGGCGATGGCCAGCAGGGAGGTGCGGGCGAATCCCAGGACGCGTGAGATCATGGTGCCCGCGGCCATAATTGCCGAGGCTTTGGCACCGGCGGATTTACTGCGGGAGGCGTCTTTGGGGTCGTGGTGTGGCTCGGTGGCCTGCTGGGTTTCGGTCATGTGTTTGGTGTTTGGCGTTTCTTAAACAGTGCGGCCGAGGGTTTGGGGATCTTCGGCTGCTCAGCGGGTTCGGAAACCGCGTCCGATGCGGAGTCCTTGGGCAGGCTATCAGGCGAGTCTTGGGACTGGCTGGATGCTGTGGACTCGTCCGATTCTAATGCTAAACGCTGGGTGTCATGCTCCGAGTCGGGGGTGTCGGGCTCGTCGGGCTGCTGAACCGGCTGTTGGGCGCGCGCCAGTTTCTGGGCGAGCTCATACGGTGTTGGGGGTTTTCGGAGTGTTTCGTCGTCGTTACGAAACTGCGGTGGAATCAGCCCGGAGGGTAATCTGCGGGTCATCGGGACCACCCGGCGCGGGCGCACGGTGGCCGGTGGTGGTGAGATGTCAAAGAATTCGGCCATCAGTTCGCGGGCAAGCTCCACGATGCGGCGTTCATTGATGAAGGTGAGGCGCCCGGTGAGGCGATCGACGTCGACCCAGGCGACGTCCACGGCCTCTTGATCCGGGTCATTTTCGATGGTCAACTCCCCGCCGGTGGCGCGCAATAAGAAGTGATGTACGGTTTTGTGGATGCGTCGTCCCGGCACCGTGAACGTGTATTCGATGTGTCCCAGATGGGTCAGGATGTCGCCGGAGATGCCGGTTTCTTCGGCGACCTCGCGAATGGCGGCCTCGTGGTGGTCTTCTTCGCCCTCTGGATGCCCCTTGGGTAGCACCCATTCGAGTCGTCCCCCACGGTTATAGCGTGCAATAATGGCTACTTGGTGTATGCCACGGTGTTCGCGTACGACCATGCCGCCGGCCGAAATTTCTCGTACAGTGGGTATTTGTCCGGCAACGTTGAGGACTTCGCCTCGAAGCCGCCCCGTTTGTGGGTCGCGGCGGATCCGGCGGCGTGCGGACGCAGAGGTGCCCCAGACATTGGGTGGGGTGCGATCAGCGGCACCGCGGGGGCGTTGGGACATATAATCCACTCTAGCCCGTTGCACCACACCAGGCATGCCCCACGTGCAACACGGGTGGGGAAAATTTCACATGTATTATCCGTAAACCCGAACGAAACTGTCAAAACGCCATGTCCAAGCACACTGAAACCACATACGCGACCGTGCCATTACCGGCCGGTTTTCCCGACGACGTCGCTCTGCCCAAGTTCGTGATAGAACTCGGGCAGCGTTTTGATGACGCCGGATACGAGCTCGCCCTAGTGGGTGGGCCGGTGCGCGATATGTTTTTGGGTTCGAATGTGACGGACTTGGATTTCACCACGGATGCCAAACCCGAGGCCATCCAGCAGATTCTGACCGGTTGGGCACACGCGCAATGGGATATCGGTGCGGCCTTTGGCACCATTGGTGCTCGGTACGGCGACTGGATTGTGGAAATTACCACTTACCGGGATGAGAAATACGATCCAGATTCTCGCAAACCCGAGGTGGTGTTTGGAACCGATTTGGTTGAGGATCTGCGCCGTCGCGATTTTACGGTCAATGCGATGGCGCTACGTCTGCCGGATTTTGAACTCATCGATCCGTTTGGCGGGCTAAAAGCTTTGGTGTCGGGGGTACTGGAAACCCCGGGCACCCCGCAGCAATCGTTTTCTGATGACCCGTTGCGTATGATGCGTGCCGCACGATTCGCCGCTCAACTTGGGGTCACCGTCTCCCCCGATGTTGCCGAAGCCATGAAAGACATGGGTTCGCGCATTGTCATCATCTCTGCGGAGCGTATTCGCGAAGAACTCGTCAAGCTCATGATCGCACCCAAACCCCGTCGTGGACTGGAACTGCTGGTAGCTTCTGGTATTGCTGACTTTGTGCTGCCCGAACTGCCCGCCCTGCGTGATGCGCAAGATGATGCCCACCGCCACAAAGATGTTTACGAGCACTCCCTGCAGGTCATGGAAAACGCGGTCGACCACGAGGCCGACTACTTTGCTGCCCCGAATTTCGTGTTGCGCTTTGCCGCACTGATGCACGACATTGGCAAGCCGAAAACGCGGCGCTTTGAGGCCGGGGGTAAGGTTTCGTTTCGTCATCACGACGTCGTTGGTGCCAAAATGGTTGCCAAACGGATGCGTGAACTGCGTTTTGATAAGGACACGACCAAAGCCGTGGCCCGCCTGGTTGAGCTGCACATGCGGTTTTATGGATATGGTGACGGCGAATGGAGCGACTCGGCCGTGCGCCGCTACGTGACTGATGCCGGTGATTTACTCAAGCACCTGCATGCGTTGACCCGTTCGGATGTGACCACGCGGAATAAGCGCAAGGCACGTCGTTTGGCCGCTGCTTATGATGATCTAGAAGCCCGCATTGATCAGCTGGCGAAGGAAGAGGAACTGGCGGCAATCCGGCCGGATCTTGATGGCAAGCAGATTATGGAGATTCTCGGCATCAAGCCCGGTCCCCTCGTTGGGCGTGCCTATAAGTATCTACTGGACCGCCGGTTAGATGAAGGGCCCTCAGATTTTGAGGCATCCAAGCAGGCGCTATTAGACTGGTGGGCTGAACAGCCCGAAGCTCAGGAATAGTATCGAAGTTTGACCAGACACCCACGGATGAGAAATTCTGGTTGATTTTTCTCATTCGTGGACGTGCGTCTGAGTATGGTTGTCAGATCTGGACCTTTGTCTCTCCTTCTTTAGGCCGTAGGACGATTTCCATGCCCAGAGCATCTGCTAGCTTGAGCAAGGTATCTCGTGTGGGGTTGCCTAAGCCATGTTCGATACGACTGATGTCTGCTTGCTGGAGTCCTGTTTGCTGGGCCAGCTGCGGCTGTGTGAGGTGAGCTAATTTTCGGGCCTCGGCAAGCTGACGACCGAGTGCTTCTTGCGCGGTGGTCTCTGCTTCAAGTTGAGCGGATAAGCGTTGTGCCAGATTATGTGCACTCGCGCTCCATTTTTCGCGGTTCTTCGTCGCAATATCTCGGAATGAGCGAGTGGCCATCGGCGTCTCCTGGATCGCTGTAGTGCCATTTTATTATGTGTTATAACGCATACTCTATCCCCTTCGGCTATTTCCGTGGCCTATCTTCGGGCGCTCGGCAAGAATGCGGTCACAGGCGGCGAACTATTTCGTTCCTGCATTTGGGGCAGTGGGCTGACTACGGTCTTTTGTG
>NZ_DYXC01000149.1 GCF_020742345.1 Enteractinococcus helveticum | reverse complement strand
ATCTCTCGTGTAGAACAGGTTCTCTTGAGACGTCCTAGCTTTCGAAACTCGGTCGAATGCTTGTCCAACAAAAGTTGGTGCGTCGCAGTTGACCCATTCAAAGCGTAGGCACAGTCAGATCATCTGTTTTGTGTTGAATCATTTCAATATCTGGTACCTATTTCTATACCTATGCGTAGTCGGTAGAGTCTCGACATGGGACAGAATTATCTGAAAAGCATTGGCCTCGGTATTGCGGCAGGCGCAGCAACCGCAGCCGGAATTATCGCTGGCCAGAAAATCATGACCACCGCCAAAATTAGTCAGGGCCATCCGGTCAAACATCGCATGTTGGATATCAGCTCGAATCTCATGCAACATAAATATCCGCTGGACGCCATGAGCACCTATCTCAATGGCTTCCACTTCTATGCAGACGATATGGGGCGCCAGGTCGAGGCAACACATTTTTGTATTCACCTACGCCATGACCTGCACCAGTGCGTTATCTTCGACAGCAACGAACCCGATGCACGGCTTATCGGTATCGAATACATCATTAGCGAAGAGCGGTTCAAAACACTGGACGAAGAAGAAAAGCAGTTGTGGCACAGTCACCACTATGAAGTGAAATCCGGTTCACTCGTTGCGCCCGGCGTCCCACAGCTAGCAGAGCACGCGTATTTTAAAGATCTCGTCACCACCTACGGTAAAACCTTCCATACCTGGCAATATGATCGCGAAGATTTTCCGTATGGTATTCCACAATTGATGATGGGTTTCACCGCTGATGGTCAGCTGCGCGAAGACCTGTTGCAGCATCGCGACCGGTCGTTGGGCATTTCAACGCAGAAAGTCCGGCAACAGCGTGAGGACATTCCCACACCCATGGTGCAACCCGGTGCCAATGCTTGGGAAAGTGGACAAACCGTTCAGACTTCGCTGGACTACATGCAAATGCAAGAGTAGGTCAACCGCTTCGACACCGCTAGGAGGCATAGATGAAATCGAAGGTTCGGCTCAAGGGTGCCGTTGTGGTGATCACCGGCGCATCCAGCGGTATTGGTCGGGCCACGGCTCGACAATTTGCACGTGCTGGCAGCAACGTCGTTCTGGCGGCCCGAGGTGAACAAGCATTAGACAAGACCGCCAAAGAATGTCGAAAATTCGGTGTGAGAGCACTTGCTGTACCAACCGATACGACATCTGCCCAGGCTGTTGAGGCCCTGGCTCGGCAAGCGGTGGAACGCTTTGGCCGGATTGATGTTTGGGTTAACAGTGCAGCGGTCCATCTTTTCGGAGCAGTCGATACCGTGCCGCTGGACCACTTCCAACGGGTGCTCGAGACCAACGTCATGGGTTATGTACATGGCAGTCGCACTGCGATCTCTCACATGAAAAACCAGGGTCATGGCGTGCTGATCAACGTCTCATCCGCGGTGGGCAATGTGCCGCAACCATTTACCGCGGCATATTCTATGTCGAAGGCTGCTGTCAGTGCGCTATCGGTGAGTCTGCGTTCAGAACTGTGGTTGGCAAAAGAACACGACATTCACGTCGTAAACATACTGCCGCCCGCTGTTGATACTCCGCTATTTAGTCGGGCAGCCAACTACAGTGGACGTGAAGTCCGAGCGATGCCACCGGTGTACCCGCCCGAAACTATTGCTCAAGCCATCGTCAAAGCTGCCGTAAAACCGAAGGCAGAAATTGCTGTGGGGGCCGGAGCCAAGCAGATAATCAAACGGCACCGTGCCGCACCGGAAGCTACGGAACGTTTGATGGCGTTGCAGGTCGACCGAACTCATCTATCCCGCAAGCATTCTGCCCCCGATACTTCAGGAAACCTCTATGAATCTATGATGAGTGGTGATGTTCTCGCCGTACACGGAGGTTGGCATGGGAAACTTCGTCAGCGACGCCGGAAAATCATTGGGGTCGGGCTGCTTGTCGGAGTTGCCGGTGCTGCTGTTGTGGTAAAGAAGTTGGCTCAACAACCGGCAGCGAAGTTCGTTGGATAGCTCCGAAAGGCGGATCGTTAAAAGACCTACTTTTCGGAGCTCAAACATCGGTTGAGTTCCGAACAGTTTTACGAAGTAAATGTTAGAGCTCTTCCAGCGGAGCTGATTTGGCTTCCTGGACGCCGTCGAGCAGGGGACGGAAGAGCAGCCCAGCGATCACAGCACCTATGACCGGGAAGATCAGGAAGACCCACAGCTGCATCAATGACTCTCCCCCACCGTAGATTGCAGCGGCGATGGAACGGGCTGGGTTGACGGAGGTATTCGAAACGGGGATCGCGATCAGGTGGATCAGTGTCAGTGTCAATCCGATGGCTAACGGTGCGAATCCGACGGTGGCTCGGGTGGACGTCGTCCCAATGATAACGAAGAGGAAGACGGCGGTGAGGATGACTTCAATCAGGATCACGGCGAGCAGTCCATAACCGTCTGGTGATGCTTCGCCGTAGCCGTTGGAGGCAAAGTTTCCGAGGTCCACACCTTCGCGGTCGATGGCGATAATGAACAGCAGTGTCGAGGCTAGGGCACCACCGATGATCTGGGCGATGACATAGCCCAGTACGTCTTTCCATGGGAAACGCCCGGCTGTTGCTAACCCGATTGTGACCGCGGGGTTGAAGTGGCCACCTGAGACTGGGCCGAATGCATAGACCCCGACAACGACCGTCAGACCGAATGCTAGTGCGATACCAAGGAATCCAACATGTGCTCCGGCAAGCACTGCGGTACCAACACCACCGAAGACTAATATGAATGTGCCGATGATTTCAGCTGAAATGCGCGCAGTTGTGGTGGGTTCAATTTCTCTAGACATGACCGCTACTTCCCTCAAGGTGCTACGTGTCTACATGATATTGCACATTTCACGACAATTGTACTGGCTATCACAGACTCATATTGCCGCCTACCAATAGCATCTGAGCCCTCAACCTGAGCTGTTCCACAATCCGGCTCTTCGGGAAAGCGATGGTCCCGCCTAGTAGTGCGTTCCGAAACTGCCTGGCCGGACCTGGAATACGTCTGGCCGGGATCGTGCGTTATCAGTCTCGGCGGTTCAAACGGTATTCGAGTTCTTCAACACGGCGTTTGAGTTGTTCAATTTCTTCTCGATCCGCTGCGGAGGTGTCATTGGCTCGTGGCCTGTGGGCAACGGTATTGGCCACCATAATAATGCCCCACATGACAATAGCGACGATCGCAATCCATGCCCACCATGGAGTCTCAGCCATAATGTTCCTCTCATTCTCAGTCGGGAACCTGGCATCATGCCTAGCCAGCGGTGAATCCCTGACGACTTAGAATCAGTGTAGTGAGTCGAATGGCCAGATACTAGACAACAGGACTCCGGTCTGGCGAAAGCAGCAACTCTGCCGTCAGGGGCATCCAACGGTTAGGGTTGAACAGTATGAGCTTGCACGAATTAGTCGAACCCTACGGATTTCTGATCGGGACCTGGCAGGGTCAAGGTCGTGGCCACTACCCCACTATTGAGAGTTTCGAGTACACCGAGACCATCACGTTTTCCGCCGTCGCCGGTAAACCGTTTTTGCGGTATGAACAAAAAACCACCAACCCTGACGGCGTACCAATGCATACCGAGGTTGGCTATTTCCGACCACGCGAAAGTGGCCATATTGAGTTTGTGTTGGCCCAGCCGACGGGCCAGTCGGAACTGTTAGAAGGTACCGCGACCGTCAATGACGATGGCAGCCTGACGATCGTTCTGGGATATTCAGAAATCCAAAACTCCACGACCGCCAAGTTGGTCGAACAAACGGCCCGACACTACGTGTTTTCCTCGGATCGGACCTCGGTGCATCACGAGTTTGACATGGCTGCGGTCGGCGAGCAGATGCAAAACCACCTGATCGCCGACCTACACAAGATCACTTAGAGTTCGTCAGCCATGAAGACTTCGGTCACATAGTAGGCGGGTTCCTCATACGGGTGCGCGGCAATGGCCGCTTCAATCACGCTGCGGGCAATCTCGCGCGGTGCCAGAACTTCAATTTTATGTTCGGGAACATCTGATGGGACCCCAACCGCACCGATGGTCGGTTGGGCGCCTTCCATCGGGGTGAAGCGTCCGACGCCGGTGGTGGACCAGCTGGCACCCCGATAGTTGCCAAGACGCCCGGCACCTGCCTGGTCGAGCGCTCGGCGCACGTCTTCGGCGTTCCCCATTGGCACGTAGATGCTGATCTGCACCCATGTTGATTCGGCCATGTTACTTCAAGGATTTTCCGGCTGAGCCCAGGTTCTGGCAGGCTTCAACAACGCGGGCGGCCATATTGGCTTCGGCGGCTTTGCCCCAGGAGCGTGGGTCGTATTTGGATTTATCGCCTACGTTGCCATCGATCTTTAGTACGCCGTCGTAGTTTTCAAACATGTGTGTGGCCACCGGACGGGTGAATGCGTACTGGGTGTCGGTGTCAACGTTCATCTTGATAACACCGTAGGACACGGCATCGGCAATGTCTTGTGCCGAGGAGCCGGAGCCGCCGTGGAAGACCAGGTCGAATGGTCGCTCTTGACCGATTTCGGCACCTACGGCGTCTTGAATTTCTTTGAGCAGGCCCGGGCGCAACTGCACGGATCCTGGCTTATAAACACCGTGCACGTTGCCGAAGGTCAGCGCGGTGATGTAGCGACCATTTTCGCCGGTTCCTAGGGCTTTGATGGTGGCCATGCCGTCTTCAACGGTTGAGTAGAGTTTTTCATCGATTTCGGCTGCGTAGCCGTCTTCCTCGCCGCCGACGACGCCAACTTCGATTTCCAGGATCTGCTTATTGAAGTGGGTGCGTTCGAGGAGCTGTTCGGCGATGCGCAGATTTTCTGGCACGGTTTCTGCCGAGCCATCCCACATGTGGGAGTGGAAGATGGGGTCTCGACCGGCTTTGACTTCGGCCTCGGAGGCGTCCATCAGTGGGATAACCCAGTTGTCCAGTTTGTCGCGCATGGCGTGGTCGGTGTGAATAGCGATGCGTACCCCGTAGTTCTTGGCGACTTCGCGGGCGAAGGCAGCAAATGCCAGGGAGCCGGTGACCATGTCGTTGATATTGGAGCCGGAGAAGTAGTTTGCCCCGCCGTTGGAGATTTGGATGATGCCGTCGGATTCTGCTTCGGCGAAGCCGCGCAGGGCTGCGTTGAGGGTTTGTGAGCTGGTCACGTTGATGGCAGGATACGCGTATCCGCCGGTCTTGGCGGCGTCGATCATTTCGGCGTACTGGTCTGGGGTGGCAAAGGCCATGAAAGCTCCTTGGGTATGAAACTTGAGATTCTTCGGCTTAGTCTAGCGAACTGGGGCACCGTGTTGGCGGATCCAGGAGTGCATGGCAATACCTGCTGCACTGCCGGCGTTGATTGACCTGGTGGAACCGTACTGGGCGATCGACAGGGTGGCTTGGGCGGCGTCGTGAATTTCTTGCGACAGCCCGGGGCCTTCTTGGCCGAAGACCATGACACAGGCTTGCGGAAATTCGAAGGTTTCGATGGGCACCGAGTCGGGGAATAAGTCCACCCCGAAGACCGGCAGGTCCTGGGATTTCGCCCAGGACAGGAAGTCTTCGACGGTTGGGTGGTGGTGGACGTGCATGTATTTATCGGTCACCATGGCCCCGCGGCGGTTCCACCGACGACGCCCAATGATGTGCACGCCGGCCACGTTGAACGCGTTGGCGGTGCGTACCACGGTGCCAATGTTGAAGTCGTGCTGCCAGTTTTCAATGGCGATGTGCAGCGGGTGGCGTTTGGTATCCAGATCAGCCACGATGGCTTCAACCGTCCAGTAGCGGTACTGATCGGCGACGTTGCGACGGTCGCCTTCAGCTAGCAGTTCTTGATCCCAGTGGTCGCCTTCGGGCCAGTCGCCTTGCCAGGGTCCAACGCCGACTTCGCGTTCTTCCCAGCCGGTTTCGCGGTGTTCAGTGGTCATTTAGTGTCGTTGAGCACCCGTGCGGCGCCAGCGGCGGCAGCGGTTGAGACGAGCACGGCTGGCCAGGCGCCAATCTTTTTGGCCAGCGGGTGGGAGGCACCAAAGGCGCCGATGTAGATGGTCGACAGCAGTGCCGTGGTGCCCGGGCCGCAATTGCGGTACCAGCGCATGCCAGCGGCAACTCCGGCGGCAGCCAGGACAACCCC
>NZ_DYXC01000148.1 GCF_020742345.1 Enteractinococcus helveticum | reverse complement strand
TTCTGCTCGTACCACTCTGGGACACCGGGCGCGATCCGAGCGTAGTTATCTTGGGTGCTCGCAGAAGGCCCATTATCACTGGCCAGAACTATAAGCGTATTGTCGTACTGGTCTGTTTCCTTTAGATAGGTTACCAGTCGTCCAATATGCTGGTCTGTTTCATGGAGAACAGCGCCGTAGACCGCCATGCGGTGTGCTAGATCCGTTCGTTGCTCATTATCCAGGTCATCCCAGGCAGGGGAACTTTCTAACCAGCGGGTGTCGATGTTTTCGTCAATCAGCCCGAGATCCTCCATGCGTTTTACTCGTAGATCGCGAAGTTCTTCAAAGTTGTAATCAGAGAGATAGAGCTTCTCATACGTTTCGATGAGAGTGTCATTTTCGACATGCAGCGGATCGTGTGGGGCGGTATAGGCAAGGTAGCCAAAGAATGGATCGTCTGAGCCCTCATTGTTTTCCAACATTTGAATCATCTCATCCGTGTAGGAGCGTGTAGAAAAAAAGTCCTCAGGAAGGGAATCCAAAGGCTCGCCGTTACGCTCATGAATGGCGGTATCGAAAGGCTCAACTGGACGAGGGAAAAGGCGCAACCCATCTGCGTAGTATGAGGCCCCGGCGTCGTATAAGGTGAAATTTCCGTCAAAGCCGAGATCCTGAGGGGTTTGGCCGCTCTCTCCGCCAAGGTGCCATTTACCAACCTGATAGGTTTCATATCCCGTCTCACTTAAGACTTCAGCGATACCCTCAAAATCACCTTCAAGGCTTCCTCGGTATCCGGGCGTTGAGGTCGGGACTCCCGGTGGGGTCAGCCCTTCCATCGAACCCAATCCCACCTTGTGAGGATGTTGCCCGGTCATTAGGGCCGCTCGGGTAGGGGCACAAAGGGGAGTCGTATGAAAATTAGTGAACTGAGTCCCCTCGGCTATAAGTGCATCGATATTGGGAGTTTCAACTTCTCCGCCGTATGCCCCTAAATCGCTATACCCTAGATCATCGAGAAGGACCATTAGTATATTGGGTTGTTCCTGATCGGCAGTTTCGGAGACCGCTTCTTCCTCTTGCAGGTTCGGGGCTGCTTCACACCCGGTTAATGCCAGTGTGAGTGCCAATGCACTCAGAGGCACCCCGAGTAAAGCTTTTGATGTAATTCGCTTGGCCTTACACGTCTTCATTTCTCGTCCTCACTGTACGACTGTTCTTATAAAATAAGGATAAAAATTAGTTGGTTTATAAGGTTCTCATTAAGGCGTGTTTTCGTCTTCGACTTTTATGCAATCTCCAGTCGAAGGATTGCGGACCTCCTGAGGTTTCGGGGCGATCATTGAAAGCAAATAGTGATGAAATACGCTCCATGTAGGTCTGCTGGGTGAACCGAGCAGCGTCAATAATGGGCAAAAACGGGGTGTCCTACCTCCAGCTGGAAGCAGGGCACCCGTATAGTGATTAGGAGTGGCGCCTGAGGCTTGCGAGCGCGTTGCCGCTGATCGCTACGAGACTAGGCGTTATTGCCGTTGCGTAGGCGGGCCGGCCAAATTCCTGACTTGCCTGGAGCGAGGATGCCGTTGGGGTCGAGGGCGTCTTTAATGGTTTCATTGAAGCGTCGTTGCGAGTGGTTGTTGAATCCAAACTGGTCCGCAGCGAGGTCCATGAATGAGAGGTGTGCACGGTATTCGCCGTAGCCTTTCTTGCCGGCGATGGCCACCATCTTCTTGGCAACTTCGTACGCTCGACGGGTTTGATCTTCATCCTTGGTGTCGAAAGCAAGCACATTGATGAAGGTGGTCGACCGCGCGTTGATAGGAAGCAGACCGGCCATGTGGTCTAGGCCGGCTTCCTGGACCATTTCTTTCATGAAAGACAGCGCGGTCAGGGTATCGGTGGTGGTCATTGGAATAACTGGTGAGAAGTCGACGTGTCCGCCTTCTTCTCCGCCGTACCATGAGGCCATTTTGTATAGGTCGAGGTTCGGGATCCCGATTTGGATCTGTTCGTGTGGGTTTTGGAGATTCTTCCACTCGGATTTTTCGTATTTTTCGCCGGTGACTTCAACGCCGGAAATCGATTCGAAACGCTTCTTGAGCTTCGCGTAACGGTGATCTACTACTGCTTCATCGCCATAGAGGGCAAAGCGCATCATCCAGCGGCCAAGGTCCAGTTCTTTTGCGATTTTGTCGATGATGTGTTCTGGCAACGGGCCGTCGCCATCCCACCAATCTTTGCGGGATGACATCATGGAGGCCATAATCAGTGTGTTGGAGAACTGTGGGCGCATATCGATTGTGCCATCAAGCATGAGTTCACGAAGTGCATCCACGATAGGGCCGATGTCATCGTCGTTCCAAGAGCGGAGCCACAATGGCATGTACACTTCGGGCTTAGGCGTGAGCCAGTAGCCCATTTTCGTGACAATGCCGTAGTTCGATTGCATGAAGAGTTCGGTCGACGTTGGGCCTAAACCGCGCTTATACAGCGGCCAGGTCTTATTGCCTTCCATCGCGCCCATGCCTGTGCGAATGAGGTCGCCGTCGGGTAGAACAACTTCCATCCCACAGTGCGACGCCTGGTCGATTGAGTAGGGCATGTAGGTCAGCCCATGGTCCAGGGTGTTTGAAACGACGCCACCCCAGCCAACGTCAACGATGGAAGCTGCCAAATCGTGCCCGCCGGCTTCGATTGCCTCATACAGGTCGATCCAGCTGACGCCGGGCTCCACCATGGCGTAACCCAGCTCTTCGTTGATCTCCAGCACTCGGTTCATGTTTTCAAACGACACAATGATCGATCCGTTGACCTGTGGAGCCGGTCCGCCGTAACCATTGTTTTTTCCACGACCAATCGGCCACAGCGGGATGCGGTGCTCATTTGCCAGACGGACGATCTCTTGGACCTCTTCGGTGCTGGTGGGCTTGATGACAGCAGCAGCAAGGTTGGTGGTCCAAGTAGAGATTTGGTACGGGTCGCGGTAAGCCTTAAGGGTCTCGTCGTCGGAGGCGACCTTCTCTGCGCCCAACGCTGCAACGAAGGCCTCCAGGGCCTTTTCTAGGCCTTCTTCGGTGACGCCGGGTGGGACAGCTTTGGTCAGGTTTTCAACGTTTTGAGTCATCGTAGTCTTCCTTTCGAAATTCGCGCATGTGGTGATACTCATCACACCAAGTTCTTCGAGCTTTTAGGCGAAAGTGGAGTTGATAGTGCACTGGCTGCACAGTGGTGTGCAGCATCCGCATAGGTGTAGGCTTATCTAGGTCAGAGAATTCACAAGTGGCTTCTCTTCAGCATGTGCTTGTTTTGTTTTGCGCTGTTGCGAGCGTTTGAGTACGCCAAGTGAGCCGCCAAGAATGCCCAAGGGCACGAGGAGGACCAGGAAGAAGCCACCAAGGCCAATTCCTGCGCCAGCGACGACTCCTCCAGCGGCGCCAAGGCCTGCCGATCCGAGTCGGGCATAAAGTTCCATGACGCCTAAGCCGGTGCCCTTGAGGTCAGCTGGATAGGCACCCACCGTGAGCACATTGCGTGTGGGGCCCACGGCCGCAGGGATGAAGAATCCTGCCGCTGTCAAGGTGATGAGCAAGGTGCCGAAGCCGGCATCCGAAGTGACGCTCACCAAGACTGCGGTAAGGGCCGCGAGGGTTATCGCTACTGCGACTGTACGGTACATCGGCAGCTTGACCAGAACCGAGCCCAGCAAGAGCATGCTCAAAACGCTGGCAAAGCCATAGAGCGCAAAGATAGTGCTGCTCTGGGCGGTATCCAGGCCCGGGGAGGGCTGTTGTAAGAGCAGCGGCAAGTACTGCACAATGACCATCTGGGTTCCCAAAGAAAAGAACGCAAAAACCCATAGGGCGATGGTGGTTCGGCGGAAGGTAGACGTGAGAAGCTGCTTCATTCCGCGGGTGGAGTGACTTGAGATTTCCGCACTCGCCAGGTCGATGCTTTCCACATTAATACGTGGGTTGATTCGCAGTAGCGCATGGCGCGCACGGCCGTGATGTCCTTTGTGGGCCAAGAATATTGGGGATTCGGGGATGATGAGCCAAATAAGTGTAATGAACACAAGAGGAAGGATGCCACCCAGGTACATGAGGGTCTGCCACCCAAGGGTGGGGAGCACAAATCCGGCCAGGACCGCACCAAGGGAGGTGCCTATGCCAAGTCCAGCATATGAGGCGGCAACCATGGCGGCACGCTGTTTCCCGGGAATCAGGTCTGATAGCAGCGCAACGCCGGTCGGTAGGACTGCGCCAATGCCTAGGCATGCGAGGAAGCGCCAGATCATGAACATATTGAAATCTGGAGAAGTGCCACCGAGGCCAGTCCCGATCGCAAAGAGTAGACCTGCAGCAATCAGTACGACCTTCCGTCCTAAGAGGTCGGAGAGGCGTCCAGAAATCAGGGCTCCGATGCCCATGAAAATAAAGCCGCCGGTGACCACGAGAGAAATCCCTCCGCCAACCGAGAGGCCCTCTCAGAGATAAGGGAAGGGAAGATGTGGCTGACGATCGTGGCGTCCATGCCATCGGTGACGAATAGGAAGAAAAGGAGGCCGAAAAACAGCCAGTGACGCCAGTTGAGGCCACCGGCATCTATGGCCTCCGACAACGTGTGTCCGTTGGAAGATTTGGTACACATTTTAAACCTTGCATGAAACTAGAAGTGTGAAGAAAACCTGTCGATACAGGTCGTGTCGTATCGAATATACATCAAAGGGCCGTGTTGTGCATCACATCTTTGGGGGTTTTTGTGGTGCATTTTGCAGTAAGGCTCCGAGGGTGACCGTGTCGTATCGAATGGGTGTAGTATCGGTTGCATGGCAGTACGTAGTGAAGCAAGTCATAAGGCGATTCTTGAGGCCACAATGGAACTTCTCGACCCAGATAGCGGCGAGGGGATATCGGTACAGAAACTCTCGATTGAGCGAATAGCCCGAGTGGCTGGTGTCAGTAAGACCACGATCTACCGGTGGTGGCCCAGTAAAGTTGCGGTCGTTATTGATAGTTTCGTAGCCAGCCATATTGCACGTACGCCTGTACGCGATGATTTGCCAGGACTCGAGGCGTTGCGCGAACATATGGGGGCGCTAGTAGAAACGTATGCGACCCATGAAGGGCGTCTTATTTCCCAACTGATCGCCGAGTGTCAGCACGACCAGAGCGCAATGAAGGAATTCAAGGAACGTTTTTGGCATAATCGGCGCGCCGCAGCTGTCTCGATAATTCGGCGTGCCCAAGAAGAAGGCGATATCTGGTCGGAACTGGATTCCGTCGGTGTTGCCGATTTGATTTATGCCCCGATTTATTTCCGCTTATTGTTCCAGTCCGGGCCGCTGGAGAGAGCATGGAGCGACCGGGTTCTTGATATTGCATTAACTGGGTTAACCCCGCGTGAGGCCGCCTAAGAACGGTTCGCTGTATTTCTATGCGGACAACATCTAGAAACAGATAGAACGGTACGAATACCGAGACTGCGATAACGACAACTGGTACGAAAGCGATGCCCGCCGCTTCTGTGAGGCCCTAGTGCGCCCACTCCTGTACCGTGTCCATGGCTATGACCAAGCTCATTGGGGAATAGAGGAAGATACTCAGCCGTCTGTTTTCTGCTCGTTCCCGTGTAGCCCCTTGTTTGGCCCCTCGTTATTGTGTGGCGGGGGTTCCTCTATCGTTTTTGTCAAGCTGCTTTGGCAAGATTGTGGTCCGTCTTTTAAGGTACCGGGTCTTGGTAGAAGGTACCGTCGCGCAGCATGGCATACAGCGTGTCGAGGCGGCGTCTGGCGAGGGCGATGAATGAACCGTCCTGGGTTTTGTTCCGTCCTAATTTGAGAGGATGGAAATATGCCAAGGAAGTACCCTCAATCGATTAAAGATCCTGCCACGCGCATGGTGTTTGACCGGCTAGAAGATGAAGACGCACCGAGTCGGTATACGGTGATTCGTGAGACTGCACCGAAGCTGAGTATTGCTACTGAGACGTTGCGGCGGTGGGTGGAACAAGCCGAGGTGGATACCGGCAAGAAGCCAGGTGTACCCACGGATGCCCAGGAGCAGATCCGGAAGTTGAAGCGTGAGAATGCTTCAGCTGCGCCGTGCCAATGAGATCCTGAAGGCGGGGTCGGCTTAATTGGGGTAAGGCCCAAAATGTGTGTATAGATTCCTGATTTTGGGTGTTGAAACAACCCGGAAACCAGTCTTGTGATCGTGGTTTCCGGG
>NZ_DYXC01000147.1 GCF_020742345.1 Enteractinococcus helveticum | reverse complement strand
ATTGTGGAAGCCACCGCCGTGACACCCGAAGGACGTATCTCCCCACAAGACCTTGGCCTGTGGAACGATGAACAACGCGATGCGTTGGCGCCAATGGTTGCTTTCATGCAGTCACAAGGTGCCAAAGCCGGCATCCAGTTGGCCCACGCCGGACGCAAAGCCAGTACCTATCGCACCTTTGAGCCGGATCATTCCGGCACCGTGCCAGTTGCCGACGGTGGCTGGGAAACCGTTGGCCCTTCTGCTCTGGCCTACCCAGAACTCGCTGTTCCCAAAGCCCTGGACCGCACAGGTATCGAAGAGCTCATCGCTGCGTTTCAGACCTCTGCGCGTCGTGCCGTGCAAGCAGGATTTGATTTCATCGAGATCCACGGGGCGCATGGCTACCTGTTACACGAATTCCTCTCGCCACTGAGCAATACCCGTGACGACGACCACGGCGGCTCGCTGGAAAACCGAGCACGATTCTTGCTGCAGGTTGTCGATGCCATCCGAAACGAGATCCCATCAGACATGCCGCTCCTGGTGCGCCTGTCTGCGGTGGACTGGATTGATGACGGGCTGACGATTGATGACACCGTCCAGGTTGTCCAATGGTTGAGCGAACACGGTGTGGACCTGATCGATGTGTCCTCGGGGTCAAACCTGCCCGCCAAAATCCCTGCCGGGCCTGGCTACCAGGTGAAATTTGCCGAAACCATCCGAGAGCGCACCGGCGTTCCCACCGCCGCAGTTGGTCTGATCACTCAACCATTCCAGGCCGAGCACATCCTGGCCACTGAGCAAGCCGACGTCGTGTTGGTAGGTCGCGAATCCCTACGTAATGCAGATTTCCCAATCCATGCCGCCCAGGTGTTGCGCCACAAGACCCCACCAACCCCGATCCAGTATCACCGGGCATATCGCTAGGCGGCCCCGGCCACGAGAGCTTCCAGCGCATCGGGGTCTGACAGGGTCACCGTGTCGTCGTCGACACTGATCAGTCCTTTGGTCCGAAGCCGTGCCAAGGCTCGGCTAAAGGACTCCGGCGTCGTCCCCAACAGGGACGCTACATCCTTTTTATCCAGGGGCAAACGCACCCGCATCGACTCGCTGGACTGACCGTCGCGTAGCAATGGCTGCTGGAGCAGATAATCCGCGATCCGCACGTCCACACTCTGGGTATTTAACGTCAGTTGATGTTCGGTCTGTGCCAGTCGCTCACCCAGGGTGACCAGCATGCGATGGGCAATGTCGGGATAGCGCTGAATCAGACCTGCCAGATCATCATGGACAAATACACATAACCGGGTGCCATCCATGGCCTCGGCTTCATCAAGTGTGGGGCTGCTCGTCAAGAACGCATGCTCGCCCACGGTCTCGCCGGGCTGTGCCACCCGGATCAATAATTTCCTGCCGGTCGGTAAGACTCGATGCAATTTCACTTGCCCCGAATGCACCACGAACATCTTGCCCGTGCGTTCCCCAACGCGGTGGACGAGTTCGCCGTCATCTAAAAACTGCGGGCGCGCCATGGTCGCCACTAAATCTTGTTGGGTCGCAGTCAGCCCGGCAAAAATCGGAACTCGACGAACACAGTTGTCGTCGTGGACAGTAATATCTCGAATCGGTAATTCCCGCATGCTGACAGGCTACAACAGCCCAGCACATCCGGCTTGACGTTCGTCAAGGCTCTTTGATCAGCCACCGGATAATCTAAAGATAAATCCTCAGAAGTTGAGGAAAAGAATTCGAAAGTATGTGGAAAGGAACACACCATGACCACCCCAAACACTCACACTCTGCTTCGTGCCGAAGGCTTCTCCTGCCCGTCATGTGTCACCAAGATCGAAAAGCGCGTCAGCAAACTCCCCGGCGTCAACGACGTCACCGTGCATTTCGCCAGCTCGCGCATCGAAGTTGACCATGACGAGGCGCAATCCTCGGTGGATGATCTGGTCGATGCGGTAGCCAAAGCGGGCTACACCGCGAAACCATCAGCGTTCTAACAACCAATCTCGGGTGGCTTGCTCAACCAGCTAGCCACCCGATTTCTGACTACACACTGTTGACTTACTACGAAAGGGGCGAGGAACTTGCACAAGCTTCAAGCATGGTTGCGCGGGAAATGGGCCATCCCGGCCATCTCAGGGTTGTTGATCATCGCATCATTTGCGGTTGAGCACCTGGCCGACGGCGCATTCAACGTTATCTTTGGACCACGCTGGTGGGTAGATGCCGGCGCTCACGCACACCATGGCCTAGATGAATTCACCTTGGCAAACCTCTTCATGCTCATTGCAGCTGTGGTAGCCGGCTATCAAATTCTTATCTCGGCAGTTCGAGCGCTCAGCACCAAGATGATCAGTATTGACCTGCTCGTTTCCGTCGCTGCCATCGGTGCGATTATCATCGGGAACTTCTGGGAAGCCGCCGCCGTCACCTTCTTATTCTCGATTGGTCATGCTCTTGAGGCTGGCACCATGAATAAGACTCGTTCCGCCCTGGCCGAATTGGTCGCGGTCGCTCCAGATACCGCGGTAGTACTACGTGAGGGAACGCAATATGAAATCCCTGCACACGAGGTAGCAAGCGGCGAAACCGTGTTAGTCAAAAACGGTGCCAAAGTACCGGTCGATGGCGTAGTGCTTGCCGGAACCGGTTCGATCGATGAAGCCTCGATCACCGGCGAATCCATTCCTGTTGAAAAATCCCAAGGGGACTTAGTGTATGCGGGGACCATTTCAAACGGAGGGTTTCTCCAGGTTGAGGCCACCGGCATTGGTGCCGATACCACCTTGGCACGCATCATTCACCGGGTCGAAGAAGCCCAAGACGCGAAGGCAAAGACCCAAGCGTTTATTGACCGGTTTTCTACGTGGTACACCCCGGCGGTCATGATTCTGGCACTACTTGCCGGACTGATCACCCAGGACGTCGTGTTGGCACTGACCTTATTAGTGATCGGTTGCCCGGGTGCCCTCGTCATTTCGATTCCCGTCGCGATCGTGGCCGGTATCGGTCGAGCCGCACGCAACGGCATCCTGATCAAGGGTGGCGAGTATCTGGAGACCTCCGGGAAGATCTCTGCGGTCGCTGTAGATAAGACCGGTACGCTGACCGAAGGAAAGCCCAAACTCACTGATGTGTTCGTGCTGAGCCCCACTATGACGAAGGACGAGGTCTTGGCGTGGGCTGCCGCCGCCGAAGCGGGTTCTGAGCACCCGCTGGCAACCCCGATTCTGCAGGCCGCAGCCGAACACGGTGTAGCACCAGTAAACCTACCGGAAGATGTCACACCAGTGGTCGGTAAAGGTGTTGTCGCTGACGTTGACGGTCACCAGATTCTGATCGGAAACCCAGCCCTTATGGCTGACCATGAGGTCGAGGGACTGCTCGAAGCGACAGCTGCGGCAGATTCTTTTGCAAGCGCGGGGAAGACTCCGATGATCGTCGCCGTCGATGAGCACATCATTGGCGTCGTCGCCGTGGCAGATCAAATCCGGGCAGATGCCCCTGCGATGATCGCGCAACTTCACGATGCAGGCGTATCGAAAGTCGTCATGCTCACCGGTGACACCCATCTAGTGGCCGAAGCCATTGGGAAAGCCACCGGGATCGACGAAATTCATGCCTCGTTACTTCCAGAAGACAAACTCGATGCGGTCGTGGAACTGCAGCAACAGGGTCACACCGTGGCAATGGTTGGTGACGGCGTCAACGACGCACCTGCCCTTGCGACAGCAGACATCGGTGTTGCCATGGGTGCTGCCGGTTCGGCAGTGGCCATTGAAACAGCAGATATTGCCCTGATGGGGGATAACCTGCTGAAACTGCCCGAGGCCATCAGCCTCGCCAAGCGCACCAACCGCGTGATGAAACAAAACATCGTCATCGCACTGGCCACGGTGGCCGCGCTGCTGGTCGGTGTCTTTGCCGGCAACGTCACCATGGCACTGGGCATGCTGGTCCACGAAGGCTCAGTGCTGATCGTCATCCTCAACGCCATGCGGCTGCTGCGAAACGGTCGCCAGTCCGGATCGCACCAGGCGGCACAGGTCCAAGACCTGCCCACCAGTACCGACAAGGCACAGGCCTCACAGATCTCGTAGATCACGGTTTGGAGTAGTCCACAGGTCGATGCCCTTTCAACGAACCGTTGAAAGGGCATCGACCTGCTGATGTATTGGCGGCCGATTGAACAGTCCGCCAGGGTTGTTGACCTTCACACTGTGTCAAGGTGTTGACTGGCCACTGGAGGTAGATACCAATGACCAATACACCAAACGTGATGAGTCTTGCCGACAGGCTGCAGAGCGGTCTGGACAGCCACAACCCATCCACTCGATTACAAGCCGCCTTGACGGCAGGCACCACGCCTGATCCAACCTTTATTACCATCCTGATGCGTCACGTCGCGGCCGAATCTGACTTCTTCGTTCGTGACATGATCACCTGGGCGCTCACCCGCCACGATCACGACCAGGTCGTCCCGCACCTCGTCGCAGCCCTGAGCTCACCGGTGGCCCAGGCACAAAGTCAGGCCCTGCACACGCTGTCGAAACTCGGCGAACCCACCACCTGGCAAGCCATCACCACAGACCATCTGGTCGCTGATGACGACGAGATTGCTCGAACCGCCTGGCGAACCGCCGTCGGTCTCGTACCCCCTGAACAACAGCTCAATTTGGCTAGCATCCTGGCCACCCAATTTGGTCGCGGCGACCACGACGTACAGCGCAGCCTTAGTGCCGCTTTTGTCACGCTGGGTGATCCAGTATCGTCGGTCATAGAACAAGCCCAGCACAGCGATGATGCCCGGGTGCGGATTCATGCAACAGCGACGCTATTACTCATGGCCAATCCGGAGGCCGCCTTCGAAACGCTCCTGGACCAAGCCCAACGTGTCGAAGAAGAACATTCGGGATCACCACGCAAGGAGTAAATCATGCTGATCGGTGAGGTTGCCGAACGATCCGGCATCAGCACTCGCATGCTGCGATACTACGAGTCCCTCGGGCTGGTATCTGCTTCCACCCGAACCTCAAACGGATACCGAAGCTACTCCTCGGATGACATTCGTCGTCTCTTTCAAGTCGAAGCCTTGCGTTCGCTGGGTCTCGGGCTTCGAGAGATCGCCGACATCATCGACAATCTCACCTTTGATGCCCAAGCCACACTTGACGGGCTCCTTCAACGCACCGAAGACAGCATCGCCCAGCAGCAAGCCCTGCGCGACCACCTGCTGAGCATCAAAGACAGCGAGCCCGCCGACTGGTCCGACGTCTTAGGGACCATCGATCTGATGCACGGACTCAACACCACCAACCCATCTGAACGCCTCCGCCTCGCGCTCTCCCTACAAGCACCAGAGCACTCGCGCAACGTGACCGTGCTGATTGACGCAGCCCTGCAAGAAACCGACACCAACGCCGCCGGGGCGCTGGACTGGACGCTGGTACAGATCGGCGACCAGGCCATCCCACCCGTCCAACAAGCACTGCAAGCGCCCAGTGCTCAGCGACGTCACCGTGCCGTGACCATTTTGTCGAAGCTCGGATCGGCTGCCGCAAATACTGCGTTAGCCGACGCCTATCCGCACGCCGATCCGTTCGTGCACCGCCGAGCAGCTCTTGCCCATGCACGCCGAGGTGGCCATAGTGCGATCCCAACACTGGTGGATTTGATCATCGATGGTGACGACGATGTTGAAGCCGCCGAGGTACTGGCTGAACTATGTGCAGCCTTTGGACTCACCGACGAGGTCATTGCGGCAATCGGCAACGCTCTGACACTCGTGGATCCCGCAGCTCGGCAACGACTGGCTGCTGCCTTAGCCGAGATTGCCGGCGAGTCGGCGATGCATGTACTTTGCGGCATGACCAATGACCCGGATCGCGGTGTTGCCTTGACGGCCAAGCACCTTCTGCAGCAGCATTCCTAGCCCCAGGTCCCAATGTGATTAACCGTAAGCGCCCCAACCTTGGAATCCCGGCATGCGCATTGACTAGCATGAGAATGGTTGGATAAATCATGCAACCATTGATAACCAGAGCATTGGCTCTATGAAGGAGTTCAGCATGAAAGCTTGGCATTTCCACGGAACCGGTAAACCATTTGAACGCGTTGACATCGACGAGCCAAAAGCCTCGGCGGGCAAGGTTGTCATCGATGTGCAGGCCGCAGGCCTGTGCCACTCCGACGTCGGTATTCTCGAAGATGAAGGCTGGATGGGCCTGATGAAAGAGATGCCGGTTGTGCCAGGCCACGAAACCTCCGGCACTGTTTCCGAGGTTGGTGAAGGCGTCACCGACTGGAAAGTCGGCGATAAAGTCGCTGTTTGGCCCATGATCGGCCCATTCGGCTACGGCGTCAACGGTGGCTGGGAAGCTAAAGCCGAAGTCGACCCAGATCAGCTGGTCGCCATGCCAGAAGGCATTTCCTTTGAACAAGCCGCTGCTGCCACCGACGCCGGGATGACGTCCGCCGGAGCAGTCTTCGGCAAAGGCCGCGTCAAAGCCGGCATGAAGGTCGGCATCATCGGATTTGGTGGACTCGGCCAGATCGGTGCCCGCTTGGCGCACCTCGAAGGCGCCGAAGTCTATGTTGCCGAAATCAAAGAAGACGTCTGGGACCAGGCCAAAGCTGGCGGTGCGGTCAAAGTGGCCAAATCAATCTCCGAATTCAAAGACGATGAACTCGATGTCATCATCGACTTCGCAGGATTCGGTACCACCACCAACGAAGCCGTTCAGACCGTAAAATTCCAGGGCCGCGTTGTGCTGGTCGGCATGGGCAAACTTGAAGCCAACATCGACACCAACGCCATGATTCTCGGCCAGGTCGAACTGGTCGGATCCAACGGTGGCTCCAAAGACGACATCGCATCCGTCATGAAATGGATCGCATCCGGTGATCTAGAGCCAACGTTGACGCTGATTGATTTTGAAGAAATCGCCGACGGCGTTGATCGCCTCAAGCGCGGCGAAGTGACCGGCCGACTCGTCGCAAAGGTCGCCGAGTAAGTCTGTAACCCACTGTGGCTTCAGCGCCATTACCGACGGTCGGCTTCGGTAGTGGCGCTGAATGCATTGTTCATCTGCCAGTGATCTCCTAGGATAAACACCATCTGCGGTGCATAGAAGTGTTTGCTTTGGTGGGAGGAACCAACCATGCGAGTCGCGGTCGTTGGTGGAGGAATATCAGGCAAGGCCATCAAACAAGCCCTGCTCGATCGTGGAGCAACAGCCGAATTATTATCACGTTCTACCGGATTCGACGTGCTCCAGGACAACGCCACCCTGCGTCTGGCGGGATTCGACGTCGTTATTGAAGCCACTGGACGATTTACCACGAGCAGGAAAACTGCCACCGAATTCTTTACTCGTTCGACACGGGCCCTAGCAGCGGCGGCACAACATCATGAGGCCCACCATATTTTGCTGTCCATCGTCAATTGCGAGCGACCAGAGGTCCAAGGATACGGATACTTTGCTGGCAAAGCCGCCCAGGAACGCGTGGCTCGTGTCGAAAGCGACAAGCTGACCATTATTCGCAGCACGCAGTGGTTTGAATTTGCCGAACAAAATCTCGCCCGGCTCAAAGCCGGCCCAGTATCACTGGTTCCCCAGATGACCATCCAACCGGTGGCCCTGGACGCGGTTGCTGAGGTGATCGCAGACGTTGCTGTCGGTCAGCGCATCGGTGACTCAGTAGAACTTGCAGGTCCAGAAACCATGACGCTTTGGGATATGACGAAACAATTACCCACCAGACGCCAAGTTATCTTGCCATTACCGATGCCTGGGAAACTTGGACGGGCGTTCCGTAACGGTATTTGTGTTCCCGGGCCGCAGGCACGGCGGATCGGACCGCTGTATAGCCGATGGCTCGCCGAGCAGGCACCACCTACAGCGTAACGGCGTCAGCAGCCTCAGCGATCGTGGGGTACTTGAACTGATATCCGGTGTCTTCCAGGACTTCCGATCGTGCCTGCGTGCTGCCCATCAACATCCCCGGCTCCATCCGAATAATATTCATCCCAATGGACAGCACTGTGGCCGGAACGGGGACGCTGCGTGTGCCAAGCCCGGGGGCCAACGCTGTAATAACTTCTGATAGGCGGGTTTGTTGAGGCGCAACAGCCACCACGACATTAGGTGGTCGCTTCATTGTCAATAAATGCTCAATGATTCCAACCCAGTCGTCTTCGTGGATCCAGGGCAGAAATCCATCGATATTGGGGCGCGTCTTCGACATTGCCATGGCGGCCAGACCCATGACGATTTCAGTCTGTGGTCCTAAAGCAACCCCGCTCCGTACGATAATCGCGCCTTCAGGCGCGGCAGCTTCCCAGTCAGCGATCAGCTGGCCCATCCCATCGGGTCCATCTTTTGCTGCGGTTGGGGAGGTTTCCTCTGTGAATTCTGTGGTGGACTTAGGATCCCACATTGGCACAGCGCTGCCTTGAACCCAGCGGTGAAGTTTGCCGCCCTGATGCTCTGCGGTCCTGACCGCTCTGCGTAATGTTTCTGTGGGCGGGATACGTGAGGCGGCTAATGCGTCGACTTCTTGGGCAGTGAATTTTGCGCCGATCCGGCGGCCGACCAGGTTGATAATATTGAATCCGGCATCATCCATGAGTTGTTCATGCAGTGGCACCAGATCGTCGTGACCCCACCGGGTCTGGGGGAAAGCCGCACCGGATTTCGGATTGCGTGACAGCACCATGACGCGTTTTCCGGCGGCAAGCATTCTGGTAGCCAAACGAGATCCCAGGTACCCGGACCCGCCGGCAATGATATTCAACGGCTGACTGAGATCCGCTTTGCCGGCCATCTTGAACATGCGTGCTCCAACGGCACCTAAATCACCGGCAAGCGGATCAGCCAGGGCAACGCCCAGGGGAGCGGCAAGTGGTCCGACAACTTCGGTGTGACGGGTGAGATTCGTGCCGCCGTCGTCAGCCGAATGAATGATCCAACGCTGTTGGGTATGACCGCCTGGTTGATCTTGTCGCCAGGCGATTTCCTGATTTTCTCGTGCCGTGACGATCGTTGCCGGCGGTGCTGTCACAGCATGGACGAAGCCACGAATCAGGGCTTTCGGCACGACCTTTACGGTATCGCCAACTTGCAGTCGATTGCCGGCCATTTTTGCCGGGCTAAATTTCTGCAACTGGTCATCGAATTGTAGCCAGGCGCTGGGAGAAGTCAGCAGGTCCCAAACCATGTCTGTGGAAAGTGCCAAATAAATCGTTTGTGTCCGCGAAAAACCCATGTGACCATCGTAGACCCGTTAAACAAAAAGGTTGGCAACGACTCTGCACATGAGTCGCTGCCAACCAAATTGTAGGCAGAAATCAGGTTACTTGGATGAGACTGTTTCGCGCATCTGCTCGAATTCTTCTGCAACCTCTGGGTCGGGATTTTTCGTCAAGAGTGACACGATGATCGCTACCACGAAGTGGGCAATGACCCCAGGAATGATTTCATAGAGGTTGATGGCTTCCTTGATGGCCGGTACCGTACCCCATACATAAGAGACAGCGGCGCCAGCGATCATGCCGGCCAGGGCACCCATCGCGGTGACGCGCTTCCAGTACAGCGACATGAGAATCATCGGACCAAAGGCAGCCCCGAAGCCTGCCCAGGCGAAACCGACCAGATCCAATACGGTGGACTCTGGGTCTTGGGCAATGAGAATTGCAATGATGGTGATGGCCACGACTGCGAGACGTCCCAGCCACAGCTGCTGTTTCTCACCCGGGCTCTGCTTGAACAACCCATAGATATCTTCCACCAGTGCAGAGGCCGAAACCAACAGCTGCGACGACATGGTAGACATGATGGCCGCGATCACTGCGGCCAAAATCAGTCCGGCAACGAATGGATGGAAGAGGACCTGCGACAACAGCAGGAAGACGGTTTCCGGGTTGTCCAGTGGTTGGCCGGCATCATGGAACCAAGCCACACCGATCAGACCGGTCAAGACCGCGCCTCCCATACACAGGATGACCCAGCCCGTGCCGATACGACGTGCGGTCTTGACATCAGCGTGACTGCGGATCGCAAAGAACCGTGCCAGAATGTGTGGTTGGCCAAAGTAGCCCAAGCCCCAGGCTAGACCCGAGATGATGACCAACATCGAGGCTCCGGAGAGTCCACCACCGGTAAAGGACAGGTGATCCAGGCCAGCTTGAACGTCCGCCTCATCAATCAAACTGGCGACGCGACCCGGTCCACCCAACTGTACGGTGGCAATGATCGGTACTGACACGAGCGCGGCCAGCATCAATAAGCCCTGGGCTACGTCCGTGAGTGATGCCCCGAGGAAACCACCGAAAGCGGTATAGGTCAGGGTCACGCCGCCGACCACGAGTACGCCGGTCATGTAGTTCCAACCGAACGCTGATTCGAAGAACGCACCGGAAGCAACCATCATCGAGGCCACGTAGAAGACGAAGAAGACCAAAATAATCAATGCCGAAACGGAACGTATGAGACGAGTTCTGTCGCGGAATCGAAATTCGAAGAAAGCCGGCATGGTGATCGAGTCACTGGTGATCTCCGAATACACGCGCAAACGCGGAGCGACGATCATCCAGTTCAACCACGTGCCCAGGGTCAGGCCGATGGCGATCCAAGCCTCAATGAGACCGGTCGCGTAGAGCGCGCCAGGAAGGCCCATGAGGAGCCAACCTGACATGTCCGAGGCGCCAGCTGATAGCGCGGCCACGCGAGGGGAGAGATCTCGCCCGGCCAATAAAAAGTCACGCCCGGTCTTGGTTCGTCGATAGGCGTAGTAGCCGATCACGAGCATTCCGATCAGGTATACAACGATTGCTGCCAGTTGAAAGGCGTGTTCTTCACTCATAGCAAACAATTATTCGCCACTGTCAGCCAAATCACCAAATCACTTTAGGAAGGAACTTCGAAATTCATGAGTTTATAACCTGGTTGAAAGCTGTAGAAAGCCTGGTCACAACCTGAAAGGTTAGTTTTCGGGTCCTGAGTTATAACGAATATCATGCCGCGGCGTGTTGCGCGTGTCGTTGTAGGGCTGACGCAACCGCCACGACGGCTGGATGTCGGGCTGAAGCCTGGCGTATTGCAAGAAACACTTGCCGCCTCGGCTCGTCTTCCAGGGGCACCCAGGCAACATCTGGTGGACGATATCCACCGAGGATACCCGGCAGGATCGCCACGCCTTCGCCGGCCTCGATCAGCTGCACGTGCGTTTGGAGATCCGCCGATGAATACCGGATGTCAGGTTCAAACCCTGCGACGCGACATTGCTGCAGAGCCCAGTGACGCGATGCTGCAGGTGCTGGTTCCATAATCCACGGTAGATCCGCAGCCCCACCAATATCTGTGATGCCTGCAGCAAGGTTCTTCGGAACTGCGAGTCGCAGTGGATCCTCAACCAGTGCAGTGGAAATCATGTCTGGCAGCTGCGGGACGGCATGACCGGGGTATTGTTCAGCGACTACGATGTCGAAATCGCCAGACCAAGTATCGTGCAGGGCTTGTTCTGGCTCTCGTTGTGTCATTTCCACGCGTACATCAGGGTGCTTCTGGCTCAATAATCGTAAGGTTCCTGGCAGCAGCGCTAGTGCCGAAGTCTGAAACATTGATAAGCGCACCGTTCCAGCCACTGTGTCAGCCGCGGCAGCTAACTCGGCGGTGGCCTCTTCCATGATTGCCAACATCTGATTGGCGTGTTTTACTAACCCTAGCGCGGCCGTCGTGAGCATGAGCCGTCGACCTGAGGACACCAACAAGGTTGTGCCAGCTTCCTTCTCCAGACGCGTCAACTGAGCCGACACGGTCGATGGCGCGAAATTCAACGCAGCGGCCACTTCCGTGATGGTGCCGCGGAGTGCAAGTTCCCTCAGTAAGCTCAAGCGATGTAGATCCAGCATGACGACCTTTCGAATATTGTGAATGGTGTACTTCGATATTATTCGCTATACCCGAATACCCGTTGAGGCGTAAGCTGTGTGGCACAACACAGTTTTGTCCGTCTATCCGGGAGTCTTATGCAAACCCCAGCACATGCCACCTCCGAGATCACCCCGTGGCAACTCGGCGACCAGGCCATTGAACAGGTTCGCACGTGGTTGGCTCAGGCCGCCAACATCAAGCCGGATGCATCAGCCCAACAACTGGCGGGTGTGCTGAAAGATCCAAACGGACTCGATTTTACCGTCGGCTTTGTCGATCGCGTCGTGCGACCCGAGGATCATCATGCTGCGGCTTCCGCCCTCGCTCACATTGCCTACGACGTCCCAGCGTTTCTACCCTGGTATCTTCAAAGTGCTGTTCGCACCGGTGGGAAACTCGCCGAAGTCGCTCCGGGGGTTGTCGTTCCTGCGGCACAAGCCGCCTTGCGTGCCATGGTCGGGCATTTGATCATCGACTCACGCGATAAACAACTCGGCAAAGCCATCAAACGCCTACGTACCGACGGCATTGATCTCAATATCAACCTGCTGGGCGAAGCCATTCTTGGTCAAGGTGAAGCCGATAACCGCGTTGCCGCTACCTTGGCTCTGATCCACCGCCACGATGTTGATTATGTTTCGATCAAAGTCTCAGCAACGGTCGCCCCACATAACCACTGGGCACATGACGAAGCAGTTGAAAACATCGTCCAACAGCTGCGTCCGCTGTATCGCGCGGCAATGACCTCTGACCCGGTCACGTTTATCAACCTGGACATGGAAGAGTACAAGGATCTTGATCTGACGATCGATGTCTACCGCCGGCTGATTTCGGAACCCGAATTCAAACACTTCCGAACCGGTATCGTCTTGCAGGCCTATCTGCCGGATGCCTATCAGGCCATGGTTGGCCTGCAGGAGTTTGCCGCCCAGCGCGTTGCGGCCGGGGGAGCACCCATCAAAGTGCGCGTCGTCAAAGGCGCCAATCTGCCGATGGAAAAGGTGAAGGCCGCCATGCACCACTGGCCACAAACCGTGTGGCCCACAAAACAAGATACAGACACCAACTACAAACGCATCCTCAACCACGCTCTGACTCCCGAGCGCCTGACCAATGTTGAGATTGGCGTGGCCGGCCAGAACCTCTTTGATATCGCGCTGGCCTATTTGCTCATGCAGCACCGCAACATTCCGATAGATGGGCCGGTGGATTTTGAAATGCTGCTCGGCATGGCCACTACTCAAGCGCAAGCCATTAGAGCCGACGTCGGCCGCTTGTTGTTATACACCCCGGTGGTGCATCCGGATGAATTTGATGTGGCTATCTCGTATTTGGTGCGACGTCTTGAAGAAGGTGCCTCGCACGAGAACTTCATGTCAGCGGTCTTTGACCTCGACAATCCAGTGATCTTTGACCGCGAGACTCAACGATTCCAAGCATCGCTGGCACAGCTGGAGGCTGAAGCAGACCTGGTGCCGCAACCTCGCCGACAACAAAATCGTGCAACGGAACACTTCGAAAAAGCGTCGCCAGTGGAGTTTCACAATGCCGCTGATACCGATCCCGACCTCCCGCAGAACCGTGACTGGGCCGGGGCCATACTGGGTCGCATGGCCGATTCTGAGCTGGGCGACGACCTGGTTTCCTCGCATCAGGTGACTAATCAGAAACAGCTCGACGAGGTAATAGACTCGGCAATCGCAGCAGGGGAAACCTGGCGGAAGCTCCCGCTGGAGACTCGAAGCCGAGTTCTGATCCGTATCGGCGATCACCTGGCTGCCAATCGGGGCCGACTCATTGAAGTCATGGGCTCAGAAACCGGCAAGACCATCGACCAGGCCGATCCCGAAGTATCCGAGGGCATCGACTTTGCCCGGTATTACGGCCAGCAGTGTCTGGAATTGGACAACATCGCAGGTGCTAAGCCGCATCCTGTGGGCTTGACCGTCGTGACACCGCCGTGGAATTTTCCGATGGCGATTCCCACCGGCTCCATGACCTCCGCCCTGGCCACCGGGTCACCGGTCATTATCAAACCGGCACCACAAGCGCAGCGCACTGCCGCCGTCATCGTCCAAGCCATTTGGGACGCCTTCGATGAGTTTGAGCTCCCACATGAGATTCTTACTTTTGTTATCGCGGAAGAAAATTCGCTTGGTTCCAACCTGGTCACTGACCAGCGCGTTGAACGCGTCATTCTGACCGGTGGATACGAAACCGCCAAGCTATTTACCGACCTTCGCCCAGATATGCCGCTGTTTGGCGAAACCTCCGGAAAAAATGCCATCATCGTCACCCCGTCAGCCGACCTGGATCTTGCAGTCGCCGACGTCGTGGACTCAGCATTTGGCCACGCTGGACAAAAATGTTCGGCGGCTTCCCTGGTGATTCTGGTGGGGCAAACGGCTCGCAGTAAACGCTTTCATCGGCAACTGTTAGACGCCGTGAATTCTCTGGTGGTCGACTATCCAACGAACCCAGAGGCTCAGATGGGTCCCGTCATTGAACCGCCCGGAGAAAAACTCACCCGAGGGTTGACCACATTAGAGCATGGGCAGCGCTGGCACCTGCGACCTCGATTGCTCGATGACTCAGGACAGCTCTATTCGCCAGGGGTCCGCTCGGGTGTACAACCCGGGTCCGAGTATCACATGACCGAGTACTTCGGTCCCGTGCTTGGTGTCATGTCAGCCGAAACTCTCGACGAGGCCATCGAGTACGTCAACGCAGTACCGTTTGGGCTCACCTCCGGCATCCATTCCCTAGACCCTGATGAAATTGCCCTCTGGACCGAACATGTCGCAGCGGGCAATCTCTACATTAATCGCGGCATCACCGGCGCGATCGTTCAACGCCAACCATTTGGCGGGTGGAAACGCTCAGCGATCGGTCCCGGTGCCAAAGCCGGGGGACCGAACTACCTCCTGGGCCTCACGGACTGGACCGATGCCCCCGACACAGTCTCCGCGGCCCAAGACGACATTGCTGACCAGCTCGAGGCCACCATCGGATCTGTACTTGACTCTGCGGATCTCAAATGGTTGACCCAGGCTGTTGCTCACGACGCTACGGCGGTCGAAACTTATACTGGTCAGCGCGACATCTCGAATCTGCACGTCGAAATCAACGTGCTACGCTATCGTCCGGTACCCGTCACGATGCGTGTCACCGACACCGGTTCCACGACCCTCGCGCAAGCGATTCGAGTCGGATACGCCGGAATCCGTGCACAGCGGGCTGTTGCCAGCGGCCAGGGGACCGGAGCTCTACCAATGAACACTGTGTCGCTACCCGCCGATACTCCCGAAGCCATTACCAAAGTATTCAATGCTACAAATGTGCGCGTGGTCTTTGATGATACGACGTCATGGTTAGAACGCGCCCGGCGGCTGGCACAAGCAGACCCTACGAAAGGGTCGCAGCGGATTCGACTGATCGGTGACGACGAAACCGACGAGACGATCAAAGCCACAGCCCAGACACCCGAGATCGCCGTGTATCGTCAACCGGTCACCTCGGCCGGTCGGTTGGAAATGCTACCGTTTCTTCGAGAACAGGCCGTCACCATGACAGCTCACCGCTTTGGCACGATCAATGACCTGCCCCAACGAGCCCTCGGAGACATCCAGTTCGGATAATGCTGGTCCAGGACCCGCAGAGCACTATGGGCGATGCGGGTCCTGTGGTCCATTCTGGGCACCATTGCGCTTGGTAGCTTCGTTCTGCTTGCGGTCATAAGCACGCATCTGGCTCCAGGCAAAAAGCACCACGGCAAACAGCAAAATCAGCCACGACCGGTCGGAACCAAAAAATGCTTCGTCATTGATCAGCACCGCTAATAATTCGACAAAGACGACAACGATAGCGCCAATCATCCCACCAACCAGGGCGGCCTTGAGTTTGCCATGCATGTCTGTGTACTCCTGACGTGTTGAGAAACTAGTACTGTTCAGCATCGCTGAGGGAATCCTGCCAAGCCTGGTGCAGCTGGGCAAACTGTCCACCGGCTTCAATGAGTTCAGCCGGTGTGCCGTCTTCAATAATTTGCCCGCCTTCGACCACCAACACACGATCGGCGATCATCACCGTGGACAGGCGGTGGGCGATGATAAAGGAGGTGCGCTCACCGAGCAGTTCTTTCAGGCCCTCTTGAACGAGTGCCTCAGTCGGCGCATCAAGTGATGACGTCGCCTCATCCAGAATCAACACCGTCGGATCGGCGAGAAATGCCCGTGCGAACGAGACCAGTTGTCGTTGCCCGGCAGACATGCGACCACCCTTGGCTCGCACATCGGTATCAAACCCCTCTGGCAGCCGGTCAATGAACGTATCAGCGCCGATGATTGCCGCAGCCGCTCGGATTTCTTCTCGAGAAGCTTCCGGATTGCCGATCGCAATATTCTGGGCCACCGAACCAGAAAACAGATAGGACTCTTGGGTGACCATGACGATGTGTTTGGTCAGGGTGTCTAACTCGAGGTCCTTGAGATTGACCCCATCCAAGGTGATCGTCCCATCGGTGACGTCATAGAATCGAGCCATCAGCTTGGCGATCGTCGATTTGCCCGCACCTGTAGAGCCAACAATGGCCACGGTTTGTCCCGCTGGGACGTGGAGCGAGGTCGGCTGGAGCGCCAGGGGCAGCTCATCTTGATACCGGAACGAGACGTCGTCGAAGACGATCTCACCGGACGCCTCATTCAGTTCCACGGGCTCTTCTGGATCGGTCACCGAAGGCTTTTCTGCCAACAGACCAGAGATCTTTTCCAACGCGGCAACAGCAGACTGGAAAGTGTTGTAGAAGTTGGCAATCTCATCAATCGGCTGGAAGAAACGGCGCGCATAGAGCACCAACGCAATGAGCACACCGACTTGCAGCTCGCCGCCCAGAACACGGAAACCACCGACCATCAGCACCGCAGCAATCGTGATCGACGATAACCAGCGCAGCGTTGGTTGGTAGATACCAAACAGCTGAATTGAGCGCAGTGCCGACTGACGGTGATCTTCGGCAAGTTGTTCGTAGCGTTCACCGTTTGCCTGTTGGCGACGATACGTTTTAACCGCGCGAATACCCGAGACGGTCTCAACGAAATGTGAAATCAGCCGGGCAGAGTTGGTCTGGATCTGGCGGTAAATCACCGACGAGCGTTTCTGGAACCAAACGGTCAGCATGGTGGCTGGTACCAACAGCCCGGCCATGACCACACCAGAGGGCAGGTCCATGGTCAGAATCAGCACCATGGTGAACACCATTTGCAACACCGACCCGACCATAATATCCAGGCCAGAGTTCAGCAGCTGGGCTAGCGCGTCCATATCCGAGGTCTGCCGGGCGACGGTACGTCCGGAGGCATAGGACTCATGGAACTTCATATCCAGGCGCTGACTGTGCAAAAACAGCCTTCGCCGTAACCCATACAGCATGGTCTGACCCAGGGTCATGTTCCAGCGAATGAACACATACATGAGCCCGCCGGCAACAAGCGCTGCGACGATATGTGCCACCGAGGCTGCAATCGCGGGCGTGGCATTGCCCTCAAGTAAGGCCGGAATGCCGTTATCAATACCCCAAGCAATGATGGCCGGACCGGCCACGGAAGCCATTTGGGCAATGACGACGACGATCGACAGCCCCACCAGCTGCCACCGGAACGGTTTCAGCAGTGTGCCCAGCAACCGCAGTGAGGCTCGCCGTTCGGCACGCGTCATGCGCTGGTAGTCCGCGGATCCTGCACCGCGTGCGCGTCCTGGCCCACTCATGATTGCACCTCCCAAGCGTCCTCGGTTTGGCTGGCCATGATATAGCGATACCGAGCCGAGGTTCGAAGCAATTCTTGGTGGGTGCCGACCGCCGCGATCTGGCCATCATCCAGCAGGGCAACACGATCTGCCAGCGCGACTGTAGAGGACCGGTGGGCGATGATAAAGGTCGTGGTGTTATCCAACACCTCGCGCAATTGGGCGATGACGCGTTCCTCGGTTTTGGTGTCCAACGCCGAGAGTGGATCATCCAGCAATAGCAATGCCGGCCGAGAAGCAATAGCTCGAGCCAACGCAATGCGTTGTCGCTGGCCACCGGATAACGAGAAGCCTTGTTCCCCGATAGGTGTGTCGAGTCCCTGGGCGAGGTCAGCAACAAAGCCTGCGTCGGCGGCGTGCAGAGCCTCCCAGGCGATGTCTTCTTTCACGTCGTCCGGTAGTGATGGATCGACACCCAGCAGCACGTTCTCGCGCACGGAGAAAGAAAACAGTGTCGTGTCTTCGAAGGCAAAAGCTGTCAGCCGGCGCAGATCGTCTAGGTCCATGTCGTGCACGGAAACCCCATCAATCGTGATGCGGCCGCCGGTGATATCAAAGATGCGTGGCACCAGCTGTAACAGGGTGGATTTTCCATTGCCTGTCACACCAACCAAAGCTAGTGTTTCGCCGGGACGAATATGCAGATTCACGCCACGGAATAAGTCAGGAGAGTCTTCTGGGGCATCGTGGAAACGAAAGTGAACGTCGTCCATGACCAATTCACCGGTGGCATTTTCGAAGTCCACCGCAGCTGGATCCTTGGGGGAGACGATCGTGTTATCGGTGTCCATGACTTCGAAGTACCGTTCCAAAGCGGTAGTAGATTGCACAGCCTGACCGAAGAGCATCCCTAACATCCGGGTAGGCCCGACCACCAGTGTGGCAGTGGCAAAGAAACTAGCCAGCTCACCGACATTCATCGCACCGGCATTGACCTGCAACAGGCCCAACAACAGACAAATCCCCAGCATCGTTTCGGGCAGTGCCAACATGAACATATCGAATCGGGCCAGCGTGGTGGCCTTCCGAATTTCGTTATTTCGCAGTGCGACCGCATCGGTTTCAAAATTCGACAAGGCTTGCTCGCTGCGGCCAAATGCTTTGAGCACGCGAATACCTTGCACGGACTGCTCCACCGTCGTCGAGATTTCACCATTGAGATCCTGGGAACGACGCGTCAACACCGAATAATCGCGCTGAAAACGATACGTCAACACCACAATGGGAAGGACGATGATCAAAAAAATCAGCGCCAGCAGCATTGAGGATCGCGACATCATGAAAATTCCTACCAACACGGTCGCGGCCGAGGAAACCGTCATGATCATGCCAAATGCAATCCAGCGACGGATCTGTGTCACATCTTGTTGGGAACGCGATAATAATTGTCCGGAACCCCAGTCGTTATGAAACGCCACCGGCATATCCAGGATGCGGGTATAAAACCTGACTCGCATTTGCCGTTCGATTTCCGTTGAGGGACCAACAGCAAAGATCCGACGCAACCACAACAACACGGCTTCCACCAGACCCAGTGCGATCACAACGGCACCAGCAATCCACACTGTGGTGGCGGTCGGGGAAGTGTTGAGACTGTTGACCAAGAATTCGAGCACCTGGGGGATCATCAGCCCCACGATGGATGCTGCAATCGTGACGACCAATCCCATATATAGACGAGGTCGGATGGGCTTGATGATCCGCCATAAGCGTGCCATGGCCGCTTTCATGAACCATGCCTCCTATGACTGAACTGCGAGAAACGGTTATCCCGCCTATGGTAGTGCCCGCCACCTCACGAACTGAACAGATCGTATCCACGCCACAGCTTCGAAATGGGCCTTACAGCGGGTGGCTAACTGCGGTGATACAGCGATTTCCGCCAGTATATTGGCTCAGCAGTGATCAGCATGCCTAACTGGCGGAACATAGATTCATCTACCGAACCGAGAATCGTGGTGGTGTGGACGTCGCAGCCTCGCAGATACTGCAGCTCGGCGATCGCTTTGCGAGCATCATCGGATTCAGCAGCCGACACCGACAGCGCAATCAGGACTTCGTCGGTATGCAACCGGGGGTTGACCGAACCCAGGTGTCGTGTCTTCAGCGTTTGGATGGGTTCGATCGCCTGAGGACGCAGCAGATGGACATCTTCGTCAATGCCGGCCATGTACTTCAACGCATTGAGCAACATGGCTGCAGAACAGCCTAAAAGATCCGAGGTCTTGCCCGTCAAGATGGTGCCATCGGGTAATTGCACCGCGCTTGCCGGCTGTTCAGTGCGCTCGGCCAGTTCTAGGGCAGGTGTGACCACCGGACGATCTTCCTTGGTGACGCCGATGCGTTTCATGATGACTTCGATACGCGACGACACGGTGTGATCGGCGGTGTCTGCGCGACGCTCTTCAACGCGAGCCTTATACCAGCGCCGGATGACTTCCTGCCGGGCAGCCTCAGCACACACTGCATCATCGCTGATGCAATGCCCGACCATGTTGACTCCCATATCGGTCGGCGACTGATAGGGAGATTCCCCATACAGTTTCTCTAACATCGCTTTTAACAGCGGAAACGCTTCGACGTCGCGGTTATAGCTGACGGCTTGTTCGTGATACGCCGCAAGGTGGTAGGGGTCGATGATGTTGTTGTCGTCAAGATCTGCGGTTGCAGCCTCGTAGGCCTGATTCACCGGATGCTGCAGGGGTAGATTCCAGATGGGGAAGGTCTCAAATTTTGCATACCCCGAACGAATCCCATGTTGATAATCGTGATAAATCTGAGACAACGAAGCAGACAGTTTGCCTGAACCAGGCCCAGGGCCAGTCACGACAACGAGTGAACGGGTCGTTTGCGCGTGCTCGTTCTGGCCAAAGCCTTCAGGCGAGATGATGGTCTCGGTGTCAGTGGGATACCCAGCGGTAGGGTAGTGATGCGTTACCTTCAGCCCGGCACGTTGCATACGATCGCTAAATGCCAGGGCATTGGAATAATCTGCCGACAATTGCGTAATGACCAGATGTTCGATCATGAAGCCCTCATCGCGGAAGATATCAATGAGACGCATGGCTTCATCTTGGTACGTGATGCCCAGATCGGCCCGAACTTTTTCGTACTCCAGATCCTTGGCGTTGAGGACCATCATGATTTCTAGCTCATCTTTGAGCTGCTGGAGCATGGAAATCTTATTATTCGGGGTAAAACCGGGCAGGACGCGCGAGGCGTGCAGGTCGTCAAAGAGTTTGCCGCCCATTTCCAGATACAGCTTGTTGCCGATCTGCTGACGTCGCTGAGAAATGAATTGCGACTGCAATTTAACGTATTTTTGCGAGTCGAAACCGATATTGGGGCGAAATGATGTCGTTCTAGTCAAATTCTCAGCGTCCACGAGACACCATTGTTCCATGGACCATGGTCAGATCCCAGTTGTGGGTCAAACATCACGGAGAAGAGGCGCTCAATTTGCCTTTCGGAAACCAAGATCCCATCTGTTGACAGACGCCCTTAATATCCCGTACACCACAATTTGTTGTGGTTGTCACGGTTGTGGAACACAATCACTGGTGATTTCGGGGCGCAACACGCCGTGCCGAAAATTTCTTTTTCTGTGGATTGACGGGTTCTGTCCTCGATGTGGGAATGTGGAGAACTTTTTGCGCGCTGCACTAGTCCCGCACCAGGATGCCGAAGTATCAATGGGGGTACTTGTGGAATTCTGGTGACAAGGCTGTGGAGAACCCTGTGGGTGAATGTCAAACACGTGAGCACAACATCTAGTTGTGCCTTGCGTTCTCAATCCCTAGATGTAGTATTAATACAGTGGTTGAGCCCGATAAGGCGTTCACCAAGAATTCAACAGAACAGCCGAGAGCCCCGTCGACTTTCTTGAGGACGGCGGCGTAGACCGGCACGAAGGCAACGACTTAGGGAGAGATCATGACCGTAACCGTTTACAGCAAACCAGCATGTGTCCAGTGCAACGCAACCGTGCGCGCATTGGATAAAAAAGGCATCGAATATAACGTCATCGACATGTCGCAGGACATGGATGCTTTAGAACGTGTCCGCGCCCTGGGTTACATGCAGGCTCCGGTTGTCATGGCAGGCTCTGATCACTGGTCAGGCTTCCGCCCTGACAAAATCGCCACCCTCGAGGCCGCCGTCGCCGCCTCGACCGTTGCATAAGCTTTTCTTTAACTTTTTTGAAAGCAGGGATCTAATGACTGCCCAGGTGCAGGATAGATCATTCGTTAAGTCTCCAGAATCGCAAGATATGGTCGAGACTCATGCGAATCTGATCTACTTCTCCTCGGTGTCCGGTTACACTCATCGTTTTGTGGAGAAGCTCGGGTTAGAAGAAGGCGACACCGCAAGGTTGCCGCTGATTACCCGCGACCCCACGCTGTACGCACGAGAACCATTCGTTCTGATGCTGCCGACTTACGGTGCAGGAAAAGGGCCAGGGGTTGTACCCAAACAGGTCATTAAGTTCCTGAACGTCAAAAACAACAGAGAGCTGATTCAAGGCGTCATCGCTGCTGGAAA
>NZ_DYXC01000146.1 GCF_020742345.1 Enteractinococcus helveticum | reverse complement strand
AGCCCATGGCGCCAGGCCCATCGTGTTGTGGATTTGTACCGAGACAGCGGGTTCAAGCTGGGTGCGAGTCACCGAGGTGTTGATGAGCAGCCCGACAGCGTCAGGAGAGACTCCGGCCTCGGCCAGGGCTTTGACCCCGGCTTGGGCTGCCCCGTGGACGTAGTCTTCCGGACCTTCCCACATTCGACGGGCCGTGACCCCTGCGACACGTTCTAAAAGCCGTTTTGGAAGGCGGAGGCGTTTGAGCACGGCCGCGAGTCGTTCGTCGAGCATATCCGATGTGACTTCTAACGGAGCGGTCACTTCGACCACAGAGAGTAAAGCCGCGTTGTGGTGAATTGAAACCGCATTAGAACTCACGTTGGACTGTCCATTTCTGTGTACTTGCATCGAAACTGGTGCTCGAGTTTCAGTCTCTTGACTTGTCATAACTTCTCAGCTTAGCGCGGTTTTTAACCCCGCGCGATTCCCGTGAGGTCTCATCACCTTGCAGCATAGTTTCTCCTGCAGTGGACCCAATGTTTGGGTTACACCAAACTGAAGAATGCCGGCACCGTGATCACTAAGATCGCGAGAAATACGACCAGGCCAACCTTACCTGAACTCAACGCGTCTTCGGGATCTAACAGACGCAGCAGCCGTCGAGATGTCGGGGTGTCATCTATTGCCTTAGATGGGAGGGCTTCGGCTGTGAAAGTTTCGGTCGTATTAATTGTATGAACCAGGGCAGTGGTGAGGTCTGTTTGCCGATGTTGCATCAGAGCCGCATCATCGGCCAAAATTTCGGTGAGCTCGGTAACTTCGTTCACGGCAACACTAGTGACTGGGAGCCATGGTGCAGCCTTGTGCCAGGCCTGAAACGCCAGACGCAGCAGATCGTGGCGTTGTGTCAGGTGGGCGGCTTCGTGTGACAGGACTGCTTTGAGCTGTGGCGTTGACAGTGTATCCAGCAACCCCTGAGAAACAATCGTTAGAGGTTGATTAGACCCTGGCAGGCAATACGCCAGAGGATGATCCACCGGGAGCACACGGGTGGTTTGAGCCGAGTGTGAACCGTCGAGCAACTCACGGTCATGTTCCTGCAAAGAGGCTGATAACAGTTCGACGAATTCACGATGCTTCTTGCGTTGAGTAAAGGTTCGATATGCGGTGTGCACCAGCACAAGGGCGAGGTGTCCAAAGATGATGAACCCCAGCGTAATGGCGGCAAAGCTTAATGGATGCCATCGTGGATCGTAGGCCAGGCCTTCGAACCCTTTGGCTTGGAAGACGCGCCATAGCTCGGAACCTGCACTAATAATGCCCGCTCCAAAGGGCTGCAGCCCCCAGGTCAGGGGTGCTGTGACTAAGGACAGGCCACCGCTGATGCCGATGGCTTGCCAGAGGATCAGTGCTGCACCTGGTGCGCGAGAGGGCCACTTGGCTTGTTGTAGCCACAGTGGCGCAGGCCAGGCCAATAAGATTGCTAGGACTGCAAGCCCGTACGGTGTCAGAACAGATCTCCCGTCGAATGGTATTTACTGGTCGCGCGAGCTGAGTAGCTGCTGGACTTTTTGTGCATCCGACGGGTTGATGCCACCAATAAATCGTGCCAACACGGCATGTTTGTCCACGGCCGAACCCAGCACGTTATTCAATAACTGTACGGTGTGTTCTTCGCGAGAGGTTGCGGCGGAGAATTCGTGAGGTCGGCGGGCATCATCTTTGACGACAAAACCTTTTTTGTGCAACCGTCCAAGCACTGTGAGTACCGTGGTGATCGCCGGGCCACTTTCATGGCGTTGAGCCAGTAGTTCGCGCACCTGGTTTGCGGTCATCGGCTCGGCTGCATCCCACAGCAAATCCATAATTGCTTGTTCAAGTTCGCCCAATGAGATCCCTTCTATCTTCGTCACCAACGCAGCTGGTCTCCGTGATGACCGGCCGAATGAAGCGTCCGTGGTGAGTTCGTCATTACATTGTAGCGGGGTTGTGCCAAAATTTTCTACGTCATGTAGAAGCATGATTTCTACAATGTGTAGAAATGTGGTTATGATGAGTGTGGATTGGCTGAAAGCAGCCGGTGTATCTGCGCCCAACGAACTAAAATGTACAAGTGGCGTAGTGCAAGTGTACTTTCCTACGTTTCGATCACCAGTAAGTTGTGCTGGTGGGGGAGGGACCCTGATGGATCCTCTTGAGGTAGCTCGGTGGCAGTTCGGGATCACAACGGTCTACCACTTCTTGATGGTGCCGTTGACCATTGGCCTGGGCATCGTCCTAGTCGCAATGCAAACCGCCTGGCATCGAACAGGTAAAGAACATTACCTGCGGATGACCAAGTTCTGGGGCAAAATCTTCATGATTAACTTCATCATGGGTGTTGCCACCGGTCTGGTCCAAGAATTTCAATTCGGTATGGCTTGGAGTGAGTACTCTCGGTTTGTCGGCGATGTCTTTGGTGCGCCGTTGGCCTTGGAAGCACTCCTTGCCTTCTTTTTAGAATCGGTCTTCATCGGTATTTGGGTCTTTGGCTGGGGACGTGTAAACCCCCGAGTCCACTTGGCGGCCCTATGGCTGGCCGTACTGGGGTCTGTGATCTCTGCGTACTTTATTCTGGCCGCCAACGCATTCATGCAACATCCCGTTGGCATTGAACTCGTTGACGGGCGCGCCGAAATGGTGGATTTCTGGGCTGTGATGACCAACTCGACCTTGCTGCTCCATTTCCCGCACACCATTTTTGGGGCGCTGGCAGTTGCCGGATCGATGCTATTAGGCATCGCCTGGTATCACCTATGGAAGCGCCGCAAAGACGGCATCGATACGGTTGATGAACAGGGCTACGTCGTCGTGGGCTCATCGGGTTCTAAAGCCCGGGACGAAGCAGACTACCGTGGCTGGCGTTCATCATTTCGCTGGGGCGGTTGGATAGCCATTGTGGCCTTTTTAGGTACTGCCTTTACCGGGCACGCCCAGGCTCAGATGATGATCGAACAACAGCCACTGAAAATGGCCTCAGCCGAAGCCGCCTGTCACGATGGCACTGGATTCTCCGTGTTGTCAGTTGCTAGCGGCGACAGCGGCGGTGCAACGACCTGTGACGACGTTGTCGGGGTATTTGAAATCCCGGGGCTGTTGTCCTTCCTTGCCCACAACGATTTCACTACTCCGGTTGAAGGCGTTAACACCCTGATCCCGAAGTATGAAGAAGCCTACGGCACTCACCTGCCCGACGATCCACGCTACGGTGAACGCGCCGGGGCAGAGATCGAATACCTGCCGATCATGGAAGTCACCTACTGGGGCTTCCGTTTGATGATCACCTTTGGTGGAATCGCCGCACTGGCAGCAGCCATCGGCCTGTTCATTGGTCGAAAGGGCACCGTACCGCACGACAAGACGCTGATGAATATGGCCTGGCTTTCGATTCTAGCGCCATTTGCCGCCAACTCGACCGGTTGGATCTTCACTGAGATGGGCCGTCAACCATTTACCGTGGCGCCTAATCTCAACGGTGTTGACCAGGTGTGGCAATTTACTGCGGCGGCAGTGTCTCCCGGAGTCAGTGGTGAGGAGATCTTGTTCTCGCTGATTGCTCTGACGCTCATCTATGCGCTGTTGCTCGTGGTCGAAATTGTGCTGTTAGTCCGTTATACCCGGGGTGGTCACCCGGCGGCTATGCCGGAACTGTTGGCCGATGAACACCATGACGATGACGGCGATAAACCATCGTCCGACGTGTTGTCCTTCGCATACTGATGCGGGCCACAACAATAATAGAAAGGTAATACATTCTCATGGAATTTCTTCCAACGTTGTGGTTCATTCTGATCGCAGTGCTGTGGACCGGATATCTGGTGCTGGATGGTTTCGATCTGGGCGTGGGCATGCTGCTGAAAGGCTGGGCGAAAAACGAATCTCAGCGCCGCGTACTTCTCAATACGATCGGCCCGGTGTGGGACGGCAACGAGGTGTGGCTCATTACCGCAGCCGGAGCGACATTTGCGGCATTCCCGCATTGGTATGCCTCAATGTTTGCCGGGCTTTACATTCCGTTGACCATTGCACTGCTGGCGCTGATCTTACGCGCTGTCTCTATCGAATATCGCGGCAAATCCCATAGCCAACGTGCCCGTAATATTTGGGACTGGTGCATGGCCGGAGGCTCCTTTTTTGCAGCCTTCGCCATTGGCGCGATGCTGGCGCTGACCTCAACTGGGTTACCACTGAATGAATACGGCGACCGAATCGGCGGACCATTTTCATGGTTGAATGGCTGGGCTGTCATCGGTGGGCTGTCTGTGGTCGGCATCTCATTGGCCATGGGCTGGGCATTCCTGTCGCTGAAGACCTTGGGCGCGCCTCGCGAAGCCGGCAACTATCATCTGCGCCGCTACCTGCCGATCTACCTGGCGCCGGCTGCGATTTGGGTCATCGGTGTGGTGTTGCGTTATCCCAAGATCGCCTCAGTAAGCATGGTCGTGCTGGCGGTAATCGGGATGATCATCTCCTGGTTTGCCTCTCGCCAGCGCAAAGAAGGCCTCACCTTTATCGGCATGGCGATCTTCGTAGTCCTGGGTGTTGGAGCGATCTTTACCTCACTGTTTCCCAACGTCCTGCCGTCTACGATCGATGCGGCCTACAATCTCACGGTGACGTCTTCGTCCTCGTCGGATTACACTCTGACCATCATGGCGATTGTCACCGCGATCTTCTTACCGATCGTGCTGGCCTATTCCGTCTGGAGTTACTGGACGTTTCGCAAACGCCTTGGCGAACAGCACATCCCTGAATCCGCAGTGGTGACGCCGGTCTGATCCCAGAACTGCCTACCTCACGCACAGGACGTCGAGCCTTCATGGGGCTCGGCGTCCTCGCCGCGGTCAAACTCACCGGGTGGATCCTCATCGCCGTGGCCCTGGCCCGCGGTATCAGCCACCTGGCTGCCTCACTGCCCGCATCCGATGCCGCACAGCTGTTGCAGCTGCTGTTCAACTCACCGCGCACCTCACCGGGACTCATCGATTCCCTAGTGGAATACACCACCAGCAGCCATTTTCTAACCACTCTGGCGTTCGGCTTCAGTGGAGCCTTACTACGCGGACTGGCCCAATGGGGCCAACAGGTGCTGGCCACACGTGGGGCACTGGGTGAAAAAGAACACCTGCGTGAACAACTCGTCCGGCACCGTCTGGCCGCAGCAGGCGCTCACGCCGATCGGGCTGGTGAAGACACCATCCTGGCTTCCAAAGGCCTCGATGGGCTGGACGACTACTACACAGACTTCCTACCCGCACTGGTTTCGGCAGCAATCATCCCCTTCGGCTTGGGCATTTGGATCCTGGTGCACGACTGGGTCAGCGCCGTTATCCTCGTGTTGACCATCCCACTGATTCCCTTATTCATGATCCTGATTGGTCGTTTCACCGAACACCGCGTTGATGAGGCGGCCTCTGGTTTGCACAAACTTTCCCAACACCTGCTGGAATTAGCACGCGGTCTGCCTGTGCTGGTGGGACTGCGCCGGGCCGGAATGCAACGCAAAGCGCTGGCAGACGTGTCGAATAGCTATCAGCGCACCACAATGAACACGCTGAAAGCTGCGTTCATGTCGGGGCTGGCGCTCGAGCTGATTTCTACGTTATCGGTGGCTATTATTGCTGTCTTTATTGGTGTGCGCCTGGTCAATGGTTCCATGGAGCTCTACGCCGGCATCATGGTCCTGACGCTGGCCGCAGAAGTGTATCTGCCATTTCGGGATATCGGTTCGGCCTATCACTCCTCTGAGGACGGCGTGGACGCGCTCAAGCGGGCCAAAGCACAAATCAACCAGCCGGTGCCCCAAACGATGCGACAGCTGCTGGACACGAAAAACCGCCACGACGACGCCGTCGAATTGCGTGACATTACCATTGCTTATAAGGCGTTGCGTCGAATCGAGGACCCAACCTACACGGGTCCCGAATATCTGACACCGCAGCAATACGCTCAAACCAAACAGGATAAAGCCGACAGTGACGACGTCGAGGACACGGCATCGGTACCACGCTATGCGGTTGAAATACTAGAGCCGGTGGTCCGGGATTTCAACCTGCGCCTGACGCGTGGCCAGTACACGGTCTTTGGCGACGCTTCAGGCACCGGCAAGTCCACGGTGCTCAAAGCCCTGGCTGGCCTTTTGACCGATGCAGAAGCGACCTTTGACGGTCAAACCGTAGGGTTGACTGATCGCCCCCTGGCCTATTTGAGCCAGCATCCCACGTTTGTCAGCGACACCGTGCACGATGAACTCCTACTGGCCGCCCAAGCCATCCAACCAGCAGCGGAACATGAAACTGCGATGAGGTTGGGCCTGGAGTCGGCCGGACTGGCAGGATACCAAGCCCGCCGAATTGACGAGTTATCACCAGGGGAGCGACGTCGCCTCGGTTTTGCACGCGTGCTGGTCCGACTGCTCGTAGCGAGAGCCCAGGCCGAGTCACAAGGCGCATGGCTGGTAATACTGGATGAGCCCACCGCGCACCTCGACGCTCATTCGGCCGCCAGAATCCGTACTGTGCTGCGCGGACTGGCTGCTGGAACCTTACCGGATGGTTCCCACCTGCCGATCATCCTGCTGGTGTCCTCGCACGATGAACTGATCCATCACGATGCCCATCAACTGGTTGGCAACACCGTGGTGGGTGCGCAGTTCGAAATCGGCGGTGACGAAACTCCCGCCGAAAAAGTTGAGAGCAAACCCACCGTTGTGGATGTCGCGCCGCAGCCCTCGGTCAGCTTGATCGACTGGTTTTGTTTTCTGCCGCTGAATGAAGGCAAATTCATCAGTGGCATCGGATGGGCCGTGGCCGCACTATTATCGGCCGCACTATTATCGGCCCTATCGGGGTGGCTCATCGTCCAAGCCTCCTACGAGCCACCCATCTTATACCTGTTGGCCGTCATCGTCGCAGTACGGTTCTTCGGCATTGGACGAGCAGTGTTCCGATATGCCGAACGACTCGCCGTCCATGATGCAGTGTTGAGCTGGGCCAATCGCATCAGACTGAAAGTCTGGGATGTCCTGGGCAGTCAAGCCGGTCAGTGGAATCGACTCACCCGCTCCGGGGGTGCCTTATCGGTGCTGATTTCTGATGTTGATCAGCTCCGGGACGCCGTTCCCCGTGTTATTGTGCCGATCCCAGCGGCCATCATAACCTGGTTGGTGAGCACCGGCATTGTTGCCTATATGGCTCCCGGATCGTGGTGGCCAGCCCTCGTGTCCGGAATTCTCGCGTTTTGCGTGGTCCCGATTGTCGTACACTTCGTGGACGCAAAAACCACCACCCAGCTGGCGGATCACCGTACCTGGTTGGTTTCTGCCGTCTCCCGGTTATTCGGCTCAGCAGCTGACACCGCAGGCAACGGGATGGCCACCCGCGCCGCCGACCGCTTCGCAGCAGCCGATGCCCGTACATCCGCGCCCCTAAAACGCAGTAGCTTGGCTGCTGGGCTCGGGGAGGGACTGGCCACCATGATCTCGGCCTGGGCTGCGATTCAAACCATGTGGGTTGCCATCAGCAATGGTATTTCTGCACCGAATACCGCCCTGGTTGTGATGCTGATGCTTGCTCTGGCCGAACCCTTCGGATTATTTAGTCAGGCTGCCCGAGAATCTCGTCTCCTGAACCATCAATTGTCCAAACTCTTGCCTTTATTACAAGGAAACACCACGCCGGGTGCCGATTGGGTTGAAGTCGAAGACGTCACGGATACCGGAATTGACACGCTGCACCTTGACGACATCACGGTGGGATATCGACCAGATGCCCCGGTCGTATTGGATGGTTTATCCTTGACGGCGTCCAAGGGGGATTTCGTGGTGGTCACCGGTCCGTCGGGGTCCGGAAAATCAACACTGCTGGCTGTTTTGCTCGGATTCTTACAACCGCTGGATGGTACGTACCGGTTGACTGCCGCAACCAGTAATCCTGCCGAAGCGCTTCAACATGTGGCCTGGTGCCCTCAGGAAGCCTACCTATTTGATTCCACGTTGCGCTCGAATCTCGCCCTGGCCAGAGATCCAGCCCAGCGACCCACCGACGAAGAGCTCTTGGCGGTGCTTGACACCGTGGGACTCACCGACTGGTTAGCAAGTTCACCAGAAGGCCTCGACACCCGTCTGGGACCGTCAGGGCATTTCATTTCTGGCGGCCAACGTCAACGTGTAGCCGTAGCCCGGGCACTTCTAGCTGACGCCCAGGTCGTGTTGCTTGATGAGCCCACCGCCCACCTGGGAGTCGATGAGGCCGCTGCACTGATCGCCGACCTGCAAACTGCGCTGGCCAACAAAATCGTCATCATGGTCACCCACGACCAACGTTTCGCTTCGATGGCCGACTCCCTCCAACTGCACTAGGGCAGCCAGGGCAGTCACACCGTGCGGCTAGTCCTGATCAACGTCCTGGGATGGTAACACCGGCGAAGTACCCCGGCCGATCACCCCGATGGCCGAATCCAACATGATACCCGAGGCATCGCGTTCGGAGTGCTCCTGCGGCAAAGCTCGTGCCACCCCGCCGGTGGTCGAAGCCAGCGGGTGCGGTCCTGCCCATGCCAGTTCTAATGCAATCTCGCCGCGTAAGAACCGGTGAGCGCGCACCCCCTGGGTATTGCGGCCCTTAGCTGCAAACTCTTCCAGTGTCGTCACCTTGGCTGTCGGGGAAGCTTCCAACATGCCATCATCGGTCTTGGTGACGGTCACGACCACGGACTCGTCGAGTTCCAGCGCAGGAGCCACATTGAAGGACAACACCTGATCGTTGTCTACCAGTTTTATCCCGGCAATTCCGCCACCAGAACGCCCCTGCGGACGCACTAGCTCGGCCGCAAAGCGCAGCAGTTGACCTGATTCGGTAACAAATACCAACTGGTCGTTATCCTCGGGCGCTGCAGCAGCACCAACCACGGTGTCACCATCTTTGAGCGTAATGGCTTCAAACTCATCTTGGTTCAATGGCCAATCATCAGCACGCACCCGCTTGACGACACCATTGCGGGTCCCCAGCGCCAACACCCGATTCAACGGCACGATCGCAATGATCTTTTCCCCGCGCTGCACCGTAATGAAGTCACGAATTTTGACCCCATCGGTCATCGCAGGAGTCCCCGTGGCCTCTTGGAGCGCAGGAATCTCCACGACGTTGAGCCGAATAATCCGTCCAGTGTCCGTCAGGGCACCGACCTCGCCGCGTGCAGTCGTAGCTACCACAGAGGTATACACATCATGTCGACGACGGCGACCCTGGCCCGTCAGCGGTGTTTGATCTTTGGTGCGAAGCAAGCGACCCGATGCCGAGAGCACTACCCAGCAGGGATCATCTGGCACCAAGAGCGCGGATGCGGCCGCTGCACGATCAGCCTTTGATGACGACGCAGTCACAGCGGGCGCCAGCTCTTCGGACTTCACCAGTTTGGTACGGCGGGGATCATTAAATTTTTCGGCTATTTCGGCCAGTTCATTCGAAACCGTTTCGCGCAATACGGCATCCGAACCCAGAATCTTTTCCAACGCCTCAATGGCTGCCAGCAGATCATCACGCTCAGTTTCTAAATCGATACGCGAGAACTTCGTAAGCTGTCGTAAACGCAGTTCCAAAATGTGATTGGCCTGGATCTCGGTGAGATCAAAGACCATCATGAGCCGCTGGCGCGCAGCTGCGGCATCATCTGACGTGCGGATAATCTCAATGACTTCATCAATATCCACCAGGGCCAGTAACAAGCCCTCAACCAGGTGTAAACGGTCTTTGCGTTTGCCAAGGCGGTGCGCGGTACGACGGCGTACCACCGTGAGACGGTGATCGACATAGACGCTCAAGAGATCTTTCAACCCAAGTGTCTGGGGTTGACCATCAACCAGGGCTACATTATTGATCCCGAAGTTTTCTTCAAGCGGGGTGTGCTTGTACAGCTGAGCCAGCACCGCCTGAGGATTAAACCCGGCCTTAAGTTCAATGACGAGTTGCATCCCGTTGTGGCGATCGGTCAAGTCTACGACGTCAGCGATGCCCACCACTTTTTTCGCATTCACGGCGATTTTGAGTCGATCAATGATGCGCTCGGGACCGACTCCATAGGGCAGCTCAGTAACGACTAATCCAGTGCGCCGAGCAGAAACCTGTTCAACGTTTACGGTCGCGCGCATCGTAAACCGACCACGCCCGGTTTCATAGGCTTCCTTGATGCCATCCAGCCCTACGATGCGTGCTCCTGAGGGCAGATCCGGGCCGGGTACAAATTTCATCAGGGCCTTGGTATCGGCCTCTGGATACTTCAGTAAATGCCGGGCCGCAGCAATAACCTCACCTAGGTTGTGGGGTGCCATATTGGTGGCCATACCAACTGCAATACCTGCCGCACCATTGACTAACAGGTTCGGAAAAGCCGCGGGCAATACGCTAGGTTGTTGCATTTGGTTGTCATAATTGGGCTCAAAATCCACCGTATCTTCGGTCAGATCCGCCGTCATAGCCACCGCGGCCTGCGACATGCGAGCCTCGGTATACCGGGCGGCTGCCGGACCGTCGTCAAGGGAACCAAAGTTGCCGTGACCATCGACCAACGGCAAGCGTAGGTTGAAATCCTGGGCTAGACGAACCATCGCATCGTAAATGGCCGAGTCACCGTGGGGGTGGAGCTTACCCATCACTTCGCCGACCACGCGAGCAGATTTGACGTGGCCCTTATCCGGGGTCAGACCCATCTGGTTCATCATGTACAGAATGCGGCGTTGCACGGGTTTCAACCCGTCACGTGCATCAGGAAGGGCACGCGAGTAGATCACCGAATAGGCATACTCCAAAAAGGAGTGCTCCATTTCGGAAGCAACATCAATGTCGATAATGTTCTGGTCTTCGGTTGGTACCACTGCGGTACTCGAATTCCCCGAAGTCTTAGATTTTGAACGTTTTGACATCTGACCTTTCCCGTCACGTGGATACCACGTCCTGATTGTGGCTTAAGATAATTATATGGCTGAGCAGATAACCAAACGCCCCTATCCGGCCCACTGGGAAGCTGATGTGCTGCTGCGTGATGGCGCTACAGCCCGATTGCGACCGGTTTCCCCAGATGACGCCGAGGCATTACAAAAAATGCACGAGGGTCAATCCCAAGATTCTATCTACTTTCGCTACTTTACGTATAAGTCCCAGCTTTCAGCCAAAGAACTCGAGCGTTTCACCGTAGTTGATTACGTGGACCGCGTCGCATTTGTGATCCTACTTGGTGATGAACTCTTGGGGATCGGACGTTATGACCGGCTCAGTGAATCAACTGAAGCCGAAGTGGCCTTCAATATAGCCGATGTCCACCAGGGCCGGGGTCTGGGGTCAATTCTTATAGAACACCTGGCCGCAGCTGCTCGAGAAAACGGTATCCGCTCGTTTGTGGCCGAAGTACTGCCAGAAAACCGCAAGATGCTCACCGTCTTTCAAGCTGCCGGTTTCGATATTAAACGATCCTTTGAGGACGGCGTAGTCGTTGTCGAATTCCCCGTTGACCCCACCGCTAGAGTCCGTGCTGTTATGGAAGCTCGTGAGCATCGTGCTGAAGCTCAATCCGTAGCCGAACTACTGCGACCTGAATCTATTGCGGTCATCGGTGCCTCCCGACAGTGGGGCTCGATTGGTTTTGCTCTGATTGAGAACATTATCGAAGGCGGGTATAGCGGACCCGTGTACGGGATTAATAAAGATGCCTTTGAAGTTGCCGGTATGATCTCGCGGAGCTCTCTGGCAGAGGTGCCCCAGCACATTGATTTGGCGGTTATCGCGGTCCCATATGACCAGATCCGATCGGTGGTGCAAGACTGCGCAGCACACGGAGTCAAAGGCTTGTTGATTGTCACCGATGGTTTTGATGGGGAAGAAGGACTCGCCGAACAACGCCGATTGGTTCGTGTGGCCCGTGCTCACGGTATGCGTGTTATTGGTCCAGCCTCGGCCGGGATCATCAATACGGATCCACAAATCAGCCTTAATGCTTCGGTATCACCGGCGCTACCGCAGCACGGGTCCATCGGATTATTCTCTCAGTCAGCTCCCATCGGAGCGATGCTATTTACCGCCGCATCCCAGCGTGGCATCGGAATTTCATCGATGATTAATGCTGGCAACCGTGCAGATGTCTCAGGTAACGACGCCATGCAGTACTTAGAGGACGACCGCAGTACGAGTGCGGTGGGGCTGTATTTAGAATCCTTTGGTAATCCACGCAAATTCTCGCGCATCGTACGACGATTAGCGCGTAAGAAACCCGTCGTGGTGTCACGCTCCCACGGGATGGGTCGACGAATCCCACCGGGACACGCCACCCGGACTACCGAGGCTCCGCGCGGCACAGTACCATCCATGTTGCGCCAAGCCGGGGCAATTGAAACCGATAGCTACACCGCCATGATGGATATTTTGCAGGTGCTGGCCTGTCAACCGGTACCCGCTGGGCCACGATTGACAGTGATCGGCAATGCACCGGCCTTGAACCGTTTGGCCGTGGAGAACGCACGCACCGCAGGTTTGGAGATTGTCGGCGTTCAAGACGTTCGGATGCTTGATGCCGAACATCCCGTTGAAGAAACCATCCAAGCCGTGACGCAGGCTGTTGACACGGTGGTTCAATCTGGACAAACTGACGCGATCATCGTGTTGGTGCAATCGGGTATGTACCAGCTGGAAGGGGACGCGACCAGAGTTGCTCATGCGATCAACGAGGTTGCTGGGGATACTGATGTGACCATCATGGCGTCGTTTACCTCAGTGCTGGAAAAGAATTTCCGACCAACATCGGTAATCAGCAATGGCCAACTCCGCCAAGGTCCGGTCGATGAGGGTGACGACGCCGAGCGCGTGAAACCCAAACAATTTGGTCTGCCCATTTATGCCTCGGCAGAACAGGCTGTACACGTGCTGTCCGAGTTGGTCCAATACCGTGCATGGCGTGAAGCTGAGCGTGGCATTGCGATCGAATATGAAGACATTGATCGGTATAAAGCAGAAGAACTGGTCAATGAGTGGACCCAGGATGCCACCGGCACCGAACTGGTGAAATTGACCCGAGCCCAGACCGATGAACTGCTGGAGTGTTACGGTATTAGTGTATTGCCGTCGCGTCGTTTCCAAACCACCGATGAAGCCCTGGAATACGCTGAGGAATTCGGGTATCCGGTAGCACTGAAAGCTGATAACACCATTTTGCGCCACCGGTTAGATCTTGGTGGTGTGCGACTCAATATCGAAACCTCAGACGGTTTGCGAGCCAATATTGAGTCCATGCGTGAGGTACTTGCCCCGTATGGTTCCCCATCAATTGAGGTGCAAGCAATGGCACCAGCAGGACAAGGATGTATCGTTGCTGCCGTAGAGGACCCGCTGGTTGGACCGGTGATCTCCTTTGGCATCTCAGGTGATGCAGTTGAGCTACTTGATGACTGGGTGCACGTAGTGCCGCCGCTGTCTGACCAGGACCTAGAACGACTTATCCGAACACCCCGTGCTTCGGCTAAACTATTTGGTTACGGTGATATCCCAGCGGTCGACGTTGAGGGGATCAAAGACCTCCTGGCACGCGTGTCACAGCTCAAAGATGATCTTCCCCAGGTTGCCCGCATAAAATTCAATCCGCTGCTTGCTGCTTCGGAAGCCACCACCGTATTGAAAGCAGAAATCTATATTGCAAATGCTGCAATACGTACCGACTCGGCACGCCGTGCGCTGCTGAATAATTAATCGTGCAAAGGACAAAAACACATTAAGATGCCTTATCCCGTATTGCCAACTGATTTGGCACTCGACATTCAACGTGCTGGTTTCTACCCGCAGCTCGTGGCCGATGTAATGGGCCAACAACTTGGTGACCGGGAGATTCTGAGTCACTATGTACACGTCGAAACCCACTTCAGCTATGATGACCTGCACCGACACATCACGGTTTTGGTGCTGGCTCAAGGTAGTCTGCTGGCAGCCCTGCACCTCAACGATCTCGAAGATGAAATGGAAATGGGCCCGGCCAAGGCTTCGGTAGCTACCGAAATTATCCCGCTGTCTAAAGTCCGTTCCTGTGTTGTAACTACCGGCTATGATAATCCGCAAAATTATCAGCCCGGCGATCCACCTTCGGAAGTCACCCTGGTGCTCAGCTGGGCCGGAGGTGCGCGCATGGAATTCGTACCTAATTTGTGTGATGATCCTAACTGCGAAGCAGACCACGGCTATTTAGGAACACGCATCTCAGAAGATCTCGTGTTGCGCATTGCTGGGAAAGCCGATGGCCAAGAAGCCGTCAATAAAGCTCTGGTATTTGGCCGTAACCTTCGAGACGCGATCCTTGATAACGCCTCATGAATGCACTGACCCCTGCAGGCTATAGCTCCCAGCGAAACCTCACACACGTGGTACCTTCGCTTGCCGCAAGCCTTGGTGCACCATCACACAACCAATTGGCGTTACCGCAAGCATCGTCGGCGATTTTGCTGCTGGTTGATGGTCTCGGGTTGGAACAGCTTGAACACTATGCAGCCCACGCCCCATATTTCCGTCGGGTGATGAAATACCAAACGGTGGCCGAAACCGAAATGTCATCGGTCTATCCTTCCACGACTGCAACGGCGCTGTCCTCATTGGGTACAGCATTGTCGCCCGGCCAACACGGACTGGTAGGTTACGACGTCTATGACCCTGACCGGCAAGTAGTGATTAATCAACTTGGCGGCTGGGACGAACGGACCGATCCGGAAACTTGGCAATCAGCTCCAACGGTTTTTCAGCAACTCAACAAACAACGACAAGCGGGCGTTCACGACATTTGCCCCGTGACGATCTCGTTGTCGGCCTTTGAAGATTCGGCGCTGACCAGAGCCTCGTTAAAGGGACCTCGTTTTGTCGCAGCAGACGACCTTGGTGAACGTTTTATGCGGGCAGCTGAAGCGGTCCAGCAGCCGGGGAACCTGATCTATCTTTACGTGAATGAACTCGATAAAGCAGGTCACCAACACGGTCCGGGTTCTACGACCTGGTTGGAAGTTTTAGAAGAAATTGATTCGCAGGCTGGCCGCTTAATCCGAAAACTACCGACCAGCGCATTGCTGGCAGTCACCGGAGATCACGGCATGATCGAGGTGAGACCAGAACATCGGATCGATTTTTCTCAGCATGAAGAACTTATTGAGCATGTTGCTCACACCGCAGGTGAGCCACGTATGGTCCAGTTGCACTTTGACGCAGCAGCAACCGATGAGCAAAGACGAACGACAATGGAGGCATGGCTTCGCCGCTTCGGCGATCAAGCCTGGGTTGTAACTCGACAACAGGCGATTGAAAGCGGTTGGTTCGGCAATGTCTCACCGCGGGTTGAACAGCGGATCGGCGACATTTTGGTTGCTGGCTTCGAGCCAGTAGCCTTATACGACGGTAGGCGAGCGGCGCCACATAGTTTTCACATGGTTGGCCACCACGGAGCACCGACCTCGGCAGAAGTACGGGTACCATGGTTAGTGCTACAGGCGCCTTAAGCCGACGTCAGTACAGCTTAGCGCCAGAGTACGATACGGCTAAGAGTCTTTTCTTGTGCCGAAAATAATCTCGTCCCAACTTGGTACCGTAGGTCGTTTGCGTGAACGACCTTGCTGTTCAAGTTTCTTTGACTCGTCGCTGGGTGCCCCATCGTCAGTATCGGCAGAAGTCTCTGCCTGAACCGGGTGCGGTACTGGTGCATGTGCCTCTGATGGTGCTTCATCGTCGTCTGGCACAAATTCGCCTGCTACTACTTCACGTCCATCCCAATGTGCCGGGTCTTCTCCGTTGTCGTCGGACCAGGCGACTTCTACTTCGCTGGTAACTGCTGAAACCTCGTGGTCTAAATCGTCATAGTCTTCTGAGACGATTAGCTTAGGTCGGTGCGGAGTCGAGGGCTGTTCTTCGCGAGTAATCATCGCGGCTAATTCATCATCGGATTCTTCATCAACGCCTAGGCGCTGTCCGCGGCGAGCATGTAACACATCCAGGAGGTCTTCCTGTGCCTCATTATTCTGGCCGTGTGGTTCGCGTCCTGGACGTTGATCAGACTCAACATCAAACGGATGATCGCTTACCGTGGTGAACAAGCCCCGCGTGGACGTCGAAACCAACGGAGAGTCCGCAGGCCCAAATTCACTGAGTACCTGAGCCCAGTGATTGGCATTGTCCAGATGTTGGGACTGCAGTTTGTAATTCCACAATGCTGGGGGAGGATCTCCAATCGAGGAATCCGCCAAGCCTTGTACGGAAAAGTTGGCTGAAATAGTCCAGAGAGTGGAATCAGCATCCCGCCAGGCGTCCCACTCAAGGGTTTCAGGATCCAACCCCAGGGCTTCTAGTCGATGGCTCACCATTTCGCCAAGAAGCGCTGGTTCGTCCCCAAATACCGCTTCGTAGGCTTGGTTTCCAAGTTGTGGAGCCGCGACTTCAATGTCTTGAGCTTGGCGAGCAATCCAATCACGCTCAGCAATGATTGGTGTGGCGTACACCTCAAGGCTACTTCGATCGTAGTCGTGTTGCTCGGCAAGTTCGTCCACTGTCGCACCGGCGCGCAGCATCGACTGGATTTCGCGCGGAGAAAGCTCTTTGGCTGCCTCGTCGGCGGCGGCAGCTGATGGTCTGCCGATTGGTCGTGTGGCAGCGTTGCGCAACGCGTCGGTGATAGGCAGGTAAAACTCTTCACCGTCACTGTTAGACAAGACCAGCTCGTCTGCGTTATCAGCAACTCCCACTAAACGAAGCCGACGAGCGGAATCGTTCCTGATAGTTGAACCCATGCAAGGCCTCCGAACATTTACTGCTTCTGTGTGAACTCTGCCATGTATCCTGGTAAAATGCAGGGAATTTACGCGGTGTGGCGCATATTTTAGCGGTCATCTTAGCCACACTCTTGACATCTAGTGAACCCAATTTGCAAACTAGCCCTCAATAAGGTTAGATCACCACGAAACGCGAGACAGAATCCGCTTAAGGTGAATCTGCCTCGCAGCTGTTTACCTTCGTGATAGAACGTAGATCAGCATCTGAAAGAATGCATCAAAAATTGATGCGAACACCTAACCGAATGCGAGATTCATGGCTACGGATTACGACGCTCCCCGCAAGAACGACGAAGAGCTTCGCGAGGACTCCATTGAGGAATTACAGTCACGCCGCACTGACACACAGTCTGCTGTCGTAGACGAAGATGAAGCCGAAGCAGCAGAAGGATTCGAGCTGCCTGGTGCAGACCTGTCTGACGAAGAGCTCCAAGTGACTGTTCTTCCCGCTCAGCAAGACGAATTCACTTGTGCTTCATGCTTCTTGGTTCGTCACCGTTCGCAGGTCGCACTTGAAGAAGACGGTCTGCTGTACTGCACCGACTGCGAAGGCTAGCACCAGACGTCTGAGGCGCGACTGCGTAAAGCTTTTTGTCGATCAGATAACAAAGGGGCCTATCCGTGATGCTCACGGTTGCCCCTTTGCCTGTTTTAACAGTGAATATCAGCGCAGACCATTATCGTTTTGCTGTTTGCGATTGTCTTCAGCTTGTTCTGCTTCTAGCCGTTGTCGCTCGGCTTCGATTAACCATTCCGGAATATCTTCGTCGTCGGTTTGGGTAGCATCTACCACGTGCATGGAACCACCCAGCACAGAAACCAACTCTTCTGGGTTACGAGTCGAAGTCAACCAGTATGGGGTACGGTCCTGAGCATCTTCGATTTGAATGCGGACCACTGGTTTAATCCAGCTGCGAAGATGTAGGTAAGCCAACCCATGCAATTTTCGACCTCGCTGAGCAAACGCATCATCGCCTACATAACCGATCACCGCACCAACATGCTCGCGCTCAATGGTGGCACGTCCAACCTGTAGATGGGTAGTAGTCACGGTAACGTCCGAGGAAGAAGCAATTAGACCGAACGCTGCAATACCAGCCACAATCACACCAGACACAATGCCCCAGCCGATACTAAGGGGGGCTAAGGTAAGCCAACCAAGCGCTGCGGCAAGTAATACCAATAACCACATAGACCAAGAAGGCCGAAGCGTCTCATGATAGACGATCGGTGAACCTCCCGGCCCTATTCGTTTGTCCGCATTTTCTGTCATGATCTCCAGCCTACAGGCCTGGCCGAGCAGACTCCTATTTTGGGTGTTAACCACCGCCGACGACTAGACTGTGGATCGATAGTATTCAACATAAGCGCCAGGAGAGTGCACCGCATGCCGACTTCACCGTCTGACCATGATCGTTCCCCACATCAGCTCAACATTGAGCTGCAACTTTTGGACGACGGTATTGCGCTTCCTACCTATGCGCTCCCCGGTGACGCCGGAGCTGATCTGGTGACTACCATCAACGTCACGCTGGCTCCCGGTCAGCGTCAACTCGTTCCGACTGGTGTGGCCGTAGCTATCCCCAACGGTTTCGCCGGCTTCGTCCATCCTCGTTCCGGTCTGGCAACACGGCAAGGCCTGAGTATCGTTAATGCTCCGGGTACCATTGATGCCGGGTATCGAGGAGAAATAAAGGTGGCACTTATTAACTTGGATCCCAACGAATCCATTGAGCTCAAGCGCGGCGAACGCATCGCACAGTTGGTTATTCAACCGGTATATCAGGCTGAATTTACGGTCGTTCAAGAGCTTCCAAACTCCATTCGTCAGGATTCAGGTTTTGGTTCCACCGGTAGTTTCAGTGCTCGGCAATAAGTCGAAAGCGCCGACGGGAAGAATTTAAGGAGAAGTTATACGATGCTTTTTGGACGCAATAGACACGTTCAAACCGAAACTGTTGTCTTGCCTGAGCACCTACGGGACGCAGAAGACGACCCCGTCGCTGATCAACGTCCAGAAGGTCCTTTCGATATTTCCGAAGTTGATACCCACGACTTCAGCAAGGGCTACATGGACCTGGGGACAATCAAAGTTCCCTTGCGCAAAAATGTTTCTTATCGGTTAGAGCAGGAACAATCCAAGCAAAAAGTATTTGCTGTTTCAGCCGTTCATGACAATTCCACGCTGCAAATTCAAGCATTTGCTGCTCCGCGTTCCGGCGGTCAGTGGGAAGAAATTCGCCAAGAGATGTACGAGCAGAATAAGGGTGCTCAAGGAGCCTCGGTCACCGTCCAAGAAGGCGAATTTGGCAATGAACTGCTCATCCGAATTCCAGCTGAACTCCCAGATGGCCGTAAGGGCGAACGCATCGCACGATTCATTGGTATTGATGGCCCCCGGTGGATGATTCGCGCAATGCTTATGGGGAAGTCGGCAATCCAAAAAGACGAAGCCGACATACTGTACGACATTTTGAAAAATACCGTGATTGACCGCGGTGAACGTCCGCTACCTGCTCGTCAGATGCTGGAGCTGATACCACCTCAAAGCGTGGTGACGGCTATGCGAGAAGCTGCAGTCCGTCGACGTCAACAAGCAAAACAACAACCAGACGCCCAACAATAGACTCCGGTCAGGAACTGTTTATTGTATAACGAACCGGAAACGAGCACGGTCATGGACAACGCGGAACACGAGCCAATAAATAACAAAGAACCGCTCGAGCAAGTCGCCAAGAAGCTTGCTGGCCGAACCGCGGTGACAAGAGTAGGCGAACTCGACCTGCTGGCGTCAGTCGGTGGGATTCGCGGTATTGCCGAGGCTATTGTGCCGGCACTGGTCTTTCTCATCTCGTTTATCATCACCACCGACGTGTGGACTTCGGCACTTTTCGCGGTAGGTCTGGCAGCACTAGCCAGCCTAATGCGCCTTCTACAAAGACAACCGCTGACACAAGCCCTCGCCGGAGTCTTAGGTGTTGCGGTGTCGGCCGCAGTGGCATTGCTTCAAGATGATGCACGTGGCTATTATGTGATCGGTTTTTACATCTCGGCGGCATATGGGGCGGTCTTCGCATTGTCGATGGCTGTGAAATGGCCCATCATGGGTCTCATCTATGGATGGGTCCGTGGCGAAGGAATTGGCTGGCAAAAGAACCTCCTTCGTCGAAGAAAATACCAAATCGCAACGGCGTTGATGGTCCTGGTTTTTGGGGCTCGTTTGCTTGTCCAGCTCCCAATGTATTGGGCAGATGATGTTGTAGCTCTAGGGACGGCGCGTCTTGTAATGGGTGTGCCACTTTATGCTTTGGTCTTGTGGTTTGGCTGGTTGGTCTCAAAACCGGCCAAAGATCGACATATGACACGAGACCAATTTTCATCAGATACTAACACCCCAGGTGAGAGCGGGACTGAGCCAAGAATATGACCTTACACGTCACGGTGATACATCACACAATGCGAAGCGATACTATGGTGACTGGACATTGATAAATGAATTCCGCGTGAAATTCGGTCTGCCGAGTTTCACAATCCAGTACCACTCACACCAAGATTTGAAGCAGGGCGATCAATGACAAGCACAGGTTCACAAACTGCCGCGCATCTGGCAGCACATGACAAAGATGCTGGCCAGATCCTCACACTTGAAGTAGGCGCTATGGCTCATGGCGGGCATTGTGTCGCTCGACATGATGGACGAGTTGTTTTTGTACGTCATGCGATTCCAGGTGAAATCGTCAACGCGGCAGTAACATCAGGGGGAGAGGACGCCCGGTTCTGGCGTGCGGATACTGTGTCAGTCGTTCGGCCTTCCGAGTTTCGTCGTTCACACCAATGGAAGCTCGCAGATTCCATCCGCGCCCATGCCTCTGGCCGTTTCCCGGTTGGTGGCGCGGAATTTGGCCACATCACGTTAGAACATCAGCGCCGTCTTAAAGCACAAGTATTCCGTGACACGATGACACGTATTGGCAAACTCAACGTAGAAGCCGCAGTTGTAGGTATTGCCGAAGACGAACCCACTGGATTGCACTGGCGGACCCGCAATGCTTTCTCTGTAACTTCCACCGGCCGGTTGGCAATGAATGTGCATCGATCTGCCACAGTCGTCCCGGTACGCAATATTCCGCTGGGCGTTCGACAACTTGATGCCCTGCAGCTATGGGACATAGATTTCACAGGGGCGGCGCGTGTAGAAGTCGCCACGCCAGCTCACGGCGAAGAAGTCCTGGTGGTGATCTTCCCACTGGAGGCCGTTGCATCAAATAAGAAACAACTCGAGCAGCACATTGCGCAGTGGCGTAAACGCATGATCCACCTCCCAGCCAAGGTTTCGGTGGTCGTCGGCCTACGCAGCGAACAATTCGGGCCATTGGAGATGGTGCGACTACGCGGCCGAACCTGGTTGACCGAGGTGGTGGAAACAGAAGAATTCGGAAGCCACACATTCCGGGTATCGGGTGATGGTTTCTGGCAGGTGCACCGTGATGCTCCATCAACCCTGGTCGAAGCTGTCATCCACGCGTTGGATCCACAACCAGGTCAAGTTATCGCTGATTTATACGCCGGTGCGGGCCTCTTCTCCAAGTTCTTAGCGGACTCAGTTGGAAATAGCGGTGTCGTATTATCTGTTGAGGCTTCTCCCGGTGCATCGCGTGATGCACGGAAGAACTTGCACGACCAAAAACAGGCCTATGTGATCAATGGTCTCACCGACCGCATCATTGGGTCTTGGCTACAACGCCCGCAAGCTCCAGTGGCCAATGGTGGTCTAGACGGTCGTCGGGTCAATGCTGTGGTCCTTGACCCACCACGAGCAGGCGCAGGGCGAGCCACGATTACAAGAATTCATCAACTAGCTGCTGAAAAGATTGTTTATGTCTCGTGTGACCCGGCCTCGTTTGCCCGTGACACCAAATGGTTGGTAGAACACGGCTGGGAAATTGAAGACAGTACCATCTACGACCTGTTCCCAGATACTTATCACATGGAGACCGTAACAACATTTCGGCCCTCCGCTACATTGAGACAATCGCGAGACAGCGAGTAACTGGCGTTAGAATAAAGTTCACACCGCCCACGCATGCTCTGACCGGGCTGGGCGGTTCGCACCGGCAGTGCCCTGGCGTGTCACTTGCATGCATTGAGCGACACAGCTTACACAGGACAATGGAAACGCCCCTTGTGGGCGGGAAAAGAGGAGTCCACTGTGACTACAGTTGATAGCTTCGGCTCCAAAGGCGTCTTGGACGTCGATGGTGCTGAGTACGAAATTTTTCGACTCAACAAAGTTGAAGGTTCTGAGAAACTTCCTTTCTCACTGAAGATTCTTTTAGAGAACCTGCTCCGTACAGAAGACGGAGAGAACATCACCAAGGAGCAAATCCAGGCCCTGGCCAACTGGGATCCTTCCGCTCAGCCCAACACCGAAATTCAGTTCACTCCGGCTCGCGTCTTGATGCAGGACTTCACTGGTGTTCCCTGTGTTGTTGACTTGGCTACGATGCGTGAAGCCATTGTGGACCTGGGTGGAGACCCCGAGCTGGTCAACCCACTGGCACCAGCCGAACTGGTTATTGACCACTCGGTACAGATCGATCACTTTGGCACCCCTGACGCCGTCGAACGTAACGTCGAAATCGAATATCAGCGAAACGGTGAGCGTTATCAGTTCCTACGCTGGGGTCAGACTGCATTTGATGACTTTAAAGTTGTTCCCCCAGGCATGGGAATTGTCCACCAGGTCAACATCGAATATCTCGCACGCGCTGTCATGACTCGTGAAGTTGACGGCGTACTGCGCGCCTACCCGGATACCTGTGTTGGTACTGACTCCCACACCACCATGGTCAACGGGCTGGGTGTTCTCGGCTGGGGTGTTGGCGGTATCGAAGCCGAAGCAGCCATGCTTGGTCAACCAGTTTCCATGCTTGTGCCACGCGTTGTTGGTTTCAAACTCACCGGAGAAATCCCATCGGGCGCCACCGCAACCGACGTTGTCCTGACCATCACCGAAATGTTGCGTGAGCACGGCGTTGTTGGAAAATTCGTAGAATTCTACGGTGAGGGTGTCGGCTCTGTCCCATTGGCCAACCGCGCAACCATCGGTAACATGTCGCCAGAGTTCGGCTCGACCGCCGCAATCTTCCCAATTGATCAAGTCACCCTTGATTACCTGCGTCTGACCGGTCGCTCCGAAGAGAACATCAAACTCGTCGAAGCCTACACCAAAGAGCAAGGCCTGTGGCACGATCCTTCCAACGAAGTTGAATATTCCGAATACATGGAACTGGATCTGTCCACCGTTGTCCCATCGATCTCGGGACCACGTCGTCCACAGGACCGCATCATCCTGGATGACTCCAAAGATCAGTTCCGCAAAGACATCCACGACTTTGCTGACACCGATGAAGCTGGTAAAGGCCGCCCATCGCGTACCGCCGAAGTGCAGCTTGATGACGGACGCGAATTCGAACTAGATCACGGTAAAGTCGCCATCGCATCGATCACCTCGTGCACCAACACTTCGAACCCATCGGTCATGATGGCTGCAGCTGTGCTAGCTCGAAACGCCGTTGAAAAAGGTCTGACCGCTAAACCGTGGGTCAAGACTTCTGTTGCCCCAGGGTCTCGTGTCGTGACTGAGTATTATGAAAAATCCGGTCTTATTCCACACTTAGAAGAACTCGGATTTTCCATCGTTGGTTACGGGTGCACCACCTGTATCGGTAACTCCGGTCCACTGGCACCAGAAATTTCCAAGGCTGTCAACGATAACGACTTGGCAGTCACCTCGGTGTTATCGGGGAACCGTAACTTCGAAGGCCGCATTAACCCAGACGTGAAAATGAACTACCTGGCATCACCACCACTGGTTGTCGCCTACGCTCTGGCTGGCACCATGGACTTCGATTTCGAAAACGAACCACTGGGTCAGGACTCCGAAGGCAACGACATCATGCTTGCCGATATCTGGCCAGATCCAACCGAAGTTCAGCAAATCATCGACCGTTCCATCGACACCGAAATGTTCAACAAGGAATACTCGACGATCTTCGATGGCGACCACCGCTGGCAGAGCCTGGATACTCCAGAAGGTTCGACCTTTGACTGGGATCCAGAATCTACCTACGTTCGTAAACCACCCTATTTCGAGGGCATGACCCTGCAGCCAGAACCTGTCCAGGACGTTACTGGTGCGCGCGTCCTGCTGAAACTGGGCGACTCGGTCACTACTGACCACATTTCCCCAGCCGGCGCGTTCAAGTCCGACACTCCAGCAGGTCAATATCTGCTCGAGCACGGCGTCCAGCGTAAAGACTTCAACTCCTACGGCTCCCGTCGTGGTAACCACGAAGTTATGATTCGCGGTACCTTCGCCAACATCCGTATCCGTAACCAGATGTTGGACGGCGTAGAAGGTGGGTTTACTCGCGACTTCACCCAAGAAGGCGGCCCACAGGCTTACGTTTACGACGCAGCTATGAACTACCAGGAAGCCGGCACACCGCTGGTTGTTTTGGGTGGTAAAGAGTACGGTTCCGGTTCATCTCGTGACTGGGCAGCCAAAGGTACCGCGCTGCTCGGCGTCAAAGCCGTCATCACCGAATCCTTCGAACGTATTCACCGTTCGAACCTGATCGGTATGGGCGTGCTCCCACTGGAATTCCCGGCCGGTGAATCAGCCGACTCGCTGGGCCTTGACGGTACCGAAACCTTCGACATCTCAGGTGTTTCGGAACTCAACAACGGAACGACACCAAAGACCGTACACGTCACCGCAACCAAGGAAGACGGCAGCAAAGTCGAATTCGATGCAGTAGTTCGCATTGATACACCAGGTGAAGCAGACTACTACCGCAACGGTGGTATTCTGCAGTACGTCTTGCGTCAGATGGCCGCCAAGAACAAATAAGAAGCGGAACACTCAGCTGACACGTCGAACCTTTTGACGTAACAATGGCCCGGTACCCAGACGGTGGGTGCCGGGCCATTACGCTGTACGATGCACCCAAAACCTCCCGGTAGTATCACTACTGAAATATATCCGTATCTATCTCTAGGATTTTTGTGAGTATTCTTCGCATGTACTACACGGCAGACGGCGCGCAACGCCCGACCCACTACCGCGAAGCCTGGTGGGAAGAAGAAACCGGTGAATTTGTGCTTCACCACGGAGCAGTTGGGGACACCGGGACGACTACAGTCGAAAAAGTCGCCGATGCAGCTGAAGCAGATGTCCTGCTGGCATCTTTTGAACAACAGAACCTTACCGATCATTATGTGGATGCCGCCGATACTGAACACGAGACAGTGACGGTCAAAATTAGATTTAAGGGGACAACCCCTACCCAGGTTGAAAAGACCAACGCAGAGAAATTCACCATAGCGTATTCCGGACTGCTCGGCTGGAGAGGTTTGGGCACTGTGGATGAATATCACATGACACCTGATGAACCGGCGTTCAGCATCGCAGTGCACACGGTGCACCGAGGCAAGGCGATGAAGCTTACACAGGAAGTGCTCAAGAAGACTGACTTCCGAAGTGACCGGTTGCGGATAGAACGGAGCTAAAAATGCAATATCGCCGTGTTGGCCAATCCGGACTGGTGGTATCGGCCATCGGTTTCGGCTGCAACAATTTGGGACGTCCGCAATCTGCTACAGAAGAGCCCAAAGAAGCAATCCGAGTTGTCAACGCCGCCGTTGATGCCGGTATTACGTATTTCGATACAGCTGATATCTATGGCAAAACACCTGGCCTTTCTGAACAGTACCTCGGACAGGCGCTGGCTACCAGACGAGAGCACGTTGTCATCGGCACGAAATTTGGGATGGACATGAAAGGCACCAACGGCCCAGATTTTGGTGCACGAGGATCCCGCCGCTATATCATCGCAGCAGTAGAGGCGTCTTTGCAGCGACTCAAGACTGACTACATTGATTTACTGCAATATCACACCCCGGATCCGCTGACACCGATCGAAGAGACGTTGGCCGCCCTCGACCATCTTATTACTGAGGGTAAAGTCCGGTACATTGGGCATTCAAACTTTGCCGGCTGGCAAATTGCACAGGCCGAATACGTAGCTAGAGAGTTGGGAACGGAACGGTTTATTTCTGCCCAAAACCATTACAATCTCATGGATCGCAGAGCGGAGCTGGAGGTTCTGCCTGCAGCACGGGCGTTCAACTTGGGAGTATTCCCCTATTTCCCGTTAAATAATGGCTTATTGACCGGAAAATACAATCCCAGCGGAGGACCGGTTGGTGCCAGACTATCGTATGTTCGTCAACACATGGTCAAAAATGCTGACTGGGATCAGCTAGCACGCTATGCACGATTTGCCGAAGAACGTGACATTAGTCAGGTTGATGTAGCATTTGGTTGGTTAGCGGCGCAAAATCCCGTGGCATCTGTGATTGCCGGAGCGACTCGAGTGGAGCAAGTTCAACAGAATGCGCGAGCTCTTGAATATCAATTCACGGAGGATGACCTCGCGGAGTTAGATGAGATCTTTCCGGCCGTCGACAAGATTGCACTATTCTAAATAGTTCACGTCGTATGAAAGTAGCCGATCATCAGTACAGTTTTTGACATCGCCATAAACATCGGGGCAATCAGCCTCGTAGGGCTCATGGTTTGGTCGCTGTGGAGCCTGACGAAAGCACCGCTGAACGCAGTACAACGTCTATGGTGGGTCTTGGCCATCTTCATTTTGCCCGGTATCGGCTCCGTCGCCTGGTGGTGGTGGATTAAACGCTACTATCCACGTCGCCATGCCGAAGACCCGACCTGGGATCCGGCGAAGAAAGTCTCAACTCGACAGATTATGGGGCGCCCGCGCCCGAACCGGGGCCCTTATTCAAATCCGCGGGATTGAGCGCTAGGCCGGCTCTACCTGCACGAGAATCCAACCGTCTTTAATGGCTGTCTCATGTCTGGTTAGCGGCCGTTGCGCAGGACCCGCGACCGTATCGCCTGTCAGCTTGTCAAATTTCGAGGCGTGACATGGGCAAACAAACGGAGATGAGGCATCGTCGTCGTTCACGCCGACAATGCAGCCTTGATGCGTGCAGACTGCAGAATAGGCATGCACCACATCCTGACTTTCACGATGTATCAACACTTGATTGGCACCTACTGCCATCTGCACGGATGTTCCGGGCTGCAGATCCTCTAAAGCCAGCGCTTTGGTCAAAGCGCCACCGGAAAAGGTCTCTTGTTCAGGGCCTGGTGAACATGCCGATAAGGCGACGGCTGCGGTTACAGCGGCTCCAGTAGCGGTTAGGAATGTTCGACGGTTCGGAAGTTTTTTGCAGCAGGTCATATTGTGTTGAATCCTGGCTTTACAGCTGGGTCTGATGGTGGAGTGGATTAATTGTCGAGAGGATCTGGGTCCAAAAGGGCAACGGTGACAACCGCTGAGGTTGCTTGTACTTGCCATGGACGAGCACCGAGGTCCCGCAGGCGACGTTCGACCGATTGCGGGGTGATCGGCTCGGGTGGACGCCAACATAACTCCCGAAGAGTCTCGGGTAAGAGGAGATTTTCAAGTGGCATGCTCCGTTCTTCAGCGATCTTAGTGAGCCGTTTTCGACATGTTTGCAGACGCCGTGAGGCTAGCGGGTCTTTTTCTCGCCATGCTTTGACCGCTGGGGGAGCCTGAGAAGAAACTCTTAATGGCGGGACTTTATCGGGGTCCTGGGCTATTTTGATACCGTCTTGGATTGCTTGTAGCCAGCGGCGTGCATCTTTAGCTGCAGCACGACGCCGCATGCGGGGGATCTTCATGAGTTGCGGAACCGTTCGGGGCCGCGCCTTTGCCACTGCAATCAGGGTGCGGTCATTGAGTAGCTTCCCAGGAGGGACATCACGAGACTGAGCAAGTTTTTCGCGGGTTGTCCATAGAGAGCGAACGACAGCTAACGCTTTACGATCGGTAATCTCGTGAATCCCTGAGGTCTTGCGCCATGGATCCTTCCGTGGCGGCTTGAGTGGGCGCGTCAGTAGTGCATTGAACTCTTCATAAGCGATTTCAAGTTTGTGCTCACTGCGGAGCTCATCAATCATTGCTTCGCGCAGTTGATGAAGCAACTCAACGTCCAGTGCGGCGTAATTGCGCATGTCTTCAGTCAGCGGTCGAACAGACCAATCTGCCGCCGAATGCTCTTTAGCTAACGTGACGTTGAGCTTGCGTTCCAACAAGGCGGACAAACTCACACGAGGATACCCGAGCAGTCGGCCGGCAAGCTCAGTGTCGAAGAGTCGGTCAGGCCATAGACCGGCTTGCCGTAGCGAAGGCAAATCTTGAATGGCCGCATGCAGAATCCACTCGACTCCTGTCAAGGCTCGTTGTATTGGTTCAAGGTCCTTAAGAGCTTCAGAATCAATGAGCCAAATCGTGTCGCCATCACGCTTGAGTTGGATCAGAAAAGCCCGTTGCCCATACCGGTATCCACTGGCCCGTTCGGTATCTACGGCCACAGGTCCGGTGCCAGCGCTGAGTTTGTCTGCAGCGTGCTGGAGCTGAGCCGGGGTGTCAATTACTGACGGTATCCCGGCGATAGGCTGGTCAATGAGAACAGGATCGTGAACCTGTGAGGTCTCAGCGGCGTGCTGAGATTCCTCGGAATCACCTGCCGTGAGATGTGTGCTAGAAATTGTTACTTCCTTCGATGTCGGCTAAGCGGAACGACACCCTCGGTTACGGGTGGTAGTCCTGCGAATGTGCAGACCATATCACTCCAAGCAGTCAGATGCCGATCAAGATAGTCACCTTCTGGAGTCCAGGACGCACGGAGCTCTAAGTCTATCGTCTCGATTTGCTGATCCAACATGCCAAACCCTTGTGACAATACTCGACTTGCGGTGCCTCCGGGTTGACGGTAGGTGGCATATGCGTCCTCGAGTGCCTCAACCATCCAAGTCCAGGCAACCTCTGAGACGAGCGGGTCTTCTCCCAAGTCGGACTCAAGCCGAGTTTTGATATACGTAACAATTCGGAAATTTCCGTCCCAGACTTCCGAATATTCAGGATCGTAGAGCATGATGAAGCGACCAACTGCCAGTGCTTCGCCGTTGGTGGCTGCAACATCAGCAGACATTGCCACTGCATAAGGGGCAAGTTTGACAGGCGCAGGAACCTCGTTGAGCTCGACCTCATCGCGTGTCTTGGCTTGACGCAACTGATTAAGAGCCACTCTGAATGTCTGCGGAGCGGCCTGCAGGGCTTGCGCATGAGACTGTCGTGGGTTCACATGCCCAGCTTAAACCCCCACTTGAAGGATTTGTGGACGGCGCGCCGCAAACCTGCTAACGAGTAATTACTCGTTGGACTTTGTCAAGTTTAGACTCAGGGAGTTAATACAGTAGCGAAGGTCTGTTGGGGTATCGAAACCTTCGCCGGCAAAAACATGTCCCAGGTGTGAATCACAATTGGCGCACCGGACTTCCACTCGTGTCATGCCTAGTGAATTATCTTCGATATAGACGATGCGTTCGTTATCAGTTGGCGCATAGAACGACGGCCAGCCACATCGGGCATCAAATTTTGTCGTGGAAGCAAAAAGTTCCTGGCCACAAGCTCGGCAGGAGTACACCCCCGCTTCTTCAGAGTCCCAGTATTCACCGGTAAAAGGACGCTCCGTCCCAGCTTTGCGTAGCACCTGGAAGGCCTCGGGACTCAATCGTTGGCGCCATTGGTCCTCCGATAAGGCTCGTGCTTGCTCAGCGGCTAATGGCTCATTGGCTGACTGGGAGAAACCTGATGTGCTTGTCATGTAGCCAATCTATCGTTAGTGACAATGACAATTCCACTGTTTTGCCTCATTGCAAAACTTCCCATACGCAATCAGGCGAAACGGTTCCGAGCGGCTGGTAAAAAATTGCACTTCGCGTCAGAATGTTAGGCATGGGTGACAACTACCTGGGTAATTTTGTCCGAACGCCATTTTCCCACACCCAAAATCGTCGAACGAAACGTACCATTCGTTGGTCAGCCGTGGGAGCTATCACTGGGGCACTGGCAGGTAGTGTCCTAGCAGCGATTCCCACGCTTGCTTCCATTTTTGCTCGCACGGTGGTCACTCCCGAGCCGCATCCAGCAGAAGATGTTCGCATCTATCGGTATCGGCCCTCCACCGATGACAAGACTCCGGATCTCGTCGATCTTGCGGTTACGAATCAGACCACTGTACGCGGGCAATATGCCTTGGTCTTTCACGAGAGCCAAGGAGTAGCTCGCATCGGTGAAATCGTATCAATCGATCGTAAGCAACAAATTGTTACCCGACAGGTAGAAGAAATTTACAGTGGGGACCTGTCCACGGCTGTACGTGGACGGTGGGCGGGATTCGTGTGGCCTACGCCACGAGAAGCCGGTTATGTATATCGAGATGTATGGATTTCCGTAGACAACGGTCTTGCGCCAGCATGGTTTATTCCTCCCAGGCGTCAAACGCAATTCCATGATACCTGGATGATTACCGTTCACGGGCGTGGTTCTAAACGCAACGAAGGACTGCGGATGATGGGCGTCGCACAACGAATGGGAATGCCTGGACTATTAGTTTCCTACCGCAATGACGGTGAAGCACCGGATGCTCGGGACAAACGATATGGGTTGGGTGCCACCGAATGGCCGGATATTGAGGCCGCAATCTTATATGCGCTCAATAACGGTGCAACATCTGTGGTCCTGGCTGGATACTCTATGGGCGCGGCAGTCAGCCTGCAACTAGCTCGACGCTCCTCACTGGCCCGTTATGTACAAGGCCTCGTGCTGATCGGTCCGGTCATTGATTGGTTAGATGTGTTGCGGCATCAAGCTCGGATCAATCGTTTGCCACATCCTGCCGGTAAATTAGGACGCTGGCTGATCGAATCTCCCTGGGGACGCACCATCACAGGACTGGCAGCCCCGGTAGATTTCCGCCAACTCGATTGGGTCAGTCGCTCCGGTGAGATCACCCATCCGATCTTGATATTGCACTCCCAGGACGACGACTTTGTCCCGATTGGTCCTTCAGAACAATTAGCACATAAGAACCGTCGTCTTGTCAGCATGATTCGATTCCAACAGGCTCGTCACACACGCGAGTGGAACGTTGACCCAGTGCTGTTTGAATCGGCTATATTGACGTGGCTGCATGTTTTACTCAATGGAACCTCCCCTTCGCGACTGAGCCTGTCAAGCGCAAGACCTGCTGAATAACGACTAAGCCTCTATACTGGGAGGCGTTCAATCTACCCTTGACACCCGTTGTGTTAAACGGGAGAGGAGTCTACTACAGTGGCAGGTCACTCAAAATGGCATACAACGAAGCATAAGAAAGCCGCGCTGGACGCCAAACGCGCCAAAATGTATGCCACCCACATTAAGGCTATTGAAGTGGCCGCTCGGGCTGGTGGGGCCGACCTAGACGGAAACCCTGCCCTTGAGCTGGCCGTAACCAAGGCCAAAAAACAATCTGTTCCCAATGACAATATCGATCGGGCTATCAAACGCGGCGCCGGACTGACCGGTGAAGTCGTTGACTATGTCGAAATCATGTATGAAGTGCGTGGTCCGGCAGGATCGGCGCTGCTCATCGAATGTTTGACCGATAACCGAAACCGTGCAGCGTCTGAAGTACGGGCCACCGTCACTCGTAATGGCGGACAAATGGCTGACCCCGGATCTGTCGCCTTCATGTTTGAACGCCGTGGAGTAGTCCGTGTACCGGCCGAAAATACTGAAGAAGACGACGTCATGATGGCAGTTATCGAAGCTGGAGCCGAAGAGATAGTTCGATCAGGCACAGTATTTGAAATTATTTCCGACCCATCAGATGTACAGAGCGTTTCAACAGCTCTTGATGACGCAGCCATCGAATACGAATCTGATGATGTGGAATTCTATGCTGAGACGAAAATTGAACTGGACGCGAAAGCAGCTAGCTCCTTCGTACAACTTTGGGACGCCGTCGAAGAACTCGATGACGTACAAAATGTTTATACCAACGTCGAAATCTCTGCTGAGGTGCTTGAAGAAATGGCAGCCCAGGACGCCTAAGTGACCAACCGACGTGTCCATACAAAGACTACCTCCGGGATACTCCGTGTCATCGCCGTTGACCCGGGGCTGACGCGCTGCGGTATTGCCGTTGTTGACATCGCTGCGAATCGCAGCGCGCGGCTCGTTGATGTGACCGTGGTAGGAAGTCCAGGTACAGAATCAATAGGTCATCGGTTGTCAGTTATTGACCGAGCCATGGATGCCTGGCTTGTGAAGTATCAACCTGACCATCTTGCAGTTGAGCGGATGTTTGCCCAGCATAATACCCCGACGGTGATGGGCACAGCACAAGCCTCTGGCGTGGCTATTGCTGCGGCGGCCCGCAAAGACATTCCTACCGCATTATTGACGCCCTCTGAGGTCAAAGCTGCGGTGACCGGTTCGGGCAGTGCCAATAAGCAACAAGTCACTGCCATGGTGACTCGCATTTTGAACCTCGAAACCACTCCGAAGCCGGCCGATGCAGCTGACGCGATTGCTGTTGCTATTGCACACGCATGGCGGGGAGGACTCTTTGGACGCGGACTAGACACGGGCAAACTGACCAGTCCAGCAAAAAAATCTAGATTCGAGAATAAACCTGCGAATTTAACCCCCGCTCAGAAGCTGTGGCTGGCAGCTGAAAAACGAACGAAATAGGCCTGGTACCACCGCCCGGACCGTAATCAAGGCGTATAATCACGTGAAAATATGATGGTGGATAGCCGTCAGAGGGAGAGTATATGATCTCGTCGCTAACGGGCGAAATCCAACATATTGGGACGGATAAGGCCGTGATACAGGTTGCCGGCGTTGGCTACGTATTTTCGGCTAGTCCCAACACTCTGTCGGCACTCCGGCTCGGCAGCGAAATGACGGTTCAAACATTGCTGATGATCCGTGATGACGACCCAGTCCTTTTCGGATTTGGCACCGCTGATGAACGTGAGATCTTCGAAACGATGATGACCGTCTCAGGCATCGGGCCGCGAATCGCGTTAGCGGTGTTGTCCGTTTTTGACCCTGATGAGGTTCGACAGCACATCGATCAACAAGACGATAAAGCCTTTACCAAGGTCCCGGGTATCGGGCCGAAGTCTGCACGGCGGATCATACTTGAACTGTCTGGCAAACTTGTCCCACGGGACGAACCCGATCAGCCATCAACGACGAGTAGCCGTAGACATGAGCCAACGTGGAAAGATCAAGTCCAGCAGGCGCTTATCGGTCTTGGCTGGAACGAAAAAGATGCGCTGAAGGGGATTGCCAACGCGTTGGAAACGAATCCAGATCTGGCAGAGTCTCCTGACGTTTCAGCTGCTCTGCGCGCAACCCTGCAAAATCTTGGCGAAGGCCAAAGAAGGCAACGGCTCTAATTTATGACAGACTCAAGTTTCTCCCCGCACAATGAAGAACGGATCGTGACCGGTAACGCGTCCACCGAGGAACGCGATGTCGAAGCAGCCTTGCGACCCAAAAACCTCGCGGATTTCGTAGGTCAACACCGCGTTAGACAACAACTGGCTCTCGTATTAGAAGCAGCAAAGCTTCGCGGCGCGACCGCAGATCATATTCTGCTATCGGGTCCTCCCGGCTTGGGCAAAACGACACTGTCGATGATTGTGGCTGAGGAAATGGGAGCACCGTTGCGGATCACCTCTGGACCAGCAATCCAACACTCAGGTGATCTAGCCGCAATTTTGTCTTCGTTGACGGAAGGTGAAGTGCTCTTCCTGGATGAAATCCATCGCATGTCTCGACCAGCAGAAGAAATGCTCTATATGGCCATGGAAGATTTCAGGGTCGATATTGTGGTCGGTAAAGGTGCAGGCGCGACTTCTATTCCACTTGAATTGCCCCCTTTTACCATTGTTGGAGCAACCACACGGGCGGGCCTGTTACCGGCTCCGCTGCGGGACCGTTTTGGCTTCACCGGACATCTAGACTTCTATTCGACTGAAGAACTCGAAATGGTGATTCGTCGATCTGCGGCCATGTTGGATGTAGGCCTGACAAGTGAGGCATTTACTGAGATTGCCTCCCGTTCTCGCGGCACTCCGAGAATCGCTAACAGGCTGTTAAGACGGGTCCGTGACTGGGCCCTGGTTAATAATTTAGCTTCAGTGGACGCACGTGCAGCAGCTTCAGCACTGGAAATGTATGAAGTTGATTCGCGTGGGCTGGACCGACTCGACAGGTCGGTACTGGAAGCCCTGTGCACGAAATTCAATGGGGGACCGGTAGGGCTGTCAACACTTGCCATCGCCGTAGGAGAAGAAATTGAAACTGTTGAGACTGTAGCAGAACCATATCTCGTACGCGAAGGTTTATTAGGTCGGACCCCCCGAGGGCGGATCGCCATGCCGGCCGCGTGGGAACACCTTGGTCTTAAGCCTCCCGAGGATACTGCCTCGGAAAGTCTGTGGTCGCTGTTACCAGAAAGCACGACTCATGAACCACACGTCGATGGGCATCATGACGCGCGAGGAAGCTACGTGCCGCAGGAAGATACAGAAGGAATGCTCTTTTTTGATGACGGAGACTGAGCGACACAACATGCACCGGTTACCGCGGGATAGCGACATGAAATTCACGGTATTTAAGTCAGGCCATTAGGATAGGCTCAGACATTGTGTGTAAGTGCCGTAAGACCGGCAGTTTTCCGTGAGTGCACAGCCCTGTACTGTATGACAACAAGATAGTTGGTAGATGATTAATGACCCATAACGCTGAGTTCGCCACCGTTATCGCACAAGCCGAAGGCGGTCAAGAAGGCGGTTCGAGCATGTTTATGCTCCTCATGTTGGCAGTGCTTGGTTTACTGTTCTTCATGATGATCCGTCGTAGCCGTAAAGCTATGAAAACTCAACAAGAACAACGCGCTTCGATGCAACCAGGAATGCAGATCATGACGACATTCGGGCTCTACGGGACTATCATCGAAGTTGATCGTGATGACAATAAAGCCGTCATCGAACTGTCTCCGGGACACTTTGCGACTGTTCACCTGCAAGCAATCGGACAGGTAGTTGAGGAACCGAACGCTGAGGAACTTCCTGAATCTGACATCACCGTCGACGATATTCCAGATTATCCTGAACAATCGTCGCCGGACAGCCCAGATACCGAATACGGGTCAGAGTACAAAGACCCGCGTGACGATCGCGACCGCTAAACCCGACAGCACAGTTCCTCCTTGTCAGAAAACATATTGAAAGCCCGTTATATCCATGGCGTCTAAGAACCCACAGTCCCGTGCTCGACGTTCGCTGGCATGGTTGACCGCAATAATAGTTAGCCTGGGTGTCCTCATGGGCATTGGCATTGCCACTAACAATTCCAATGGTCTACCGCTGTTAGCCCTAGATCTCGAGGGTGGCACCCAAATGGTTCTGTCCCCAGAAACCTCGACGGGCGAAGCCGTCACCTCCGAACAAATGAACCAGGCCGTTGAAATTATTCGTCAACGTGTCGACGGTTCCGGTGTCTCAGAGGCCGAAATTAATACACAAGGAGATAACAATGTCGTTGTCTCTATGCCTGGAACCCCTGATGCCCAGACCCGCGAATTGATCCAAGCATCAGCCAACATGGAATTCCGGTCGGTTCTCACCTCCGGACCGTTCCAGGCCACTGCCGAAGAAGAACGCCTTGACATTTCTGAAATTCCAGAACCCGAGGCGACTCCTGAGAACGGCTCCGATCCGAACTGGATTACACCAGAAATCTACGATGAGTTCCAAAGCACAGACTGTACGGCTCCGGAAGCTGGACAGGTGCGTGACGACCTACCTGCAGATCAGGCAATTGTCGCGTGTGACTTCAGCACACAGACCAAGTACATTCTTGGGCCACTGGAAATTTCCGGCGACGAGATCGACTCTGCTGAGCACGGGATGGCTTCAACCCCAACAGGTGTCTCTTCTAACCAGTGGGTCGTAAACATCAGTTTTGAAGATGAGGGTGGGGAAAAGTTCCGCGAAGTCACTCAACGACTGACCGGCATGAGTTCGCCACAAAACCAGTTTGCGATTCTGCTCGATGGCCAGATTGTGTCTGCACCTGCGTCGCAAGCTGTCATCCTTGACGGCCAAGCGCAGATTTCTGGCAACTTTACCGAAGAAACTTCAGCACAACTTGCCGAACAGCTCCAGTATGGTTCGCTGCCTATCTCCTTTGACGTTGAATCAGAGCAACAGATTTCAGCCACGCTGGGGCAGGATCAGCTGTTCTGGGGGCTTATCGCAGGTCTGATTGGACTCGCACTGGTTGCGATTTATCAATTCTTCCAATACCGTGCCCTCGGTTTGGTCACCTTGACATCCATTGTGATTATGGGCGTTTTCACCTATCAAGCCATTGTCTTGCTGGGCTGGTCTGATAACTACCGCCTGTCGCTAGCAGGGATCGCGGGCATTATCGTGTCGATAGGCCTGACCGCGGACTCGTTTATCGTGTATTTCGAGCGCATCAAAGACGAAATGCGCAACGGCAGGCCCTTCGAGTCCGCCGTCAACTATGGGTGGGATCGAGCCAAACGAACTATTACCGTATCCAAGCTGGTCAACATCCTTGCGTCGGTAGTGCTGTTTTTCGTGGCAGTCGGTAACGTTAGAGGATTTGCCTTCACTCTCGGACTGACCTCTATTGCTGACCTCATTGTGGTGTACATGTTTACCCACCCGGTCATGCAACTGCTTGCTAAGACCAGATTCTTCGCTTCAGGACACCCGATGTCGGGTATGGATCCGTCACTTCTAGGTCAAAAGCCCTTATATCAGGGGGCTGGACGAATTCGTGAGTTCCGTCCAGAACAAGAAGTTGTTGAGCTTCGGACCAAGAAAAATAAACGGTCTGGCAAAGAATCCGAACGTCGTCAGACGATTGCCGAACGCCGTGCAGCAGAGCGTGAAGCAGCGCTGCATACATCCAGAACATCAGACAGCGAGCCTGCACAGGAGGACTCATGAGTCGCTTAGCAACCTGGGGTAACGAACTCTATGCGGGCAAAAAATCCTACCCGTTTGTCCAAAAATGGAAAACCTGGTTTGTCGTTGCATTGATCCTTTTGATTGTAGCCGGTGGCATTACCGCACTTCGCGGGGGTTTCAATCTTGGTATTGAATTTCGCGGCGGTTCTGAATTCACCGTCTCGGCAGTAGAAAATACTGATCCATCCATTGGTGAAGAAGCCGTATCGGAAGTTCTGCCAGACGTTGAAGCCACAGCCACCACCATCGCGCCGGGAACAATCCGCGTTCAAACCGCCGAATTATCCGACGATCAAACATTACAGGTAGCCACGAATCTTCAAGAAGGCTACAGCGTGGCTCCAGAACAGGTGACGTCGAACTTTGTCGGTCCAACCTGGGGTGAGGCCGTATCGCAGCAGATGCTGATTGGCCTGATCGTGTTCCTGGTATTGGTCGCACTGTATTTAGCGATCTACTTCCGAACCTGGAAAATGTCAGCAGCGGCCATCGTTGGCCTGATGTATGTTGTCGCACTGACTGTTGGTATTTACGGGGCAGTGGGCTTTGAAGTAACGCCACCAGCCATTATCGGTTTTCTGTTGATTCTGTCCTATTCGCTGTATGACACCGTCGTGGTATTCGATAAGATCCGCGAAAATACCCAAAACCTCGACGAGGACAGAAGGCGAACCTTTAACGAGCTGGTCAACCTAGCCGTCAACCAAACATTGGTTCGTTCTATTACGACCTCCATCGTGGGTATTCTGCCGGTTGGGTCCATCCTATTCATCGGTGCAGGACTGCTTGGCGCAGGAACACTTCGCGATATTTCATTGTCGATTTTCGTCGGCATCATTGTTGGCACTGTTGCCACCTTGTTTATCCAGGCGCCACTGTATGCGCTGTTCCGGAGAAACGAAGCAGCCATCCAAGACCGTGATGCCAGAGTTCTAGATCGCAGAGGTGCACAAGAACCGCAGGGCGAGGACGTAGAAGCTGGGACACCGTCGCAGAAGTAGTCGTTCCAGGACCGTTTACCTGGTGTCCTATAGCCTCGAACCGGAGGTTATAGGACACTGTGGTTTTAAGCTGATATGTTCGAATCCATCAATGAAGTGTCGCCTAAGGTTTATGAGACACTAAACTAGTTGACTAGATCGACGTTCGTGGTAAGGGGAGGGTTTGTGGCTTCATCACAACCAACATCACCTCAAGGTGGACAGAAGGGCCCCGATGCCCTGCCTCCAGCGCGAGGTTTTGGTCGTTTCGCCCGTCTGACTGGTCGAGGCTACTCGCCGCTGCTGGAACCCCTGATTCGCACCTTAAAGGTTCGGAATCCCAAAGATGATATCGGCCCTATTATCCGAGCTTTCAACGTGGCGAATTATCATCACCGTGAACAATACCGGAAATCGGGTGACCCATATATCACCCATCCGGTAGCGGTAGCCACAATTCTTGCCGAACTCGGATTGACCGGTGAAACGCTCATCGCAGCGCTGTTACATGACACAGTCGAGGATACTGAGTATACGCTCGAGCAGCTCACGAAGGACTTCGGTGCAGATGTTGCACTGCTGGTTGATGGGGTCACCAAACTTGACCGCGTCGATTTCGGATCTGCTGCAGAAGCAGAGACCGTGCGCAAAATGATTATTGCGATGGCCAAAGATGTGCGAGTGTTGATGATCAAACTTGCCGACCGGCTACACAATGCGCGCACATGGCGTTATGTTGCTCCCGAATCCTCTGCTCGAAAAGCCAAAGAAACCCTGGAAATCTATGCTGCGCTAGCACATCGACTGGGACTGAACACGATCAAGTGGGAGCTAGAAGATCTCTCATTTGCGGCACTGTCTCCAAAAGTTTATGCAGAAATCGTTCGACTGGTGGGGGAGCGGACGCCTCAACGCCAACGGGTTGTTGCGAATCTGACGGAACAAGTCGATAAAGAACTGCGCTCGGTTAAAATTAAAGCCACGGTGACTGGTCGATCGAAACATTATTACTCGATCTACCAAAAGATGCAGGAACAAGACAAAGAATTTAATGAAATTTACGACTTGCTGGGCATCCGCGTGCTTGTTGACTCGGTTCGTGATTGTTATGCCGTTTTAGGTGCGCTTCACGCTCGGTGGTCACCGATTCCGGGGCGATTCAAAGACTACATTGCCATGCCGAAGTTCAACATGTACCAGTCACTGCACACCACAGTGATCGGGCCAGGCGGCAAACGTGTTGAAATTCAGATCAGAACCCATGAAATGCACCACCGAGCTGAATACGGCGTGGCTGCCCACTGGGTTTACAAACGCGGTGGGACGGCCGATGCAGAGACCCCTGGTTGGCTCAAGACGGTTCTCGACTGGCAGCAAGACGCTTCGGACCCGAATGATTTTCTTGACTCCCTGCGTACCGAAATCGGGTCAGCAGAAGTTTATGTTTTTACCCCGAAAGGGGAAATCAAGGCATTGCCCTCCGGTTCCACACCTGTGGACTTTGCATACAGCGTTCACACACAGGTCGGACATCGTACCGTCGGTGCACGTATCAATGATCGGTTAGTGCCGTTAAATACCGTGCTCAACCACGGCGACACTGTTGAGATCTTTACTGACAAAGATGAAAATGCTGGCCCCTCACAAGACTGGCTTGGATTCGTGCGTTCAGGCCGAGCACGCAATCGCATACGCCACTGGTTCTCGAAGGAACGCAGAGACGAGATAATCGAACGCGGCAAGGAGCTCCTAACCAAGGAGGCCCGTAAACGTACCCTCCCACTGCAACAGATGCTCAGTACTGATACCCTCAGCAAAGTCGCAGAACAAGTCAACCGCGAAGACATTCAGGGCCTCTACGTGGGTGTCGGCGATGGAACATTGTCACTCACAAATGTCTTGGACCGAATCGAACGTCTTCTGTCTCCAGAAGATGAAAAAACGGAACCAGAACCTGATACGGTGTCGATCCCAACCATTCCACCGCCATCGCGACATGCTGACTCTGGCATCGTGGTTCCTGGAGCCGGCGACGTGATGGCTAAACTGGCACGGTGCTGTGCGCCCGTACCGCCAGATAGCATTATCGGATTTGTCACCAGAGGTTCAGGGATTTCGGTCCATCGCAAGGATTGTTTGAATATAGTCAACACAACCGAAAAAGATCGGCTCATCGAGGTCGAATGGGCTCCGACTTCGGACACGACCTTCAACGTTGATATTCTCGTGCTTGCATTAGACCGCAAGCAGCTGTTGTCAGACCTAACTGCGGTACTAGCTGACCATCATGTCAACATTCTCAGCGCCAATGTGAAAACTCGTCGGGATCGCGTGGCTGAGACAAGCTTTGTCTTTGAAATGGGTGACACCGATCACCTTGATCATCTTATGAACGCAGTACGTCAAGTTGATGGCGTTTACGATGTCTATCGACGTTCTGACCGCAATAAGAACTCCGCAGCGACCTAAGCTACCTTCCGAGGAACACCCTGATATTGGCGCACTAGGGATTCGAAAAGCTTTTGCGCAGCAACTATATCCGGTGAGGTATTGTGATCCTCGAAACGTCGTCTTAATGAGTCAATATTAGTTCTTCCAAGGAGTGCATACGCTCGATCTTGGTGCCGTTGTGTGCCACCAATTCGCAACAGATCCATGACGGTCAACTCTGGTGCTGTGACGACAACACCGCCGATGATCTGCAAGTCATCGTCCGAGATATCCGGGCGTTCCAAGTAATCTGACTGTCGAATAGCAGCTGACATGATGCGCGATCTTTTCCTCTGGCGTGTTGTGCAAGCAGTTGCTGCCTCGAAGTATTCTGGTGCCTGGCCACCTAAATGAATCCATGCTGCGGTCAACAAGGTTGCAGTCCAGCTGCCAGAGATCAGACGTTCGCCAATCATCCGTACACTTTTAGCTCGCTG
>NZ_DYXC01000145.1 GCF_020742345.1 Enteractinococcus helveticum | reverse complement strand
GCGCAGCGCTCAGGTGATTTGCTTGCCGATGCACAAAAAGTAGTCGATCATTGGGAGAAGCTTGGGATGGACGTCCGCGTTGTTCACAAAGACGTCGTCTCACCGCGGGTGTATGCCACCGGTGGACCGGTTGTTAGAGCAAGCTTTCTAACAAAGATCCCGGGCGATGACATGTACGAAGTGGGAGCTGTGGGTAAGTGTGTTGCTGGCTACGATCTTGACTTGCAGGAAGAAGAGCGTCAACGCCGAGCGGATCGTGAAGCCATCCCAGGTGACAACTACTTCGACAATCACCCGCCAGAGGACACGGACCACGAATAATCATTGCGTAGTCGTTTGAGATGTCACCTCAGCAGGACCGCAGCCGCCGGGCTTCTGGTCCTCATAGTCGTCACAGGATATGCCTCGAAACAGCGAACAACTGTACCCGAATCACTAGAGAGCCCCCGAGCAGATTACACTATTGAACAGGCCCGCCAAGATCCGATCGATTTCGTCACGGCCACAACGGAATTATTAGCATCAGATAACTGGGAGTCGTCCTCCGGGACTCCGTGGCCGGGAACCCGCACCCTGCCCAATGGCGAAGACGGCACTTACTACTCCTATAGCCTACGCACTGACCAGCGCTCCGATGACATGGATGCCGATGTCCAGAAAGTCATCGACTACTGGGAAAGTCTGGGCGTGAGTACCCGTATCGTTGACCACGGTGAGTATCCAACTGTCTATGCAACGGGCGGCCCCGTGGTGAGAGCAAGCTTCATATCGAAGATCCCAGGCGCTGACAAATACAAAGTGGGAGCCGTCGGTGGGTGTGCACCGGGCGATAGTTTGGAACTGATGCAAGTTGAAAATGAACGCGCCGAGCAACGTGAAATCATTCCGGGCGACAGCTATTTCCCGAACCATCCACCAGAAGATACCGAAGCCGTCGAAGGTGATGCCGATATCCAGCCTTCGGAGCAAATCGACTAAACCCGGTCAGATCGAACTATGTGAGGGAGCTCAAACCAGAATTACGGCTGCCATGAGCCAATGCGCTGTGCATGCTCGTGTCCTCTAGACCATGACTACCAACCGAATCAGGTATGTGTCTCCTGGGCTGACATTGGCTTCCACACAATGTCGACGCCATCTTCAACGAGCAACCACCCGATGCGTTCGTAGTCGTAAGCAATGTTGGAGGAAAACCAATAGGTCGTATCGGGGTCCCAACCAGCGATCACACTGGCGGAATCAGTGACGTCGTCGACGGGGATAGCAATACCAGCAGCCGAGAGGTACGCACCAACCTGAAGATGTACGGCGTCATAATGTTGTGCAACCTGCACCCAGTCGGGAGTTATCCACCGGCCTATTCGTCCCGTGGTTCGGTACCAATCGTGGCGTTTCTGCGCAGTGACGTCCATCGGAAACCGTGCACACAGCTGTGCCCAGTCGGAAGCATCTCTAATCTCGAACACAGAATCGTCATCCGACACGAGCAGTCTCATGCTTTCGGCGTCTTCCCAGCCGAAGCTGTCCTCGACGAACCACAGGCCAGCAGGGCTATCGTCAAACAGCTTGCGAGTCGATGTGGGCATGGTGCCAGGCGGGTGAGACCACCATTCATCGCTCCAGTTGGCAGTTGGGTCCGGATCGCGTTCCTGACGAGCCGCGCGCTCGTCAGCCCATTGCTGATCACTGGCCGCAAGTAATGTTGCATGCACGTCGTCAGGAATGCTGACGGGTGCAGCACCCTCCCATAACACGCAGTGTTGTGTAAATCGATCAACCGGAGTCCACCACCAAGCTGCCAGTGGTGAGGCTGCGATGTGTTCGGCCACGCGCTGCAGGGCATGTCGCATATCGGGTGTTGCTGCCAGCACGTCCTGGCCCTCGGGTTCCTGCCAGTAGCGAGTGTTGTCTACAGCGTCTGCTAACGCACTTCGTAGAGTTTTCGGAGTGGGCTCCAACAGCTCGACCATGTCCAGGCGCTCTGCGGCTTCGGCAGAAGTTACCACCGGCGTATCGGGCTCATCGGGGATGGGGCCGGCGCAGTCGTACTGAAGGCCAGCAAAGCAGATGGAATAAGCCCTGTTGTTTGGGGCACTGTCCCGGGACTCGCCGATGCTGTCCGAGTGGAAACTCCTGACATTCTGTTTGCCCAGGACGGTCGAGCGGTATTCCGCTGGGCGATCACTGAGGCCGCACGCCATGCCCAACGTGCACTAGAAGTAGCACAAATCCAAGGCGATGAAATCGCTGCGTTTATTCCGCACCAGGCAAATCTTCGCATCATTGAACCGTCGGCTGAGCAGCTCAATTTGCGCAACGCCATCGTATCCACGGATGTCCAAGAATCCGGTAACACTTCGGCGGCAAGCATCCCGCTCGCACTCTCAAAGCTGCTTCAGCAGCACGCGGTCCCATCAGGTGCGCCTTTATTGCTATTCGGATTTGGTGGTGGGTTTTCATATGCAGCCTTGGTTGTTGCTGCACCCTAACCAGGTCTTGGGCATGTTGCAACAGGTTGTCAAAACATGCAGTGAAGGACATGATGCATTACTTGGAACCATTGGGCCTTACCCCCTCAACCCGGTGTGGGCCCAGAGTAGGCTTGCTGGGTAAATAAAAGCTCCTATTTCGTTAGCTTATGAACGAAATAGGAGCTTTTGAAGTGGCGGTAGCGGAGGGATTTGAAATCTTTCCTAAGTGGCGTGGTCATGCGGTTCCCGCGTAATCATGCGGTTTTTAGATCACATGGGTCACTACGATTCATTATGTTTCGTGGTCACAT
>NZ_DYXC01000144.1 GCF_020742345.1 Enteractinococcus helveticum | reverse complement strand
TAAGAGGGTTATTTGAGCGCACTTTGCCGTTCAATAACCTGGAGGCGTGCCAGAGAGGCCGATTGGACTTCACTGCTAATGAAGGGTCTGTGTAACGCGGACCGGGGGTTCGAATCCCCCCGCCTCCGCCAGTTCTGCCCCGGAAACAAGCCAAAGTTTCCGGGGCTGTCCCCATTCTTCCAAAAAATGTGACCAATCGAGCTAGTGGTCTCGACGCGTGGTATCAATCCAAACTGTGCCCCAAGTTCTGCGGCGTACTGGACTGTTCCTAAGTGGTAGTGCCATAGCCGCGCAGCGTGACCTTCGGCTAGGACTCTTTTAAAGGCCATTATTTTCACTTTGTATACATTTCCTGGTTGATACTAAAAATGCTGCTCCGGGGAATCGTCAAATGCTTGGTCAAAAGCTGCGGCCCTAGATGACAAACTGTCATGTCAGTTTGGCTTCGGACTACTATGGAAGGTGATACCAAAGTCATTCATCCCTTGCACTCGGCTGAATGACCTCGATCAGTAGATAGATGGGAACGAAAAATATGACACAGCACGATGTTTTCAATTCTGCCCTCGCGCGAGCTGGTCGGGCACTCGTCGGTATTTCGACTTGGTATATCGCAGACGAGACCGGTATTGAACGCAGCCAGATTCGCAAGTTTGAGCGCGGCATCATCAACCTTCCCGATGATAGTAAGCAGGCTATCAAGGATGTGCTGATTGAACACGGGGCGCTATTCCTGCCCGATTCTGAAGCCGGCGGTTACGGTGTTCGTCTGAAGCACTCGTCGGCAAAGACTCGTCAGCTTGATCGCTGGGAAGCAGAAGGCGGCCCAGTCGCCGAGGACGACGTCTAAACATGTTTTCATAGCAAAACGCGCCTTAGAAAATGGATTCTAAGGCGCGTTTTTCGTTCGGTTGAAGATATGTTGGTTAGTCTTTGCCCTCATCGTCAGCAGCATGAATTTGCTGGACAATAATTTTGATGAGGTCCTGAGCTTCGCGCAGTTCCAGTGCGGTGTGCTCGGTAAGCGTTTCAGCTGCGTCGTCGAAGTGTTCGTCACGAACCATGGCCTCAATCTGGTCGCGAATCCACGGTGCCAGGTCCTCCGATGACAAGGAGATGGTTTCGTCGCCACGATGAATTTGGATCTCGAAACGCTGCGGTTTTGGCAGCTCAGCAGCTTCATTGAGCCAATCGGTGGGAACCGTTAGATCGGTGATTTGTTGATCGGCTGCGTTATCATCTGGGATGAATGGATCTGTTCCGGCAACATCTTCCAGTGGCGCTTGCACGCTGTGTTCCTGAGGGAACTGGTAGAGCGCTTGGACGTCTACGAAAGCTTCGATGCGACCGACGCCTGTGGCTCGATGATAGATTTCGGCGGCTTGAGCTAATTGGCCCACGGCTAGATACCGGTACACCTTGTTATGGGTGTCTTCATCCAGGCGCGCGGCAGCAGCCACCGCACCTTCTTCAGACATCCGGTCAAATAGTGCAGGTGATTTGCCCCGGGGGCTTGCTGGCGACTTCGCATTGGTGGTGCTGGTTGCTCCAACGGAACGGCCTAATATAACAATAAGGCCCCACACCAATAGCGCTGAAACCACAAGCAACAGCAGTGGGATAATGAACTCCATGCCGCCTATTGTACTGTCAAGTGCCTAGCTGTGAGTTGAGTTCGGCTCTTGGGCCGCATTAATTCGCGGTTGGACAACAAAAAAGTACAACAATGCAGTAACGGCCAGCGCTACCGTCGTCAACCCTACGGTCATCAGCACGGTTCCAGACCAGCCGAAGTGTCGCAGGAAGATGCCACCAAGCCATCCGAAGATAGATGAGCCTGCGTAGTAGCACAAGTTATATAGCGACGTAGATTGTGCCCGACCGCCTTCAGCGGCAGCACCTGCCCACCCGGAGGCCACCGAGTGGGCACCAAAGAATGCTCCTGTGAAGACCAGTACACCGATCAGCAGTACCCAAATGTTGGGAACCAAGGTCAGCAGCATTGCCGCGATCATCGTGGCGCTCAGCGCCATCAGCACCCGAGAGGGACGATACCTAGCAGCCATCCGTCCGGCCCACGGGGAGCTGACAGTCCCCGTGAGGTAGGCCAGAAACACCAGAGACACCACGGATACTGGAAGATTGAAAGGATCATCGACCAGATAGAACCCTAAGAAATTATATACTGCGACAAATCCGCCCATGAGCAGCATGCCTTGCAGATACATAACGACCAGCACCGGGGAACGCAGATTCGTAGTGATGGCGGTGATGGCTTGGCGGATCGACGTCGTCGTGGGGTCAAATTTCTTGGCTGTGGGAGTCAGGAAGAGAAAACACACGGCTGAGGCAATGGCGACTCCGAGTACAGCACCCATGCCGAACCGCCAGTGGTACCATTCGCCGATGGGTGCGGCAACAATCCGGCCCAGCAGTCCACCAAGGACTGTCCCGGCGATGAAGGTGCCGGCGGATTGTCCCGCAGACGCCGGGTGGACTTCTTCGTTGAGATAGGCCATCGCTAGCGCGGGCACGCCACCGAGTGCAACGCCTTCAAGAATTCGAAAGCCCAGTATGAAGCCGAAGGTTGGGGCCAGTGTTGCTCCGAGGCCAAACAGGCTGGCTGCAATAATGGAAATGGTCATGGCGGGTTTTCGGCCTAACCGGTCCCCGACAAAGGACCATGGGATAACAGCTGCCGCAAGTCCGATGGTGGAGGCTGAAATGAGTAGTGCCGCCTGGTCAGCGGTAACCTGCAGGTCCGTGGCGATGAGCGGGAGCAGGCCCTGTGGTGAATAGAGTTGGGCAAAGGTCGCTACCCCGGCGAAGAAGAGCCCGGTGATTAGTCGCCGAAATCCCGCAGTTTTGGGAGCGTGTCCCATCCACAGTTGCCCAGTGTGTGCGTCGGGATTGATCGGCGGGTGCATGGTTACCTTTCGTCGTCGTGATGCTCATTGTGCACCATCTGTGGTTCGGGGATGGTATTTCTATTCTGGTGGTGGTTTCGGGTTAGACTCAGCAATTGTGAAGATTGCTTTTGACCATCCTGCTGTGGACCTTTCTGAAAGTTTCAAAGCCTACGACGTTCGTGGCATTGAAAACATCACCATCAACGCCGATGTGGCGCTGGCGGTGGGCTTCGCCTTTGTCGAAGTCACCGGCGCAACCGAGGTGTTAGTGGGCGGTGATATGCGACCGTCGTCCCAAGAATATCTCGAGGCTTTCACCCGGGGCGTCACGGCAGCTGGCGCCGACGTCGTACAACTGGGCCTGATCTCCACCGATATGTTGTATCACGCCTCCGGTGTGCTAAATGCCCCGGGCGTGGTATTCACGGCCTCGCATAATCCGGCCGGGTACAACGGCATGAAAATGACGCGTGCCGGGGCAGTGCCGATTTCATCAGATAGCGGTCTTGCCGATATTCAACGGTTGGCTCAAGGATATTTGAATTTGGGATTCCTTGAGGCCGTTGAGCGTCCCGGTGACGTAGTGCAGCGCAACACTTTGACAGAATACGCCCAATATTTGCGCTCGCTGGTTGATTTGTCAGCCATCCGGCCGTTGAAAATTGTGGTTGATGCCGGCAATGGTATGGCCGGGTATACCACGCCTGCAGTCTTGGGCGATGAGGTGTTGGCGTCTTTACCAATTGACATTATTCCGTTGTATTTCGAGCTGGATGGCACGTTCCCGAATCACCCCGCCAACCCGATTGAACCAGCAAATCTGGTGGATCTGCAGGCTGCGGTCCGCGAGCATGACGCCGATCTTGGGTTGGCTTTTGACGGCGACGCTGACCGGTGCTTTGTGGTCGATGAGCAGGGCGAACCGATCTCGCCGTCGGCTATCACTGCGATGGTCGCGGTACGTGAGATTGCTCGAGCGAAAGCTGCCGGGGAGGCTACACCGGTTATTATTTACAATCTCATCACGTCGCGGATTGTGCCGGAGGTTGTCGCGAAGGCTGGTGGCCGGGCCATTAAAACCCGTGTGGGGCATTCCTTCATCAAGGCCTACATGGCCGAGCACTGCGCGGTGTTTGGTGGCGAACACTCTGCTCACTATTATTTCCGTGATTTCTTCAATGCCGATACCGGGATGCTTGCAGCAATGCACGTGCTGGCTATGCTGGGCACCGAGAACGCTCCGGCCTCAGAACTGGCAAGGCAGTATTCCCCGTATGTGGCTTCTGGGGAGATTAACTCACAGGTTGATGACCAGGCGGCAACGATTGCCACCGTGCTGGCCGAATTCGATCCTGGAGTGGAAGTTGAGGTTTCGACCTTGGACGGCACGACTGTGGCAGCCGCTGACGGCACGTGGTGGTTCAATATCCGTCCGTCAAATACGGAGCCACTGCTGCGGTTTAATGCCGAGGCACCGGATACTGCAACCATGGAATGGTTACGTGATTCCGTGCTGGGCATTATTCGGTCTTAGCTTGTTCCCAGCGTCAAAGGCAAGATGCCTTGGGCCCCGGCTTCGCGCAGTCGAACCGCAGCAACGGTCAGCGACCATTTGGTGTTCGCGAAGTCATCGACGAGTAACACCGGGCCGGGTTCTGGCGCCGTTGCCAGCATCTGGCGAAGCGGCTGAGGCACACTGTAGCGCTCGATAACCTGAGCTAGTCTGAATGCACTGTTTGTCGCTGGGTTCTCCACGGGTCCGTTCCAAACCAATTCGCCCAGATAGGGCAGCTGTCCGATCTGTGAGATCGCCTGTGCTAGCGAGTTCACTAACTGCGGTCGCATCGGCGAGGGCATGGACACCACCGCGATGGGACGCTGCGCCCAGTTCCAGTCGGTAAGCACTTCGACGACAGCTTTCACCAACGCCTGGCTGATCGGGGCATCCGGGGTGGCAGGATCCTGGAGGGCACGTAACGTTCCTCCCCAGCCCAGATCGGTGAGTCGCGCAAGTGCTCGACCGGTTTCGGCCTGCAAACTAATTTTGCCTTTCAACTCGACCCCGAGATTTGGCATCCCGGTAGGCCACATGCGTCGTGGGGCAATCTCAACACCGGGTCGCGACAACACCTGGCTTGCTTGTCCTCGAGCTTCAGCAGATATTTCGAGCTGGTGCCATGAACCCACACAATTATCACAGCGACCACAATTGGCGGCGTATGGATCATCCAGGGTTTCTGATAGGAAACGCATACGACATTGCTTGGTGCGCTGGTATTGGATCATGAGGTCTTGTTCCGCTACTCGTTGGGCTGCGACATGCTCATAGCGTTGCGTGTCATAGACCCATGGTTCGCCGGTGGCCTGCCAGCCACCCTTGGTCCGGATCATCACGTCATCCACGGCCAAGATCTTCAATAACAGTTCAAGCCGAGAAACAGACAGGTCGACCCGGGCGGATAGCGCTGGTACTGAAAGCGGTGCCGAGGCGACTTGGAGCACCTGATGGGCGATGTCCGCATTTGGCATTGAGGCGGTTGCGAAATACTCCCAGATCCGTTGGTCTTCATGTCCGGGCAACAGGACTGCTTCGGCGTGTTCGGTGCCACGCCCGGCGCGTCCAATGTGCTGGTAGTACGACACCGGTGACGACGGTGCTCCAAAGTGCACAACAAAGCCTAAGTCGGGTTTATCGAATCCCATCCCCAGGGCAGAGGTTGCCACCAGGGCTTTGACTTGATTGTCTTTCAGGGCTGCTTCCAGCTCGCTGCGCTCTTCCACTGCGGTAGCGCCGGTATAGGCGGCTACGTTGTGCCCGGCGGCCTGTAGGGCTTGGGCGATGTCTTCGGCTGCTGACACGGTCAGCGTGTAAATAATGCCAGAAGATTCAAAGTCATTCAGGTGATCGATCAGCCATCCGATACGTGTGGCGGCATCCGCAACCGGTAGCACCGACAATCGCAGCGAGGATCTCGCCAGCGGTCCGCGGGTGACAAAGACATTGTTGCCGAGTTGTTCAATGACATCTTCGACCACACGTTGGTTCGCGGTCGCCGTCGTGGCGAGGATGGGAGTATTGGGGAGCCGCTCAATGACGGCACCAATGCGTCGGTAGTCTGGACGGAAGTCATGACCCCAATCAGAAATACAGTGCGCTTCATCGATGACTAACAGTCCTAGCCGCTCGGTGAGATCCGGTAACTGAGTATCGCGAAAGACCGGGTTGTTGAGTCGCTCTGGAGAGATCAGGAGGACGTCGATCTCGTTGCGTGCCAAACGCTGGGAGATCTCATCCCAGGCGGCAGCGTTGGTTGAGTTGATGGACTCAGCTACGATTCCGGCTCGTTGTGCTGCGGCGACCTGATCGGCCATGAGCGCCAGGAGCGGTGAGATGATCAACGTGGGGCCGTGACCCTGTTTGCGTAACAAGGCGGTGGCGACAAAATAGACGGCAGATTTGCCCCAGCCGGTGCGTTGTACAACCAGTCCCCGCCGACGATCGGCAACGATGGCCTCAATCGCTTCGTATTGTCCGTCGTGGAAGGTTGCCGGTTTTCCCACGAGTTCGGATAGGACCTGGGTTGCATCATCGTATAAGGAAGCCATGTCTGTTAACCTAATCAACCGGGCCTGCGAATGCAGACCCGGTTGACCATGTTGGGGAAATCTTAGTTCTTTAGACCAAGACGTTTCTTGAGACCTTCGAGTTCTTCGGTCATGGCTGCTGGCAGCTTGTCACCGAATTTCGTGAACCATTCTTCGATCATTGGGATCTCGTCGTGCCATTCTTCAGCCACGAACTGGATTGAGTTGATCAGGTTATCTTTGGAGATATCCAGACCGGTCAAATCCAGTGCATCTTCGGTTGGGACGACACCGATTGGTGTTTCGGTACCTTGGCCCTGGCCTTCAAGACGTTCGACAACCCATTTGAGAACGCGTGAGTTTTCGCCGAAGCCGGGCCAGGAGAATTTGCCTGCGTCGTTGCGACGGAACCAGTTGACCAGGAAGATTTTCGGCATATTTGCTTCACCGATTTTGTCTTCCATGTCTAACCAGTTTTGCACGTAGTCACCGGCGGCATAACCAATGAATGGCAGCATGGCCATGGGGTCGCGACGGACAACACCGACGGTACCTTCCGCAGCCGCGGTTTGTGCGGAAGACAAGGTTGCTCCCTTAAAGACGCCGTCCTGCCATGAGCGGGCTTCCGTAACCAGCGGGATAGCGTTGTCACGACGACCGCCAAAGAGGATGGCGTCGAGTTTGATGCCGTCTGGGCTGTAGTATTCTTCGGCCAGCATGTCGGTCTGGTCGATCGGCGTGCAGAACCGGGAGTTCGGGTGGGCGGCCGGAGTCGCAGATTCCGGTGTCCATTCGTTACCCAACCAGTCGGTGAGCTTGGCTGGTTTTTCTTTGGTCAAACCTTCCCACCAGACGCCACCTTCTGGAGTCAGGGCGACGTTGGTGAAGATGGTGTTGCCTTTGCTGATGGCGCGCATTGCGTTGGGGTTGGTGTGCCAACCGGTGCCTGGTGCAACGCCGAAGAAACCGTATTCTGGGTTGACGACGCGCAGTTCGTTGTCGTCATTTGGTGTGATCCAAGCGATGTCGTCACCAAGGGTCTCAGCTGTCCACCCGTCGAGGGTCGGATCGATCAGCGCCAAGTTGGTTTTACCCGTTGCTGATGGGAAGGCTCCGGTGATCGTGTAGGACTTACCTTCTGGGCTGGTGAGCTTCAAGATGAGCATGTGCTCAGCCATCCAGCCTTCATCACGTGCCATTGCTGAGGCGATGCGTAACGAGTAGGCCTTCTTGCCGAGCAGGGCGTTACCGCCGTAGCCGGAACCGTAGGAAACAATGGAGCGTTCTTCTGGGAAGTGCACGATCCATTTGGTGTCATTGGATGGCCAGGGCACGTCTTCTTGGCCCTCTTCTAGTGGTGCACCTACGGAGTGCAGCGCTGGGACGAAGAACGCATCGGTTTCTTCAATCTTCCGCAGAACATCACTACCAACGAGTGCCATGATGCGCATGGACAGGACAACATATGGGCTGTCGGTGATTTCCACGCCGAATTTTGGATTCTTAGCATCCAGTGGACCCATGACAAATGGGACGACGTACATTGTGCGGCCGCGCATGGCGCCGTCGAAAGCCTCGTTGAGGATGGCTTTCATCTCGGATGGGTCTTTCCAGTTATTGGTAAAACCCGCGTCTTCTTCTTTTTCAGAGCAGATAAACGTCCGCGACTCTACTCGCGCAACATCGGCGGGATCAGAGAAAGCCGCATAAGAGTTCGGAAACTGCGGGTCCGTGAGACGAACCAGTGAACCAGCATCGACCATTTCTTGTGCGATGCGATCGTATTCTTCTTGCGAACCATTCACCCAATAGACAGAGTCCGGTTGGGTCAGCTCCGCTGTTTCTTTGACCCATTCCAAAAGTGATTTGTGTTTGGTGGGTGCGGTGTCCTCGATCTGTGCAGCCAGACCAGAGGCGGCGTTTTCAACCATGTGGATCCTTTTTCGTATCGACTTACCAACCGCAGCATGACAATACCAGCACGTCGTCGTGCTGCGAACCGTTCCGGTCGGAACGAGAGTCTATGTCGCATACTTTAGCAGCCTGTTTCCAGGCAACGGGCAAGATGATTCATCCAAACTTCGCCCAGAGACAATATTCCTGTCACCTTAACAGGTAAAGGTGACCAACAACACTATATTCTGCGACAGTTATGTCCCATTATGGCGGAATCCCGGGCTTTTTGCGATCATTCAATATCGCAGTGGTGGCTTTTTCCACGTTACTTTTCACCCGGAACACACAATTGTGGAGATGAGCGCCAAATCGATTTTGCATTTTCAAGAACTCGGAGTATAGTTATATCTCGTTGCTTCAGCGCCCTTAGCTCAGCTGGATAGAGCGTCTGTCTACGGAACAGAAGGTCAGGGGTTCGAATCCCTTAGGGCGCGCTTAGAACTTTCGCATTATCGTGCGGATCCTCGGCCCTTGAGATCATTTGCAGAAAAGATCTCAGGGGCTTTTCGTTTCTCCCAAACGGTTCTCGCCACATGGGTCGCTTACGCCGCACCATGACCGTTTGATGTGCCGTGTGATTTTGCCTGGTGAGACGTCGGTTGATTTCTGGAGGTTACATCATGGCGTGGCAACGGGTAGTCCTGGGTGTGGCCATTATTACCCTATCGGTCACGATGTTTGTGCCATTGCCGTTGTGGGCGGCTGTGGTGTGTATCAGCGTGGCAACACTTGCCGCACTGTTTGTGATCTTGCACATGGTGTTCAGTCGGCCCCGGAGCTAACGCGGGACGACGAAGTGTGTCATTTTGGCGTCCCGACCGTCGAGACTAGCCCACTGTCCTGGCACCTCAAAGACCATGAGCCCGAGCGTGGGATATCGTTCGGCCATCTCAATGACTGCGTGTTCTTCGGAATCCACGGATGCCAAACGCATGCCCAGTTCCTGAACCCAGGGCATGTGCCCCACCAGCATGAGCGTGCGGACTTGTTCTTCGACCTCGTTGACAACTGCTAGCACTCGCGAGGCCGGTGCCATATATAGTCGGGAGTCTAGGTAAGGGGTTGGAGCCTTGTCACCGAGTTCGCTTATGACCCACGTGGTCGTCTGACGGGTTCGGACCGCATCGGAGGTGATGATGGCGTCAGGATAGATGCCTTGTTCGACCAGCCAACGACCAGCTGCTGGTGCTTCCTGGTTGCCGCGTTGGGCAAGCGGTCGTTCGTGATCTGGCACGGGTGGGTATGCTGCTTTGCCGTGGCGCAGGACGATAAGCCGTTTGTGGTCGCTTCGATCAGTCAGCAACGAAATGCTCCCCCGCTGGCTCGTCACGGTACTTCAGGTATGCCCCGTCGTCATACTCACGCATCCATTGGGCCACGTACGGACAGATCGGTACGACCCGATAACCCTCTTGGATTGTGATATCCATCGAGTATTTTGTCAGTCGTCCAGCCAGGCCAACGTGCCGGTGGTCGGGCCGAACGTGAATGCTAGGGAATATGCGTTGTTTGGTCCCTTCAGCACCTTGGACGTCTCGATAGAGGTTCCGGGCGATCACGTCGCCGTCGTCATAGACACCAAAGGATTCCTCATCACGGAACCAGCGTGGTTCGGTCATATCAGCCTTTCTGGGGAAAGTGTTCTGGTCGCGGCGTGTCGAGGGCCTGTTCATAGCGTGAATCACCGTGCTTTTCGAGCCACGATTTCACATACGGACAGACCGCGACAATGCGATATCCTTCGTCGAGGGCCTTATCGAGTGTGTATTGCACAACTTTTCCGGCCAGTCCTTGACCCCGATAGTCTTCATCGGTGTGTGTCGAAATAAATACGCGCTGTTTGATACCTTCGGCGGTGACATGGTCGGCGTAATATTCGCGGGCGGCAATGTTGTCCGTATCGTCGACAATCATACCGGTAAGGCCTTCTTCTTCAACGAATTTCGGGTTGTCTACGGTTGGGGTGGTCATCGGTCCTCCTGCGGCTTGCGGCGGGCAGCGGTTGGTGGATTTTGACGGGGTTTCATGGGCAGTGTAGGCAATGCCGGCGCCGGCAGGGGTGGGGGTTCGTCTGGCGGGAATTGTCCGTATTGCGGGAAGCTTGTGCCATCTGGGTAGACGCTGGGTAAAAGCTCATCAAGCAGTGGACCCGCGATGGCGGTATCGAGGTCATGGCCTACCAGTGGTGATCCCTCGGCTGGCGGTTCGAACCCCATTTCTGCTTGGTAGCGCTGGCGCCACCGTGCGATCTCATGGTGGGATCGGCCAACGAAGTTCCACCACATCACGATATCTTCGTTGAGGGGTTCACCACCAACAAGCATCACCCTGATGGGGTGTTCACCGCAGCTTAGCTGCAGTTGTGTGACACCGGTGCCGAGATATCCCAGGTGGTTTTCTTCGATTAACGCGCCATTGAAATTTGCGGTGCATTCGACAGCTAACAGGCCGTGCTCATGCTCGGCGGGCACGTCGATATTCAGCGTGGTGTGCGGTTCAAGTCGAATCTCTGCAGCACAGAGCGGACTGTAGGTTTCGACCGGTGAGGTTGAACCCAGCAGGGAGCCGATGGCGACTTTGGCCTCCCAACCATCCCCGGTGACCGTTTCGGGACGGTACTGGTCCAGGTGTGGTTCCGTGAAGCGGTGTTCTTCTGGGAAGGCGTACCACAACTGCACTCCGTGCAAGATCGTGGTGTCGGAGGTCGAATGTTCGGAGTGTGTAATGCCGAATCCGGCACTCATGAGGTTAACTTCTCCGGGTCGCACTAGCGCCCAGTTTCCTGCGGAGTCGATATGGTCGATGCGACCCTCAAATAGCCAGGACACGGTGGCCAGCCCAGTGTGTGGGTGTCGGGCTACCCGCATACCGCCGGATCGTGCGACGTCGTCGGGTCCAAAGTAGTCCAAGAAGCACCAGGCGCCGATCAATGAGCGGGCGCGCTGTGGGATCGTGCGCTGGACCGTCATGGCTCGTGGTCCGCCCAGTGGTACTGCGCGGGGTTCCAGAACTTCCACGATGTAATCGGTGCCGTATTTTTCTGCAAAGCCTGGTGCAAGGCCCTCGGCCTGCTCGGGCATGTTGTAGTCGATCAGTTCTGGATTAGGGTCTAGATTTGTCACGGCGTATCCTTTAGCGCCGCCTGGGTCTCTTTTGAAGGTTGCACAGGGTGGTGGGAAAGGATTGAGACGCGATTGGTCAGGTTCATAGCCATGGCCAGCCAATGTACTGCCGCGTATTGCGCTTCAGTCAGGTTGGTAGAAGAAATCAGCTGGGCTGCTTGGACCGAATCGATATCACGAATCTGGGTGACCTGCTCGGCCAGCTGCAGCGCGGCTCGTTCGGTTTTGGTATAGAGGTTTTCGGCTTCCCACCAGGCAGCTAAGGCGCCGAGTCGTTGGGAAGAAACGCCTGCTTTAACGGCGTAACGGGTGTGCAATGCTAAGCAATATGCACACCCGTTGATTTGGGAAACTCGCAGGTTGACCAGTTCGATCAGCTGGTCGCTCAGTCCGGCTGCCCGCGCGTCCTCCCCCACCACTTTGACGAATGCTCTGACGGCCTTCCATGCCTCAGGATTTGATTTGTCGAGATAGAACTGTAGGGGGTCACGGCTGGCCATGTGGTTGCTCCTTTCAAAGCTTCTGCTTTGCCAAGTCTAGCCGTATCAGACCGAACTCGGCAGGGCGAAGTCTTCAGAACAACCGGCCGTCTAGATGGAATATTCCGGCGCAGCCCAGACAACAACCTCTGGATGCTCATAGAAACGGTAGCCTTGTCCGCGTACCGTACGTACGGTACCTGACAGGCGACCAAGTTTGGCGCGCAGGCGACGAATATGGACGTCGATGGTGCGCTCGTTAGGGACTTCTTCGGTGTCGTCCCACAGGGTTTCTAGCAACTCTTCACGGTTGACGGTACGACCACCGTTTTCAACCAGATAGTTGAGCAACTCGAATTCTTTATATGTCAGATTCAATGGTTCACCGTCAAGCAGCACTTCACGGCGGGCCAGATCAATCAGCACGCCGGGCTGGCGAGTGGATACTGGAGCCGGAGCTGCAGCCAGTTCTGGAGAGATCGCCTGCTGAATTGTTGGATCTGCGGTGACTTGACGAACGACGTCAAGGTCGTCACCGGCAACATTTGCCGGGGCGATAGCCACTGCGGCGTATGAATCAGCGCCAGGAACCAACGTCTCAACGTAGTGGCGCAATTCGTTGGCCAGTCGAGTCAGGGAGGTGCCGGCTGCCAGTGCAGCCTGTTCATCCATACCAACGTAGAGCACGAAACCACGTGCTTCAGTCTCCATATGGACCGGTGCTGCGGCACCATTTTCTGAAGGTTGTTCTGAAGGAACGGCATGCAGCCTGTTCTGATCCGCCTCCCGATAGGCCCTTACTCGTTCTGCTCGGCGTTGTGCATTACGAACCGAGATGTGAACGTAACCTTGCTGGGGCGCGCTTGTCATAGAGTCATTCCTTCAACAAACTAAACGGTGGTGACCACCGACGACGCTTGAGCCTAACCTGACTCAAGCCGGTATCTGCTACCCCAACATTGACGCGTAACAGTCTCGTAACGCAAACGCGCACCCCACATTTATCTCACTATTTGGACTTTTGGGGCGTTTTTGTGAGGAAACTCACTCGTAATATTCGAATTCTTGGCACCGAACGTATCCATACACCTGTATAAGGACTAGTCCGCTACACCATAAAGTCGGTCACCGGCATCGCCCAGACCCGGCACAATGTAGGCATTGTCGTCCAAGTGATCATCAATGGCTGCAACGTAGAGATTCATGTCAATATCGTTGAGATGCTCTTGCAGGTATTGCAGTCCCTCGGGGGCTGCCAGCAAACAAATCGCCGACACTTGTCGTGCATTGCGCTTATACAAGAAGCGACAGGCTTCGGCCAGTGTGCCACCCGTTGCCAGCATCGGATCTAGTAAGAATACATGTCGCCCGGTGAGGTCTTTTGGCAAGCGTTCAGCGTAGGTAACAATGTTCAACGTTTCGTCATCACGGATCATGCCCAAGAAGCCAACTTCGGCCGTCGGCGCCATACGAACCATGCCGTCCAGCATCCCCAACCCTGCCCGCAAAATCGGTACAACCAATGGGCGAGGTTTGGCGATTTCCTTGCCGGTCGTTGCGGTCACCGGAGTTTGGATATCGACGTCAACCACTGCAAGATCCCGTGTCGCCTCGTATGCCAATAACATGACAAGCTCTTCGGTAACCTGACGGAAAATCATCGACGGCGTGTCCTTTTTCCGAAGGACCGTCAGTTTATGTGCCAGCAATGGGTGATCGATGTGATGAACATGCATGCGCTCAGTTTAGCTTGATCGCCTAGGCTAAACCTGTGTCCACTTCTACTGCTACACCGCTGCCTGACGACGCCGTCCTGGCCTCCTGGATGCGTCAGGCTCTTCGTGCCGCACAGACAGCAGCTGCCACTGACGACGTCCCTATCGGAGCCGCCATCTTCTCCCCCGATGGCCGACTGGTTTCCACTGGGGTGAATGCGACCCGCCAATCCGGCGATCCAACCAAACACGCTGAAATGATTGCCATCGCCAACGCCGTAAAAGCATTGAATGACTCAGAATGGGAGCTTGCCGACTGCACGCTTGCGGTGACGATCGAGCCATGTTCAATGTGTGCCGGAGCAATCGTGTTGTCACGACTCCCCCGCGTGGTCTTTGGCGCCTGGGAACCAAAAACGGGAGCAGCCGGGTCTGTGCTTGATGTTTTAAGGGAGCCCCGACTCAACCACCAGGTCGAAGTCGTTGCCGGGGTTTTGGCAGATGAGTGCGGCGAACTGTTGCGCCACTTCTTTGCAAGCAAACGATAATTTTAGTTTTCATGGCCCCATCGGGTATACTTGGTCGGGTGTAAACACACGGTAGCGTGTCCGAGCGGCCGAAGGTGAAGCACTCGAAATGCTTTGTACGGCAACCCCGTACCGAGGGTTCAAATCCCTCCGCTACCGC
>NZ_DYXC01000143.1 GCF_020742345.1 Enteractinococcus helveticum | reverse complement strand
ACCGGTGACCAAGCAGTGCTCACCGACGGGTTCTCCGCGATGAGATAGCTCGCCGCTGGGGACAGTTTCAACCGAGGTGATGCTGGTAGCAGGAAATTCGAACTCCGTTAGCACCGTGCAATCTGTAAGTTCAGGACTTGCTGATTCAGACGCGGCATGAGCAGGAGTGACAAGCCCAGTGAGGAATAGGCCCAGCGCAGCGGCGCTGGCAAGCAGTCGGGGGCGTCTGGTGTTTTTCTTTTGCGCGCCTGCCGATTGTGGTGGCCTGAGATCAGGCCAAGGCGGAGCAAATTTCATAGTGCATACCTTTCTCGAAGAGCAATTGAATATCACCATGACGGCAATGTGACAGAAGTCTCATTTGAGGGTGACCTGGATAGCTTATGAAATTTGCCTCGAATGCACAATGATTGATTGTTGCAATAATTTATGTTATTTCGGGATCGAGTGGCATGTTTGTGTTGAATCCACTGACTGCAGCACCTCGGAAGTATTGACTGTGCGCCACGTGAAGATGCCAACGACGGCGCGCAACACATTGGATAACACATCATGGGAGCCAGCACAGCGCTGACTCCCACGTTTTGACGGTTGATCGTAAAAATGAGTGCAGTTGGGTTCTGAGTTCGCGGGTCTTGAATGCCGCGTCGTAGGCGGTATGCTATGACACGCCGGGTTTTTCCGCCGCTCGAGCAATGGGCAGTTGGTCCATGACCACCGTTTTCACGGCCGACAAGGTCGCCGCATGGGACGAACCCTAGCCTGGGTTCTGTGTTGGTGGCAGATATCCTCCGGATCCACGACCTGCACTCCAGCGTAGCGTGGTCGTGACTGAGCCGTTAACCGGTCATGGTCGCACCGTAGTTGCCCAGTATGCAAAATGCGCAACTGGCACGGATGTGAACTTGCCTCAGGCCCGGAACTCTGTATAGCAATCAGGGTAAAATCTAGGGCGCTTCAGTTAGGGGTTGTTGTCGGCCCGTGCTTCCATTGGGGTGTCATTCCTTCTGGTTGCTCTGGCTTCGCCGTTGTTGTGGGGTCTTTAGTCTTTTATTCGGTGACCCCATCTCCATGTTGAAAACCTTCAAGTTACTCTTTGTAGCACCAGCGGCGCTGCTGTGGCTAGTGGTTTCGATGTCAAGCAGCATAGAAATTTTCCATAGGTAAGTCTTTTTGGGTTTCTGGTAACTGCTGAGTCAAGAGATGTATTCAATTGAAGGTATTTGATTTATAAAATCTTTGAGATGGGCAATTTCTTTTATTTTCTTCGAAGCGTTGACTGTGCCATGGATCACTTGCTAGTGTTCTATCCACCCAGTGAGACTTGGATCCCACTGAGTGTGATTTCCGGGCGCGTATCTGTTTGGAGGAACTTGTGACCAGCGTTGAAGAAAATATTGAGAAAAAGCCGTTGAATGATTCAACGGCATCAGACCCTCGAGAGCTTAGAAAAGTTATTATTTCAAGTTTTCTTGGTACCACCATCGAGTACTATGACTTTCTGCTGTATGCAACCGCATCGGGTCTTGTCTTTAGTCAGGTGTTCTTCAGCGATCTCCCTGCATGGGCAGCGGCTATGGTCTCTTTCGGTACGCTTGCCGTCGGATATGTTGCGCGGCCCTTGGGCGGAGTGATATTCGGGCATTTTGGTGATCGACTGGGTCGTAAAAAGATGCTGCTGTTGAGCATGTGGATTATGGGAGTAGCCAGCGTCCTCATTGGGTGTTTGCCTACCACCGATCAGATTGGGCCTATCGCTGGTGTTTTATTAGTAATGCTCCGTGCAGCGCAAGGCATCGCAATTGGCGGTGAATGGGGTGGCGCGGTACTGATGTCAGCCGAACATTCAGGAGCTGCTCAGCGGGGTTTTAGCGCCAGTTGGACCAATTCTGGTGCACCGGCCGGTTCTGTTCTAGGAACCTTGATGTTCGGCCTATTTGCGACTATGCCAGAAGACGCCTTCTACAGTTATGGTTGGCGCTTTCCGTTCTTACTCAGCGCGGTGCTGCTCATTGTCGGGCTGTTTGTCCGGCATAGCGTTTCCGAAAGTCCTGTATTTCTTAAGGCAATGGAAGAAAAGAAAGACAAACCGCGTCCAAAAGCTCCGCTGGTTCAGATTCTTAAAAATCCAGGAACAGTTCTAAAAATTGCCGTAGCGTTCATGGCTAATCCGGCCATCTCCATTTTGTTTCCGACCGTCGGGATAATGTTTGCGGTCGATGCTGGCGTGGGCCAAAGCGACTTATTATTCGTTATGTCATGCGCCATGTTCGTGCAGATCTTCACCATTCCCGCTTTTGCCGCGCTGTCTGATCGAGTCGGCCGTAAAAGAATTATGGGATGGTCTTTGGTTGTTGCTGCTGTGTGGGTCGTCGCTTTCTTCCCTGTATTAGCTACTGCCAATCTCGTATTAATTAGCGTGATGTATTTTATTGGTCTGCCAATAATCCACGCGGCGCTTATCGGACCGTTGCCGAGCTTTATTAGTGAACAGTTCAGTACCGAAGAACGCTACACAGGGTTGAGCCTTGGCTATCAACTATCAAGTGTACTCGGTGGGTTTACACCGTTGATTATCACAGCCCTGATGGGACCCTCTATGGAAACGACCTGGGCTACCGTATTTTTGGTAGCAGTATTTCTCACAAGTGCTGCGATACTCATGACGCTCAAAGAGCGCAGGAATCAGGAGCTTGCACATGTCTAACGTACCCGTATTAGAACTGGTCTCTGAACGTCCTGGGCGCCCTCTGGTATTGCTCCATGGTTGGGGGTGCGATGCGCGATATTGGGACCGTTTAATTCCAAAACTCGAGCTTCGTGGGTATGAAGTCTGGATTGCTGCCGCACCCGGGTATACAAAAGACTCGACATCGGTTCCCAAATCAGAAGACTATTTTGCTGTCGCCGCAGATCGGCTGGGCAGTGAGCTATACCGTCGCTTCACGAACCCGGTTGACGTCGTGGCACACTCCATGGGCGTGTACATTGCGTGTGTAGTTGCATCCACTCAACCACAAGTTCTGAACTCACTGACCATGCTGAGTATTGTTCCTGATCCACCTCCCCAGAAAAATTCTAATCCAGCGGTCAACGAACTACTGTCTACTGGCTATCTTTCGTATGACACTGCGCAACGCTGTGTCACGAATTGGTATGGTGGCGAGGCATTAGACCCTGAGCAACAAAATGAGTTTGTTTCGGCGCTACAACAAATGCCTGTAGAAACTTTACTAGCGAGTGCTGAGGCCTGCACGTTGGGTCTTGACGCCGGTGTATTGGATAGCGTGCAATCAAAGATACACGTGATCGTTGGAACCAATGATAAGGCACGATCAGTTGACGATATTAAGGCGTATGTGGCGAGTCAACCAGACCGTGAGGTGCGTTTTATCGATAACGCTGGACACATGCCTCATTGGTCTCACCCCAATGATCTCGCCGATGCTATGCATGCTTACATCGAGAAGAGTGCTGTATCACTAAACGGATCTCATTCTTAAAATTCCAAGATCTATAAAAGCACTCCGTGGGGCGGACTCGAGCCGGGCAGATTCGATAATACTGCGTATACCCTTCGTGGCGTATGACGCCAGCTGAGCAAACGAAAAACGGGTCATCATGACATCCGCTCGCCAACGTCATGAAAAGACGGAGCACTTATATGGTTTGCAAAGGTCGTCGTGGCACTTTGATCATGCTAAAGTGCCGGGGCGACCTTGTGCATTCCTTCATCGCCGGTTCACCTTGAATGAGGATTCCGAAAACTCGCTGCTGCGTGGAATACTGAATACAGGGTACGGTTATTGAGTTTTCACGTGCACGAGAGTGCGGATCCTCCCAGTTTCCTCGCGACGAAAAGTGCCAGTTAGTGGGGACGCCTGTAAGCTGACAAAAAACTTATCCTAAACGTCGCGAGGTAATTGTGGAGAGTCGGAAACGAAGTGCAGGAAGACCTGCAAAACCGATACTGAATAGAGAACTCATTGCACAAAGAGCGCTCGAGCTGGTTATTTCAAATGGCCTTGATAGCCTTACGATGACTCAGCTTGCGAAGAAGCTTGGCGTTGCTGCGTCAGCGTTATATAACCACGTTGATAATAAGGCCGATATCGTACTGCTAATCCAAGATGCACTGGTATCCCAGGTTTCGGTAGCGGAAATGCTTAAGTTGATTGACAATGAAACGACGCTGGAAAAAGCCTTGGAGGACTGGGCGCGCTCCTACCGTGCGATTTTCGCGGAGTATCCATCACTGATCCCCCTGATCGCGGTGACGCCGGTTTCAGATGCCCCTGAAACATTGCGAATGTACAATATTGTGGCTCAAGCCATTACCAGCGCTGGAGTTCCGGCTGAGCTGGTGATGCCAGTAATCATTGCCTTTGAATCATTTCTGTTTGGTTCTGCACTGGACGTCAATGCTCCACCGACGATTTTCGATACCCGAGATTCCAGTGTCGAAAGTGCTTGGCTTGAACAGGCCGTAGGCGCGTCGGTAGCAGCACAGGCTTCTGACAATCTAAGTCCACAACACCGACAGGATCCGGTTAACGTATATAACCAGCATGCGGAAGCACCATTTCGCTTTGGCCTGGATGCACTCATTAGGCAGACAACTGGTCTTATTGCGCCGTCCAAATAGTAACCGCACCTTGGTTACATGAGTGCTGCGAGTTCTTTGCGCAGCCGCTCCACATGTTTGGTTAATACGTTACCGAGATCTGGTCCCGGTCCGTCTTTGACTCGGGATGACGGTAAGACCGAACAGACAACACCTTGCATCCGACCGCGAACGATTAGCGGGATACTTAATGAGGAGATACCCGGCGTTCGATCATTGATACTTTCAACCCACCCGTGTTTTTTCAGCGATTCGACCGCTCGGGGTTCGTCTGCAAAGATTCTGCCAGCTGATCCACCATCTTCCAACGGAATGCGCGTGCCCTCGGCGAGAATGGGGCGCAACTCGTGTCCAGAATCTGCAATGGCTACGCACAGTCTCTCGTGATGCAGCTGAATCCAGAACTGGCAGGACTCTCCGGTTTCATCACGCACGCGAGCGAGTGTTTGCCGCACTGTTGTTTCCATCAGGGTTCGTTGGAATCGGCGACCAAGTGAGAATCGTCCGTCAACATCCCGTCGTACGAACCCCAGCTCTTCAAGAGATTCCATGAGCCGGTGGGTGCTAGAAATTGAAATCTCAGTTCTACGGCTGATCTCACTAAGTGTCAACTGGTCGTATTCCAACACGTCAAGGATGTCGGCTGTACGTCGTAATGAACGATTTGTGCTTACTTGTCCCATCAGTTCTCCTGCCAAATTCCCATACTCCGAAAGCATTACGACAGCAAACTCGTACACGTCGCGCTCGATGATGAAACATGCCCGTACAGATCTGGCGCCGTGCTTAACCGCCTGAAACTATATACGTGTTGAGGTGCTGTTCTGGTGAGGTGCCAAGTCCTGGAGTCGTGTCGTCTGGGTGATGACACCGCTGGGGGCACCACCATGCAGCACCGTGTCGATATTTTGCCACACGGTTTGAATTCGTCGTTCCACATTCTCCCAGCCGACTCCTGCCATATGCGGGGTGCAGACTACCTGTTCTAGTTGCAGAAGTTCGCTGTTAAGATCCAGCGGTTCATTCATGTACACGTCCAATCCTGCTCCGGCAATACGGCCGGTGCGTATGGCGTCAATCAGGGCTTGTTCGTCAATGACTTCACCGCGCCCAACATTGATCAGTACGCCATTGGGTTTCATCAGCGCCAATTCTTGCTCACCAATCAACTGTTCTGATTGTTCATTGAGCGGAAGACTCACTGACACGATGTCGGCGTTGCTCATGAGTTCTTCGAGAGAAACTGCTCGCGCACCAAAGAGTTCTGAAACTGTCAGCGGAATTTCCTCGTGATCATAGAAGATCACATTGGCGCCGAATCCGTAATGGACGATTCTGGCGACCCAACGACCAATATTCCCTAACCCAATAATGCCGACAGTTTTGCCATACAGCTCCGCATAGGATGTCTCGTCCAGGTCAGGACGCCATTTCCCTTCGCGGAGTAGTCGTAGCGACTCTGGTATACGGCGCAGCGTTGATAGGATGAGTGTGACTGCATGCTCGGCAACCGAAATGGAATGCGTCTTCATTTGCGCAACCGGAATGCCTAAATCATTGAGCACTTCTTTCGGGAGTTGGCCGTAGCCGGAGCTCATGTATTGAATGAATTTCGCATCCTTTGCAGCACGAAACACTTCTTCAGGAACCTCAATCCCAGAGATCAGGAAGTCAGCATCAGCAGCCTCTTGGCAGAGTTCAGCTACATCGGACCCAGGCGGCATCACTTTCAGTTCGAACCCAGCGGGCACCGTGTCCTGGAGGCGGCTGATGTAGTCCTGGAGTGGATTGACAAAGAGAACCTTATATGTCACGGGATGACACCTTTCGTTGCAGTACACCACAGCGTCGGAATAATGCGATGACGTCGACGGTGTGTGGAAGTCTTGTTACGCTGCGGCTACGGTCGTCAGAGCGTTAATAACGGCGTCGACGACGTCTTGAGTCCCCGCCGTGCCACCTAAATCGCGTGTGCGGGTGCTTTCGTCGGCCAGGGCTTTTTCTACCGCAGCCTGAATATCATGTGCAGCCTTGGTGCAGTGCTCATCGTCGTGCCGTTCACCGAGCCATTCCAGCATCATTGCCGCCGACAGCATCATGGCCGTTGGATTGGCGATACCTTGTCCGGCAATGTCGGGCGCACTGCCATGCGATGGTTGGAATACACCGTGAGTCATGCTGACATCTGCGGAAGGGGCGATGCCGAGTCCGCCAACAAGACCTGCGGCAATTTCGGAAAGAATGTCACCAAAGATATTCTCAGAGACGACAACATCAAATTTCTCTGGGTTCGTTACCATGTACATGGAGCCCAGGTCGATGTAGTACTTGGCCGTCTCAATGTCGGGGTGTTGTGCGGCGACTTCGTCAAATACTTTCTCCATGAGAACGTTGCTGCGAAGCGCGTTAGATTTGTGTAACAGTGTTACATGCCCCGGAGTGCCGCGCTTGCGGCGTGCTCGTGCCTGAGAAAACGCAATATCGAAGAGTTTTTCGCAACCTTGGCGAGTAATGGTCATTCGGTCGCTTGCGAAAGTATCACTTGGTTCGTGTTGATCGTGGAGCCCTGCGAACATTCCTTCGGAGGTTTCTCGTATAACCAGCATGTCGATGTTTTCTGCTTTTACAGGGGTCTCGATGCCCGGAAAACGTCGCACCGGGCGGAGGCTTGCCGTCAATTCGTAGTGTGCCCGCATTTCAACTTGCGCGCCCAGCTCTAAACCTTCGGGGCCACGAACATCCGGTAACCCCATAGCACCAAATAGTACTGCGTGGGATTTGCCGATTTCGTTCATATCTTCGGCGGTAATTTTACGTCCAGTACGGCGATATAAGTCTGCGCTAAAGTCATGGAACCGGTAGCTGAAGTTCAAGCCGTAGCGCGCTTCGCATTCGTCCAGTACGGCTATGGCAGCCTGAGTGATTTCAGGCCCAATCCCATCTCCTGGGATAACTTCGATTTGATATTTCGCCATGGTTTCTCTCCTTCAATATTTTAATATCGTTGATATTGCAGGCATTTTATGGAGGGCTACGCTATCACCGAGTGTCACTTATGACTATCCGAGAGCAGTTTTAAAACACATATTTCCCGCACAGTGGGAATTATTGCTTGCGAGCCCGTGTTGTTCGAATAGAGGGTGCGAGTGAGTGTCTTCAAGCTGCCCGACTGTGGCGTCTGGCATCGCCTTCTTCGATGAACCGGCGACTTAAGTGCCAGTTCGGCAGCGTGGTATGACTACAATCTGGGGGCAAGAGTTAATCTGACGGGAAAGATGATGGCTTCGAAAGAATTACAGCCTGGCGAAGGTGCCACGAACCGCATGTTGGAGCGAGTGACGGCAATATTAGATGCTGTAGGAGTTGAAACACTCACTGCAACTGAAATAGCTCACCGAACCGGTTTGTCGAAGTCCACTGCACATCGAGTGGCGCAGTCCATGGAAGCTTACGGGTTTTTGTCGCGACGTGATGATGGTGGTTATTCCATGGGTCGCCGCATGCTTTCTCTACCGCTGCAGGCTCTCGCGGCACCGTTCCTTGAGGCTTTGCGTGAAGAAACTGGCGAAACTGCTCAGTTGTGGGTCCGGCAGGGTGACCAACGACTGTGTGTCGAGTCATTGGATAGCCATCACCGCTTGCGCATCACTGCTGAACCGGGGCTGGTTTATCCTCTGCATGGTTCCGCAGGCAAAATTTTGGCCAGTGGCAATTTATCGGAGACTCTCGGTGACCGGGGTTGGGTCGAGTCTGTTGAAGAGCGAACGCCCGGGTTGTCATCTGTGAGCGCTCCAGTAGTGCGCCATGGCAGTGTCGTTGGAGCTGTCTGTCTTGCTGTCCCAGTGGTGAGGTTAGCTAAATCCCCAGGTCAAGACTATGGTCAGCTCGTTATTCGGACAGCGGAGCAGATTTCTGAAGCGCTTTGATGCTTGACCTCAACATCTCTTGAGGGTCGGATTTTTTGAAATAGGACTTGTGATCTAACGCACCTATCGCTACACTTAGTCCTACTTGATAGGAAGTCTGTCCCATTTAGTGAGAATTGAGGGTAGGAGATTGGAAAACCTACATACTATTGATGCACTGCCTCTCGAGGGTGTACGAGTTCTAGAACTTGGAAACTTCATTGCAGCTCCATTTGCTGCACGGATCTTTGCAGATTTTGGTGCAGAAGTCATCAAAATCGAAAAACCAGAACTCGGCGATGAAGTTCGTGACTGGCGCACCCCACGCGGTACTACCTCTATGATCTTTCGGACGTTGGCGCGCAACAAAAAATCCGTTGAACTTGACTTGCGTGACGAACGCGGCCGGGCTGCAATCCTTGAATTAGCCAAATCCACTGATGTGGTCATCGAAAACTTCCGTCCCGGCACACTAGAACGCTGGGGGATCGGACCAGAGGAACTCACCGCGGTGAATCCAGATATCGTTATCGTCCGAATCTCCGGCTATGGACAGACAGGACCATACCGGGATCGCGCTGGATTTGGCTCGGCAGCAGAATCTTTTGCCGGTCTACGATACATCACCGGCGAACCAGACCGCCCTGCAGGACGCTCAGCCGCACCGATTGGTGACTCCGTTGCTGGTCTCTATGGCGTTATCGGCGCTCTGATGCTTATGATCAAACGCCAGCGACTGAAGGCCGCCGGGGTGCCAAGCGAACCCGGTCACCAAGATAACGTCGCTGATGTGGCCCTCTACGAGAGTGTCTTTTCAATTCTGGAATCCATCGTGCCCGACTACGATGCCTATGGTGTTGTTCGACAGCGACAGGGAGCGGTGCTGCCGGGTGTAGTACCCGCTGGTGCCTACCCGACGGCTGATGATCTGGAAGTCGTCATTGGTGGCAACTCCAATTCTGTATTCCAGCGGCTGATGACCGCCATTGGTCGGGCTGATCTGGCCAATGACGAGACTTTGAGATCTACGGAAGCTCGCGGTGCGCGAGAACAAGAGCTCAACAGCGCGATTCGAGAGTGGACCTCTACCCATGATCTCGATGCCGCACTGGAAATCCTCAGTGAAGCAGGCGTACCTGCCGCACCGGTTTACGATGCCAAGTCGCTAGCTGAAGACGAACACTATCTTGCCCGCGACATGATCCAGCCGATGTCAGTCGTCGTCGAAGACGAACCAGAAATCGTCCGATTCCCAGGTATCGTGCCAAAAATTGCCTCCCACGATGGCAAGATCCGCTGGGTGGGACCAGAACTGGGGGCCGACACGGATCAGGTCCTGCGCGACGTTGCTGGGTATAGCCCGGAACAGATTGCCGAAATGTCGAAAGACACGGTGAAACAATAATGTCAAAGAACATTCTTGTTACAGATGTTTTCTTGCGAGACGGTCTACAAGATGAACCAGTGGTCGTCAGTATTGAAGATCGTATCCAGATTGCTTATCAACTGCGGGATGCGGGCATTCAACGCATGGAAGTTGCCTCCTTTGTGAACCCAAAACGGGTTCCACAAATGGCTGGTGCCGATGACATTGTTGCACAGCTGAGCCAGGATCCAGGATTTTCCCCGAGCATCACCTCGTTAGTGTTGAATGGCAAAGGTGTCGAACGAGCGATCGCGGCAGGGGATCACTCGATACAGCTGGTCCTGTCAGCATCGGAAGAGCACTCCAAAGCAAATTCCGGACAAACAGTCGATGAGGCACTTCAGGGGCTGATCAGCGCCGCACAGAAATACCCGCAGGTTGAGTTTTTTGCCGGTGTATCCACAGCATTCCGATGCCCATTTGAAGGCTATATCCCCGCAGAACGACTCGTGAGGATCGTGGAGAAGCTCTTGCAAGCCGGTATTACTACGGTTGGCCTGGCTGACACTCTGGGGACTACTGAACCAGAGATTCTTGCGGCGTCATTAGACACCGTGCTCAGCGAATTTCCAGAAGCGACCTACAGTCTGCACCTGCATAATGCCCATGGTCGAGCGCTTGAAAGTGTCGATTTGGCTATTGAACGCGGCGTCATCATGTTTGATGCGGCATTGGGCGGTTTTGGCGGTTGTCCATTCGCCCCGGGTGCAGCTGGAAATCTTTCAACCACTGAACTGGTTGAACATCTTCACCAGCAAGGCTTCGAAACTGGCATCGATGAAGTCAAGCTCAATGCAGTCACCGCGACCGCAATGCAGGTGGTTGATGCCGGTGAAAAAATCACAGGATAACGGAGCATCCCATGACAGAACAGTACTCCGACGCAAAACGATCGACTACCGGATCAAAGCACCAACCCAAACTGCCCTCAGGGTTGACTCCTTCCACCGAGGTTGACGCCGTTGGCCAAGATCTCAACTGGGGCACCAATATTTATCCTTCGTCGATGACATTGGAGGACCAGCACACCAAATGGTGGTTAGCCTGGTCAAAAATGATGACGGATCCAAAATGGCGTGTCGGGTTCATCCCGATCCCATATTTTGCGGTGGCTTTTCTGCTGATGATCCTGGCCTCGTATTACGATGCACTGCCACCGTCCATGGTGACAGGATTTGCTATCACCGGGCTGCTGGGCGGCATCTTAATGTGGATCGGGAATCGTATCCCGAAAGTTCGAGATTACGGGTTACCGACGCTGTTGTGTACCTTCGTCCCTGCCATTTTGTACTTTGCGGGAGTCATCCCGGAAAATATTCAGGTCGCAGTGTCAACCTTTGTCACCGACCAAGGCTTCCTGGACTTCTTCGTATCTGCCATTATCGTTGGTGCTTTACTGGGCATGCCACGGACCCTGCTGATCAAGGCTGGCCCACGGTTCTTTGTGCCGCTGATCGTCACAATCGTTGGCGTATTTGCCATCATGGGTGCCATCTCAGCAGCCGCGGGTGAAGGCTTCTTCGAAGGTATGCTGTTCTTTGCCGCTCCAATTATGGCCGGTGGCATCGGCCTTGGTGCCGTGCCGATGGCCGAAATGTATGCCGCCCAGTTGGGCACCGATCCATCAGTGTTTATGGGCAACCTGGTTGCCGTAACCGCACTGGCAAACGCTGTCTGCGTGGTCTTTGCCGGCCTGTTACGAGGTGCAACGAAGAACGGCAAACAGTGGTTTGTCGGATTCAACGGCAACGGTGAGTTGATGCGGATCAAAGGTCACGCCGGAGAGTTTGAACAGCCTCGTAAGAAAGCCCACACGAATTTTGTGGCACTGTTTCAAGGCCTGATGATGGCTTCACTCGTGCTCATGATTGGTGGTCTGCTCAGTTCTGCGATCGGCGGCCTGCATATGTACGCCTGGACCATTATCGTGGCTGCCGCACTGAAAATCTTCAAACTCCTGCCAAATGAGCTCGAAAGCGCTGCCACCCAGTGGGGCGATTTCGTCAATAAAACGCTGGTTTCTGCCTTACTAGTGGGTGTGAGCTTGACCTTCATAGACCTGAATGAAGTCCTCGATGCGGTCACCAGTGCCCACTTCTTGTTGATGACGATCGGTGCCGTCGCCTTCGCAGGTATTATTGCCGGCGTCAGCGGGTGGTTAGTCAAATTCCACTTTGTCGAAGCCGCCGTTATTCCAGGCTTGATCATGGCCGACTCGGGTGGTTCCGGCGATGTGGCGGTCCTCTCGGCAGCAGATCGAATGCATTTGATGCCATTTGCTGCCATGGCCACTCGCTTGGGAGGAACCGTTACCTTATTCCTCGCCACGCTCTTGGTGCCATTCCTCATGGCGTAATGCAAGCATTGAATAATGCTTGGGGTCTTCCACAGTCAATGCTATAAGGCCAGCAGTGGAAGACCCTAGCGCTGATGGCACTACCGTCGTTATATTCCCGCCGCACCCAAGTCTGATGTTTGGAGTTTTATCGTGAGTACAGTTTCTGAAGTCGTCGCAGGTGTTGTGGCAGAATATGTGACCGATGTTTTTGCTTTGATGGGCAACGGCAACGCATATTTCACGGACGCACTGGCCCGCCAACAAAAAGTGCGCACCACGGGATTGCGCCACGAAGCCGGAACCGTCGCTTCGGCTGACGCCTACTACCGGGTCAGCCGCAATATGGCGGTGGCTACGACAACCTTTGGCCCCGGGTACACGAATACGGTCACCCCGTTGGCCGAAGCCGTGCAATCACGTACCCCGATGGTATTTGTCGTCGGAGATCAACCGACCACCGGTGCCCGGCCCTGGGACATTGACCAGACCGGGATAGCTGAGAACGTTGGCGCTGTGACCATGATCGTGAATCAAATAAATCCTGGGCAACAGACCGTGGACGCTTTTCAGACCGCATGGCAACAGCGGGTGCCAGTTGTGCTATTCATTCCACATGACATTGGACCGGAACCTGCCCAACCAGAACCAGATTTAGTGGTGAAGCCACTTCCGCCAGTGGACTCAACGACGCCGGATGTGACCGAGGCCCTGGGCCTGTTGTCCACCGCGAAACGACCGTTGATCCTTGCCGGACGGGGCGCCCGTGAGGCGTCCGGGGTGCTGGGCAAACTCGCCGATCGACTCGGCGCGCTCACTGTTGCCACGGCGCCTGCACGCGGCATATTTTCTGGGCGCCCCTTTGACCTAGGCGTCTGCGGCGGTTTTGCTTCCGAAAGCTCATCGGCGCTGATTCGTTCCGCAGACGTCGTGCTCGTGGTGGGTGCCGGGCTGAATCAATTCACGACGGCCTTTGGGACACAATTTCATGACGAGACCGTACTCATCCAGGTCGACCTTGCCGAGGCCCAAACACACCCTCGAGTCAACGTGTTCTATCAGGCGGATGCCACCGACGTCGTCACAGCACTACTGACCGAGCTAGCAAACCACCCGGTGCCAGCAACACCCTGGAACGGGCAGGCTGAACACGCCCGCGAATCACAACTGAATTTCGACCGGGACACCGGAACTGGTCAAGCCGAAGACGGCCGCTTGGATCCGCGCACTGCCATGCATCGCCTGAACACCATTTTGCCGACCAACCGGCAAGTCGTGTCCGACGGCGGTCACTTTATCGGTTGGTCCAGCTATTACCTCGACCTGCCAGCCTCGGATAGTTTGACCCTGGTGGGGACCCAATACCAAGCCATCGGACTGGGCCTGCCATCGGCGGTCGGCGCAGCGCGAGGCCGCCCGGATACCACGGTCGTCGTGGCTACCGGCGATGGTGGCGGAGTCATGGGACTGCCCGACCTGCACGCGTTAGTGCACACCGCGGCCAGCGCTGTCGTGCTGGTGTTCAACGATGCCTGCTACGGTGCCGAAATCCACCAGTATGGTTCCCAAGGTCTAGATGAGCAGATCATGGAAATTGAACAAATCGATTTCGCCACGGTCGCGCAGGGATTCGGTGCTCAAGGCGTTGTGATCAACACCGTAAATGATCTTGACCAAGTCCAACAGTGGGTGCGTGACGGCGCACATGGCACGTTGGTTGTGGATATGCGGATTTCCCGAAATGTGGTTGCACCCTATATTCAGGAAATCATCGAGCTGACCATCAAACGCTAACGTTACTCCTACAGGTCAGCGAGCACTGACGTTGGATGCTGCATCGCATCGGCCACGGAAGTCAAGAATGCTGATCCGGTAGCGCCGTCAGTGACACGGTGATCAAATGACAGCGTCAGCTCGGTGACTTTGCGTACCGCCAATTGCCCATCGACAACCCACGGCCGGTCAATAATGCGCCCGACCCCCATAATGGCAACCTCTGGCGCATTGATAATCGCGGCTGCACCATCAACACCCAGCACACCGTAGTTATTCAGCGTAAAGGTACCGCGGGTTAGCTCAGCCACCGTGCATTGGCCACGGCGTGCTTTATCCACCAATTCCGTGATTTCGCCCGTGAGCTCACGAGCTGAATATCGTTCGGCGTGTTCAACCGCAGGCACCACCAGCCCGCGCTCGCTATCGGTGGCAATGCCCAGATTGATCCCGTCAAAATACACCAGCTCGGCGCCGTCGTCGGACTCAACAAACCGGGTATTTAGCACCGGATAGCGGCGAAGGGCTGCGGTAACGAATCGGGCGATCAGCCCCAACAAACTCGGTGCAGTCTCAGGGTTATCTGCTTTGAGCCGGGCCTGGAGCTCGAGCAACTCGGTGACATCAACATCAACCCAGGAGGTCGCATCCGGAATGGTCGACCGTGAGCGCACCATGTGATCGGCGATCATCTTGCGCACGCCGGTGACCGGGATGCGTTCGGCAACCGCCAGACCAGCCGGGGCATCCGTATGCTCGGTGGTGGATGTGGACGCCGGCTGGGTAGGCTGCTGGGGTGCGGCCTGGAGCTGTGGGTCGGGCTGGTCGATGGCGGCCATCACGTCGGCCCGCAAAATGATGCCGTCGGGTCCGCTACCGGTCAGCCGGCTAATATCCACCCCGTGGCGCTTGGCCAAGAGTCGGACCAGCGGGGAAATCACCCGGGGTGCGCTGGCAGCAGCCGAGGCCCGGCCGGGAGCTGCGGTGCCATTGCCCGAGACCTTGGTGGCTCGTTTGGATCGACGCGTGCGTCGCGTGGAGGCACCCCCGGAGGTACCGTAACCGATGAGCACATTCCCGGAAGCCCCGTCGTCACTATCTTCAGAGACTGTGATGCCGGCGCGTTCTTCTTCCCGATAATCCAGGGCACCGGGGTGCTGAGCGTCGTCGTCGGTGGTCAGGGCAATTGTGATCAGTGGATTGCCCACGTGCAGGGTATCGCCCGGGGTGCCGTGCAGTGTTTCGACCGTCCCTGCATAGGGGGAGGGGACTTCCACCAGGGCTTTGGCGGTTTCGACCTCGGCGATGGGTTGATCCACCGTAATGGTGTCGCCCACGGCCACGAGCCATTGGACGAGTTCGGCTTCGGTGAGGCCTTCGCCCAGATCAGGCAGTTGAAATACTTGGATGGTCATCGGTTGCCTCCTGCGGTTGTGACCGGACGATAATCTACGGGGGTGTCATCCCATTGCAGGTCATCAATGGCATCCAAAATCCGGTCAACATTGGGCAGGTAGTATTTCTCTAGCATCGGTGGCGGATACGGGATGTCAAAGCCCGTCACCCGCAGTACCGGGGCGGCTAGCGAGTGGAAACACCGCTGCTGAATGCGTGCGACCAGCTCAGAAGCTACCGAGGCGAAACCTTGTGGTTCGGCCACAACGACGGCGCGGCCGGTCTTGGTTACCGAGTCGATGATGGTCTGTTCGTCCAGCGGGTTGATGGTGCGTAAATCGATGACTTCGACGCTGAGGTTTTCGGCCGCGGCAGCTTCGGCGGCCGATAAACACGTCACCACCGATGGGCCGTAGGAGACTAGGGTGACGTCGTCGCCCGGGCGAATTACGGCGGCTCGTGCGTAGGCTTCACCGTGTTCGCGCCGTTCCTCGACCTGGGCCCAGCGGGTGGTGAATTCTTCACGCAGTTGTTCCAGTGAGACATCGGCCTTGGTCCAATAGAGCTTCTTGGGTTCCATGAAGATGACCGGGTCATCGAGTCGGATTGCGTAGCGCAGCATCAGGTAGGCGTCTTCAACGCTGGCCGGAGTGTAAATTTTCAGGCCCGCGGCGTGCGCGTAGAAGGTTTCGGAAGAATCCGAGTGGTGCTCGACGCCGCCAATACCGCCACCGTAGGGGATGCGCACGGTGATGGGCAACGAGACGGCACCTTTGGTGCGGTTGCGCATCTTGGCCATGTGGCTGATCATTTGCTGAAATGCGGGATAGGCGAAGGCATCGAATTGCATTTCGATCACCGGGCGCACCCCGCCGATGGCCATCCCAATGGCCGTGCCGGCGATGCCTGATTCGGCCAACGGCGTGTCAAAACAGCGGTCTTCGCCGAATTGTTGGCTCAGGCCCTCGGTAATTCTGAACACGCCACCCAGTGTGGCGACATCCTCACCGAAGACCACAACCATGTCATTGGCCGACATCTCATCGGCCAGGGCAGCATTGAGTGCTGCAGCCAGGGTCAGGGTAGATTTTTCCTTGCTCATGCTCAGGCTCCTTAGACACTCGTATCGTCAGTGTGGGCATCGCGGGCGAGTTCTTCTGCCAACTGGGCGCGTTGTTCAGCCAGCTGTGGGGTTTGTACCGAGTACACATGATCGAATAGATCTAACGGTTGAATATCGGGCTGTTGTCCCATGGCCTCACGCAGTGCCGATGCGACGTCTTCGGCATCGGTCTGATACTGAGCCTCCAGCTGTTCGGTTAATGCACCCTCGGAGCGCAGGTAGGTGCGCATCCGGGTGATGGGGTCCCGCCTGGTCCACTCATCAACTTCTTTACTGTGCCGGTATCGGGTGGCGTCATCGGCGTTGGTGTGCGACTGGATTCGATAGGTGTCTGCTTCGACCAAGAAGGGGCCGCCGCCTTCCCGACATAATTTCACGGCCCGACCTAGCACTGCCAGCAGAGCGGCCAGGTCGTTGCCGTCCACGAGTTCCCCGGCCATCCCATAACCAACCGCTTTATGCGCCAGCGATGGGGCTGCGGTCTGGCGGGAGAGCGGCACGGAGATCGCATACTTATTATTCTGCACAAAAAAGATCACCGGCAACCGGAAGACGGCCGCAAAATTCAGGGCCTCGTGGAAGTCCCCTTCGGAGGTGCCCCCTTCCCCAACCATGCCCAGCACGACCACATCTTCACCCTTGAGTCGGGCCGCCTGGGCCATGCCCACGGCGTGGAGCAGCTGGGTGGTTAGCGGAGTCGACTGGATTGAAGTGTTGTATTCAAGCGGGTTGTAGCCCTGATGCCAGTTGCCGCGGAAATTGGTCATCACCTGGATGGGATCCACCCCGCGTACAATCACGGCAACCGTGTCACGATAGGTGGGAAACAACCAGTCGGAGGGGGATAAGCACAATGCGGCGGCGACTTCGGAGGCCTCTTGACCGTGCGATGACGGGTAGACTGCCATGCGACCCTGACGAACGAGTGCGTAGTTTTGGTCGTTGACACGACGGCCGATGACCAACTGGCGGTAGCCTTCTAACAGTTCTTGGATCTCGGGCATCGGGTATTCATGTCCCGGGGTGTGGCCTTGTTCCTCGGGTGGTAACAGGGCACCGGTTTCCGAGATCATTTGGATCCGGCCGTGGGTGGGCAGTAAATAATCTTCGAGACTAATCCCGAGTTTCTTGGCTTTTTCCTCTGAGAGATCAGGTTGTGCATTTTCCGGCATCATAGCTAATGATCCTCTCGTGTGAGCGGCATAACAGTAAATCCAGTATGGCTAGTGGAATCGATCAGTGGGCGTGTATTGGAAAATCAGCGACAAATCACCAAAATCCACCTAGACTGAAGAACATATTGTTCAAAAAATTGGGTATGCGATAACAAAGTGGTGATGCCGGTGACGACACCCGAAGAGTGGTCGGCACAGGCCCCTGCGCTGGATAGCATCGACCGGAATATTATTTCGGTGCTGGCCCAAGACGGTCGGATATCAATGACGGCGCTGGCTGAGCAGGTGCACATTTCGCGCGCACACTGCCATGCTCGACTCCAGCGTTTGCAAGACACCGGTGTCATTACCGGGTTCACCGTCAACGTGGATCCACTCAAATTGGGATTCGGGGCATCAGCGCATGTCATTTTAAAATTGCGGCAACACAACTGGCGTGCGTTACGCCAACAGTTGCTCGACATTCCAGAAGTCTGGCACGTGACCCTGACCGGTGGGCCGATGGATGTCATCCTGTTAGTCCGGGCCAAAGACACCGCAGACCTGCGCAGGGTGGTATTTGATGAAATTCAGCCGCTGTCG
>NZ_DYXC01000142.1 GCF_020742345.1 Enteractinococcus helveticum | reverse complement strand
CACTGAAAGTGATGCACCCGAATCCAAGCCCCATCGAGCCCTTCTTCTTCCGCTGCCACGGTCATGGCCAACTGATCATCAAAAGCCGCTTTGGGATCGACTGTGCGCGTCGCGCGGTCATACCCAAAATGCCCAAAGTTCAAGAATCCAAGTTTTTTCTGCATACTCACCAAAACATTTCAAATCTGAACGATATTCCGGCTGTGATGAGTGTCTCGAGATGCCTTGCGATGTTAGGTTGTGTAGACACGCACGAGGAGTTTCGACATGATCGCTCAACCAGCTCCGCCCAGCACCACCCAAAGTATGCCGATGGCCGGTCGCGCGTGGAGTTTGCTGATGCTGCGTCTCGGCATGGTCCTGGTCATCAGCCTCCTGATATGGGTCATATTGCGCTCTGCGGGAGGTATATCAGCCTTTCCACCCGACACCATCTGGGCCACCCTGGGCCTGTTGCCTGTCAATATTGTCTGTCTCCTACTGGTGGCCAGGTTTTATCGCCATCAAGGACTCAGCCTGCGTGCGGCCATGGGCGTCCAACACGGTCGTATCGTCAAAGACATTGGCTGGGGTTTGTTATGGCTCATTGTGCTCAACGTGCCGTTTGCGCTGGCCGTCTCCGGGACGGTGTGGCTCATGTATGGTACCCAAGCTCCGGAAGCTTTCGGCACGATCTTTGTCAACCCAGCTGCCCAAGCACCTCTCAGTCCCACCTGGCTACTGCTCATCGGCCTGATCGCCGTCATCCCGTTTATCGTGCTCAACGCCCCGGTCGAAGAACTGGTCTTCCGCGGATATGGTCTCAACGGTCTGCAAACCGGCCTAGGACGCGTCGGTGCGATCATGACGACGTCGTTGCTCTTTGGCGCCCAACATATTTTCTTTGCCGCAACCGTCCCGGGCATGCTGGTGTACTTCGTTGCCTTCACCGTCTGGGGCGGTATCGCGGCAATTATCGTGACCAAGCAGGGCCGACTGTTGCCAATCATCATCGCTCACTGGATGATCAACTTTATGCTCTCTGCACCGGCACTAGTACTACCCATCCTCATGCTCGCCGGCGTCGTCACTTAGCCCTGGGTTGACGACGCCGAAAGCCCTTGATTACCTCGACGTGGGATTTCTCCACAGGCACAGGTCTCGACTGGGTGTTTGTGACTGGAATCTGGGATACTTGACGTGTTATGACTACCGTTTCACAAAAGACCGCGACCACAGGCCCCGGCCCAGCATTTTCCACGCGTGATCGAGGCACCGGCGATCAGGGTGCGGCACACCCGCCTGCATCGGCTGCAGCGATGCAGCTGGCGCCACTGCAGATCGGCAACCTGACCATTGACGTGCCGGTCGTGCTGGCACCAATGGCAGGTATTACCAATACGGCGTTTCGCCGGTTGTGCCGCGAGTACGGCGGTGGGCTCTACGTGTCGGAAATGGTTACGGCGCGTGCCTTAGTTGAACGCCACCCCGAGTCCATGCGGATCATCGAACACGACGAGGATGAGGTTCCGCGCTCGGTGCAGCTGTACTCCGTTGATCCGGTGTACACGCGCAAGGCCGTGCGTATGATCGTGGAAGAAGACCGCGCCGATCATATTGACCTGAACTTCGGCTGTCCAGTACCCAAGGTCACCCGCAACGGTGGGGGCTCTGCGCTACCTTGGAAGATTGACCTATTCACCGCCATCGTTGCTGGTGCGGTCACGGAAGCTCAACGGGCCAATATTCCGGTCACCATTAAGATGCGTCGCGGCATTGATGAAGACCACCTGACCTATCTACAGGCCGCTCGTCGTGCAGTCGACGTTGGCGTTTCTGCCATCGCATTGCACGGCCGCACTATGCGCCAGCATTATTCGGGTCAAGCCAACTGGGACTCGATTGCCCGGCTGAAAGACGCCGTCACCGAGGTCCCTGTGCTAGGCAATGGCGATATCTGGTCGGCCGAGGACGCCATGGCCATGATCGAATATACCGGTGTTGACGGGGTCGTCATTGGTCGAGGCTGCCAAGGCCGCCCGTGGCTCTTTGGCGACGTCGAAAATGCTTTTACAGGTTCCGAACAACGCTTCCACCCTAGCCAGAGCATGGTTGCCGATGTGTTGTACCGCCACGCTGAACTGCTCGTCGACACATTCGGCGGTAATGAAGACAAAGCCCTGCGTGACATCCGCAAACACATCTCCTGGTATTTCAAGGGTTACCCGGTCGGTGGAGACATGCGTCGGTCACTGACCGCCGTTGAAACCCTAGCCCAGCTGCGCGAATTGCTCGACACCCTTGACCGCACCGTTCCGTATCCGGGAGCAGATGCCGAAGGCCCACGCGGCCGCGCTGGTGCACCTAAAAAACCACACCTGCCCGAAGGCTGGCTGGACTCTCAGGACATCACCGATGAACATCGGGCACAAATTCACGAAGCCGAACTAGATATTTCAGGGGGATAATCGGATAGGTATGATCGGTCAAGGATCCAACGGGCACACACCCAGAGCCCCGAAAAACACTCAGCAACCGAGTCTCTTCTGGCCACAATATCGGCCACCCTATGCAGGCGAAGCCACGCAAACCCCTGGCTATGACCTCTGGGACATGGAGCGTTGGGTACCGGAGCCACCCAAATCCAGTTATCGATCAGATTTTGAACGCGACCGCGCTCGCATTCTGCACTCGGCCGCACTGCGTCGACTTGCTGCAAAAACCCAAGTTATCTCACCTGGCGACGACGACTTTATCCGCAACCGGTTGACGCATTCCTTAGAAGTCGCCCAAGTCGGCCGCGAATTCGGGCGCTCATTAGGCTGTGACCCCGACCTCGTCGATGCCGCATGCCTTTCACACGATCTTGGTCATCCGCCCTTTGGACACAACGGCGAAACCGCACTTAATGAGGCCGCCGCCGATATCGGCGGTTTTGAGGGTAACGCTCAGACTCTGCGTTTGTTGACCAGGTTAGAACCAAAGAAAATTACCGATACCGGCACATCAGCTGGGCTGAACCTCACTCGTGCAACACTTGATGCCGCCATCAAATACCCGTGGCGTAAACCCGATGCTCCGATAAAATCTCACGGTAAACCCACCGCTAAATTTGGCGTCTATGACGACGACGCCGAAGTTTTCGCTTGGATCCGCAAGGGCATCACCACCCAGCGGTTATCCATGGAAGCCCAAGTCATGGACTTAGCTGACGATGTTTCGTACTGCGTCCACGACGTCGAAGATGGCATCGTGTCAGGTATGTTTCAGCTCGGCTGGCTGGCAAACCCAGAACAGCGTGCTCGTGCGATCGCCACAACCCAACAGTGGTACCTACCCGATACCGACGCCGAAGTAATCGACGCGGCCTTAACCAGGTTGGAGTCCACCACAACATGGGTCGCCAGTGCTGATGGAGCCAGACACGCGCACGCCGCACTCAAAGATATGACCTCTCAGCTCATCGGACGGTTTTCCACTGCAGCCTTTGAAGCAACCCGAGATGCCTACGGCAATGACCCCTTGACCCGGCACAGTGCAGATGTGATCGTGCCCGCGGACACCGCAATAGAGATTGCCACGATGAAGGGCATTGCGGCACACTATGTGTTGTCCTCGGAACATCGTCAACCAATTTATGAGGCTCAGCGCGAAGTATTATTTGAGCTGGTTGAGTTCTTACTGACCACTGAAGACCAATACTTGGAGCCGATGTATGCCAATGACTGGCAAGATGCTGCTAATGACGCCGCTAAGAAACGGGTAGTCATCGATCAGATCGCATCGCTGACCGATAATTCAGCACTGATGTGGCACGGTACCCTGCTTCGTGGCACTGCACATCCAACGCACTTGCCCACTGGTCTACGGAACTGAGCTACACGATCTTTGCAACCAGCAACGGTAGGGCCACCGCTGCGGTCGAAGCGAGATGGACATCAGCGCTGCGGGATAATTCGGTGGGGCTGGGGTTGATTTCGATAAGCATGCAACCGGCGTCGCGGCCGATCAACGGCAACGACGCTGCCGGCTGGACGAGCCCGGAGGAGCCGATCACCACCACTAATTCTGCGGTTCGTAATTGATCGATAGCCTTTTGGAAGGTCTCTTGGGGTAACGCTTCACCAAACCACACCACTGCTGGGCGCAGGACGCCAGTCGCACAATGTTGGCAAGCCACCGGCGTCAAGAGGTTCTCGTCATCAAAGTTTTGCCTGGGCTTGTAGTCTAGAACGCCCGGGGAAAATGCCGCGGCACGATGGCAGTCGATGCACCGAAATGCGCCCAGCGAACCATGTAGGTGCAAGACGTCTGTGGCACCACCGCGTTCGTGCAGGTCATCGACGTTCTGTGTGGCCACAGTGAGTGTTCCGTGGTTTGCTGCCAGGTGTTGTTGCCAGTGACCTATTGCGTTGTGTCCGGCGTTTGGCATGACACTGTTGACTAAATGCCAGCGCCACATATACCAGGTCCATACCAAGGCGGGGTTGGCACGAAAGGCACTTTCTGTGGCTAGCTGTTCTGGTACGAAACGCTCCCACATTCCGGTTTGGGCGTCACGAAATGTCGGGATGCCGGATTCTGCAGACATACCGGCACCGCTTAGCACGGCAACAGAGCGGGCTGTTGCTACAAGGTCTGCAGCCTGTTGGATTGCCTTGGTCACGGATATAACTCCGGGAGAATCGTACCTGCGGTGCCTGGAATATACAGATCGGCGTCCTGGGATAGTGGTGTCATGTTGGGATTGATCTCGATGACCCGGGCTCCTGTTGCAGAGGCTGCAATCGGTAGTGTCGCTGCGGGCTGCACGATATTGGATGTCCCGACCACAATAGCTATATCCGCCGCACGGACGGCTTCCAAGGCGTCATCCATGGCATGTTGGGGCAGCAACTCGCCGAACATAACGATATTGGGGCGGATAAATCCATGGGAGCACACCCCACAAGCTGGTGGCTCCTCCAGAATCAACTGGTCAAGTGCAGGCGTTGCTTGGAGTTGTTCATCCGTGGGATCTTCCAATTGGTAGTCAGAAGGGGCATGGCATTCAAAACATCGAAACGTAAAGGTTGTCCCATGCAAATGGGCCAATACTTCCGAACCGCCACGCTCGTGTAAATCGTCGATATTTTGGGTCACAATGTTCAATGCGCCGCCGCTGTCGACGAGTTCACGTTGCCAACTGCCAAGCATTCTGTGGCCGTCATGTGGTTCAACTGAGCGCATTACGCGAGCTTGATGTAACATCCATGACCACACCAGATCAGGACGGTTATACATGGCTTCTGGAGTGGCTAATTCTTCGGGAGAGTACTTTTCCCACAGACCGGTTTGAGCATCACGAAATGTCGGAACACCGGATTCGGCAGACATACCGGCACCAGTTAGCACGACGATGCGCTGGGCATCTTGAATCATTGCCTGGGCTTCACGGATGGCGACATTTGGAAAATTACTCATGAGTCTACTGTAGGACAGCAGTTCGAGTTCAACCAGCAGCGGTGATAGTCATGGTCCTTGCTACACAAAACGGCGTCTCCGACCGTATTTTTCGTACAGTCAGAAACGCCGTGTGTTAGAGGGCCTATAATGTGTGGCGCTCTTTCGGTTGCTTAAGTGGCCGGAATGTCGAGTTCAATATCGGAACCGTCAGCACCGTCGAGCTCAACTTCCCAGTGCAGCGAACCATCGTCTTCATCGAGATCGATTTGATCCAGCGTGGCGTCAGCGTGCTGGTTGAAAGCCTCGTTCAAGGCATCCGTAACAGTTACAGTTGCGCGCTCAGCTTTGGCGACTTTATCATCTTCACCTTCACGTTCATCAACTGAGATGTTGCCTTCCGCGGTGACGTCCAGTTCGATGACTTCGTTGTCTACAACGACATCGACATCATAAGACGAACCATTGTCGTCACGATCGACCTCGACAATGAAACCGCCGTCATATTCGGCCTCGACAGCATCAATCACGTCGAATACCGCATCGTTACCAGAGGTTTGGGCCTCCTCCGTGGTGTCAGCGGTTTGAGTATCGTCGGTTGTTTCCTCAGGAGTTTGTGCAGCCTGAGTTGTCTGGGTCGGAGCCTCCTGATCAGCAGGAGTTTGTTCTGCTGAATCATCAGCGCTGCAAGCTGAGAACAGCAAGAGTGCTGCTACACCCGTGAAGCCAGCAAAAAGTTTTGTACGGGTTGAGTTGGTATCCTTAAACATAGCTTTATATACCCTTCGTTCTTTTTTCGTTAGTTTTTATTTTTTTCGAAGATGGTTCTGTTGATGTCGAACCACTTATAATTATATACGGTGTAGTACCAAAACACGCCAATGTTTGGCCCACCATGACGCTTTGCCGTAGTGGTCTTTCAGCCCTCAGCAGCGTGCGCTACGTAATTATCCACATTTCGTTCTCTCAAGCATTGGCATATGGCAGCTTCGGCCTAGACTAAGCACCATGGCAGGACGCATTACACGGGAATCGATCGATAAGGTACTGGAAGCAACCGATCTCAAAACTGTTGTTGAAGAACATGTAACGCTACGCTCCGCTGGCATCGGGTCGTATAAAGGCCTCTGTCCCTTTCATGACGAGAGAACCCCGTCGTTTCATGTGACCCCTGCAAAAGGTTTTTATCACTGCTTTGGTTGCCAAGAATCTGGTGACGCCATCAAATTCTTGATGGAACTTGAACACACCTCGTTTACCGAAACCGTTGAGATTTTGGCTGCGCGGGTGAATATCAGTCTGGAATATGAAGAAGGGTCTGCGCCAGAACGTCCCACGTTGGCTACTCGCCAGAGAATGTTGCAAGCACATCAAATAGCCGATGAGTTCTATCAACATGCGCTCACTACACCTGCCGCCGAAGAAGCCCGAACGTTTTTGCATAACAAGGGGTTCACCCAAGAAGATGCGGCACAGTTCGGTGTTGGGTATGCACCTGAGGGATGGAACAACCTACTGTCGCATTTACAACAGCGGGGATTTTCCCTAGACGAACTGAGTGAAACTGGCCTATTTTCCGAAGGCCGACGAGGGCTCTATGACCGATTCCGGAACCGGGTGATGTGGCCCATCAAAGATATGACCGGCAACACGATCGGCTACGGTGCACGACAACTGGACCCAAACGATAAAGGGCCGAAATATCTCAATACGCCTGAAACGAGTCTGTATAAAAAATCGCAGGTTTTATACGGGCTGAACTTTGCCAAAAATGATATCGCCCGGCAACGGCAGTTAGTTGTAGTTGAAGGGTATACCGACGTCATGGCAGCACATCTAGCAGGGATATCTACTGCCGTGGCAACCTGTGGCACTGCCTTTGGTGAAGGACATGTTCGAATAGCCCGCCGTTTGATCACCGACGACGGATCCGGTGGAGAAATCATCTTCACCTTCGACGGCGATGAAGCTGGTCAAAAGGCAGCCATGCGAGCATTTGAATTCGATAACCAAATCGTGGCTAAAACCTTCGTTGCTGTTGCCCCCGAGGGCCAAGACCCTAACGATTTACGACAACATTACGGTGACGAAGCTGTTCGCCGACTCATCGCATCACGTGAACCACTATTTGAGTTCGCAATCAAGACGCGCCTGAAGGAATATAACCTCGATACGGTCGAAGGGCGGACCGGCGCACTGCATTATGCTGCACCGATCGTCAAAGAGATCCGTGATCCAATAATGCGCGATGGCTATGTTCGTGAATTGGCCGGCTGGTTGGGTATGGATGTCGATACCGTGCATCAGGCGGTCCAAAGAGCCTCCAAAGCATCATTCACACGAGCTCAACAGGAAGCGCAAACAGCTGAAGACCCCACAGCCCAGATGGAACTGAATTTCCGACCAGATCTCCGCGACCCCATTGCCAGAATGGAAAAGGAAGCGTTAGAAGTCATTCTCCAGCGACCCGAAACGCTTTCCCAAGAGCAATGGAAAGCCCTCTACACCACACAATTTAAAGTCCCGGTGTATAACGCCATTCAAATAGGCATTCTCGCAGCCGCCCGTAACGCCCAAGACACCTCAAACTGGGTGCAACACGTTACTGCCGAAGTTCCAGAGACACTGTATTCCTTCGTCACTGAACTAGCGGTTGCACCGTTGCCTGCATCCTCGGAAGAAGAAGTGCTGCGTTACTGTCGGGATATCATGAACCGATTGTTAGAGATGCAAATCACCGAGCAAAAAGCAGATCTGATCGGCAGACTTCAACGATTAGACTCGCAGCGGGAGCCAGAAGCGTTTCAAGTCATCCAACAACGTCTAGTGGAGCTGGAAAATCAACGGCGTTTCCTGCGCCCGATTGATTGACTATTATTCGGGGCAGGAAACGCCGTAGCTGAAAACCTACTTATGCCTGAACCACAAGGTGTGAACGGAACAACGAGTCTGTTGTCGGAGGTTTAAGGGTGGTCTAGAGACCCCAAGAGACCGAGGCACCTAGGAAACCGAGGGTTGATGTTGCGCTGTCATCGCCAGCGCCTTCAACATCGCCGCCTTCAGTGTCGGTGTCCTCTGCCGGGGCGTCTTGCATCGGATCTTCTGCAGGGTCTTCCTGCATCGGATCTTCTTGCATGGGATCTTGTTGTTCTACTTCCGGATCGACGGGCTCTTCTTCCTGAGCCGGTTCATCTGCACAAGCAGAAAATAGGGCAAGCGCAGCTATACCTGCGAAACCGGTGTACAGCTTGGAACGTTTAGAAACTTTTTCTTTAAACACGAGGTTTAACTCCTTTGTTCTATGGTTCTTCAGTTGTCAGTGGTTTTCAGCAGATGGTCCTCGCAAGGCCCAACTGGTGTTCGAGTTTAGTGGCTATAGGTTGAAATTTGCACTACAGGGGCACAACAAACCCTGAAAATAGCTAGAGAATCCACTGATTAGACATCTTCGAAAAAGGTCTGATATAGTACTTATTTGTTGCCTTCCCCCATAGCTCAACGGCAGAGCACTCGACTGTTAATCGAGGGGTTACTGGTTCGAATCCAGTTGGGGGAGCCAGATAGCCTCGTCCAGTCGGACGAGGCTTTTTCATTTTCTGACTTGAAAATGTAGAGAAAAATGACTTGCCCATCGGTCTCATGGGCGCCGTTTGACGGAGTGCTACAAATGCGAATTGTATCTCTTTTACTTGCGTTTGCTCACAGCTAAATCCCGGTACATTGTATTGTTGATCACTCCGTGCTCTGTACGGTTAAACGCTCGGTTTTCAAAACTTTAGCTACACTCATTTTTCGGCCCTGACAGTCGATGGAAGAGGGGGCTACCCCTCTTCTTAGTTGCCGAAACATCATTGCGTACGCCAAGCTATATCCATGTGGATAGGTTGGAGTGAGTTTGATATCTTGCTTGGCGACGTCCGGTCATTGAAAGCTAAACGTTCTGTCGTACGGCCTCTTGTTGCCGAGGTAAGGAAACGCTTTTTGATCTCTGTTGCCGAGGTTGGTGATGCTGCGCTTTACCGACGAACTCGACTGGGTGTATCGATGGTGAGCGGGGATCGTAGCCAAATCGAAGAGACACTCACTAGGGTTGAAGAAATGCTCTCAAGGCGACCCGAGATTGAACTGTTGTCCTCCAAAGTGCGATTTGTGCAATCGTCGGACTTCTGAGGTTTCTTGTTTGATCAAGAATGCCGCTATCGGAGATTCAAAGGTTGCTCCTGGGTTATCAAAGCATCAGGCTAATAAACTAGAGCACATATCAAGATCATGATCTCCCGGTTTATACTGGTCAGAGATAACATCAAAGATTTGACCGCGTTACACATATGAAGGTAGTGACTAATGACCACCAACGGCGCACCTCGGGTGACGACCAAGACTCGGATGAGTTCGCTGCTTGATCTGCTTGCGACCATGTTCCGGTTGGTTCCTAAGCAGTTAAGCGACAATCTGACATTGCTGAGCGGACAGCTCAAATCAAAGGGGATTCGCGGTGGCATTGGCGTAGGGGTGGCCGTGTCAGGTCTCCTCTTTGGAACGATAACGTTTATCTCACTGGTAGTCGCCCTTATTGGTGCATTCATGTCTGAAGCTCCGCTGTGGCAGACAGCACTGTGGGTAGCCCTCGGTGCGTTCGTAGTCATGTTGATTCTGCTGGTGATCGGCCTCTTGGTTATCCGGTCGACATTCCCATTGGTTTCTCCAGACCTCGTGAGAGGTATCAAGCATGACATTGGTTATGTCCTCAAAGGCAACGCTTTCGATCCAGTTGAATTCGACCGACTAGAAGCAGAACGCCGCCAACAGAAGCTCGTTGAGAAGCAGCGGCGCAAAGAACTGGCAAAACGGGCACAGCAAGAGCAAAAGAAGGCCGTTCGTCGGGGGGAAGCGGCAGATTCATTGCCACAATCTGAGCCAACTGATGCCCAACTTCGTCATCGAATGGAATTGCGTCGTCGTCACCTTGGTGATCTTCGATCAGGAGTCGACGAGAAGACTGATCTTCGGGCCCAGTTGAATACTTTTACCCGACACGCCAGTGGTAAGGTTCCGCAGGAACAAGTCGAACACGCTACCTCTCCATTAGCTCCCCATCATTCGGCCGCTCGGGCAGGTGAAAAAGTTAATGATGGCGTTGAATTCGTCAAAGATCGTTGGCAACCGCTAACTGTGCTCGGCGCATCTGTTACGACTGCAGCTGTATTGTTGCGAAAGCTTCGTCGTCGCTAGTCGGTGCTACAACTCAACTTCACACCACAATCTGAGGATGCTATGAACCGGTCGCAAGACCCCACCTCTGACAGTCATCGTGAAGCCACGGTGACTGACGACTGGTTCACTATCCCAAATCTGATCACAATGGTCAGATTCATATTAGTTCCGGTATTTGTCTGGTTTATGTTCGACAGCGTCTACTGGCATGCGCTCCTCACCCTGGTTGTATTGTTCTCCACTGACTGGATTGATGGTTTCTTGGCCAGGAAGCTCAACCAAGTCTCCACAGTGGGTCAGTGGCTCGACCCACTGGCTGATCGACTGTCGCTTTGGGTTGTCGTTATCACTGTGGTGCTCTCGGGTATAGCACCGCTGTGGCTTGTGTTTACTCTTGTGGTGCCTGACCTCGTTCTAGCTGGCATCATGGCGTTACTTTATACTGGTAACCCACAGATGAAAGTGACCTTGTTAGGCAAAGCACGAACGGCTGCGTTGATGGTTGGCGTGCCGTTGCTGCTCTTCGCAGAGACTCCTTTTGTGGAGGATCCCCAGCTGCTACACACGATTGCTATCGGTGTGTTGGCAATTGGAGCTGCCGGGCACATCGTTGCTTCCGTGGATTATGTAACCAGGGGTGTGAATAATGCCATCGAGATGCGCCGACGTGACCTTAGTCCGCGAAGCAAAGCTGATCGAGAAACGTTTCTTGAATCACACTCATGAAGTTTATGAAATGGCAACGATTAAAGGAATTGTTCGTGAAGTCATGTGATTGTGTGAAAAACAAGTAATTGTGACTTGGCCTTGGCTTAGGATCATCTCGAAGAAACCCAATAGGAGCCGTACCCTAAGTGCCTTCCGACCAGAACACCCCGTTCCGAGTGCTGATTGCCGCTGACACTTACCCTCCGCACGTAAACGGTGCAGCCAAATCGTGTTTCCGGCTAGCGACCGAACTTACCCACAAGGGCTATGATGTTCACATCGTGGCACCCCAGCACACTAATGGCCCTGACGCCGTCGAAGTGCAACCAGAGGCCACTATTCACCGGATCAAATCTCTGCAAGCCCCAACGCATGAGTATTACCGCCTCGTTATGCCTTGGCATGCTAGACGTGCGATTGATCGACTCATTGCGCAACTGGAACCGGACGTCATACATGCTCAATGCCATTACATGATTGGCGAAGCGGCCATAAACTCGGCCGAAGCTCGACGCATCCGATTGATCTGTACTAATCACTTCATGCCCGAAAACTTGGATCCCTTCATCCCGGGGCCACAGTTCTTCAAGAACTTCGTCTCGAGCCGTTCCTGGTATGACATGGGACGCTTGATGTCGAAAGCCAATATCGTAACAACACCGACCCCCTTGTCCGCTGAAAACATGAGTCGGAAAGCACAACTGGACTACGTCGTGCCCGTATCCAATGGGATTGATGTAGCGAAGTATGAACGCCAGGACAATGAACACGTTGAACCGCATGCGTATCCTACGGCGCTATTCGTTGGCAGATTGGCGGTGGAAAAGAACGTTGATGTGTTGTTAAAGGCCTTGACATTCACAGACCCTGAACTAAATGTTCATGCTGAAATCATTGGAGATGGAGAGCAACGAGACTACCTTAGAAATTTGGCTGCAGACCTTGGTGTTGATGACAGGGTCATTTTCCGAGGGCTAGTGTCTGATGAGCAATTGCGAGAGGCATATCTTCGGGCTGATGTTTTTACGCAACCGTGTACAGCTGAGTTACAGTCGCTGGCTTCCTTAGAAGCGATGAGCGCTTCGACACCGGTTGTGCTAGCCGATGCGCTGGCCTTGCCGCATCTGGTGGCAGAAGGAGTCAATGGGTATCTGTTCGAACCTTATAATCCGCAGGATATGGCTGAGAAAATGAACCGCGTGCTTGGCGCCTCGAACGAAGAACAACTTGCCATGGGACACGCTTCACATGCGTTTGCTGCCCAACATGGCCACGAAAAGATTATTGATGTTGTGGAACGGATGTATCATGGTGCAACATCAGAGGAAGTCGCAGTGCTGCTTTCTTTGCCCGAGCTGCGCTAGACTAGTTGATTGTGTCACCGTGAGCAACGAGTCTGGGCTCGAAATAGTATGTTTGCAGGTGAACAAGGGGCGTTAGCTCAGTTGGTTAGAGCAGAGGACTCATAATCCTTTGGTCACCGGTTCAAGTCCGGTACGCCCTACTTATTTTCCGGTTGGAGTGGTAGTGCGGTTCTTTATGGATGGTCGATACATTCGAACCGACTACCACGACGGAATTTCACGATTCAGTCACTCACTCATCCACGCGGTCGCACAACAGCTGCGCCCCACTGTCATCATTCATGACCCGAAACAACGTGAGCTGCTACCGGAATCCGTGGACGTCGTAACACTGCATAAACCTACATCGTTGATCGAGCCGATTGCTGCATACAAGCTCAACGCATTCGAACCAGACGTTGTATTCTCACCAATGCAGACCATCGGTTCGGCAGGCAGAAAATTCGGTCTGATTCTGACCTTGCACGACCTGATTTATTATCAGCATCGGACTCCACCCAGAGACTTGCCACAGATCGTGCGGGGATTATGGTACCTGTACCACAGCTCTTATGCCCCGCAACGACTCCTCCTAAATGGTGCTGACGCAGTTGCTACCGTATCTCGCACATCCCAACGCCTGATTCGAAAACACCGTCTCACAAGAAAACCGGTCCATGTGATCTCCAACGCCCCGCAGCCCGTGGCGACAGCGCGTGACCCCAGAGGCCTGCGAAGCAAAAGTCTGGTCTATATGGGGTCTTTCATGGAATATAAAAATGTAGAGCCGTTGGTACAAAGCTTGTGCTATCTACCGGAATACCAACTCCATCTGTGCTCACCGATTTCACCGCAGCGGCAAACGGAACTCATTGAGGTAATCACACGGCACGGCGGGGCTGAGTCCCAGTTGAATTTTCATAATGGGATTTCAGACCATGACTATCGGGATATCTTGAGACAGTCCACGGCATTGGTCACTGTTTCGAGATCGGAAGGATATGGGCTCCCGGTGGCTGAAGCAATGGCGGAGGGCACCCCTGTGGTGTTATCCAACCTGGAAATCTTCCAAGAGATTGGGGGAGCGGACCATCCTGGCGCAGTATTCGTGGATCTTGCCGACTCTGATCTGCCACGTCAGATAGCTGATCGTGTACTACTGCTTGAAGATGACGAGCGATTTGCTGCAGCCAGCGTGGCAGCCGCACAGCAAGCCCAAGAGTTTTGTTGGCACGATTCAGCTGCCGCGCTGCTGAATTTGGCGGAAGATATTTATCGACGTCGGGCGCTTGGCTCACATTAAGACACCGGATCAGAATGCACCGGCCACAATATAGAGGGTTCAGTCCATCCCAGCAAAAATCCTGGATCGATATATAGGTCACGTACGCTAGATCCGATATGCCACCCATCGGGAACCCGTACGCCCCAATGCACACAAAGCACTTCGCAATGGCTTGCGTCCGCAGTGATCATCCCAATGGGATCGCCTGGTGCTACCACCGCACCAACCTCTAGGTCGGACTCTACGGGTTCAAAAGACGACAACAAGCCGTTTGGATGCCGAATCGTGACTACCCCTCGGTCAACGACCTGACCAATGAATGTGACTTCTCCCGCTGCCGGGGCTATCACTTCGGCAGTTGATGCTCGGATATCGATGCCCCGGTGAGCAGCAGACCATGGCATCTGCGGTGCTACAAAAGGTCTGAGTAGATCTCCTGGTCGCGCGCTGGCCACGGGTGGTCGCCAATCCGTGATGTCGTTTGATGGTCTGACACCGACGTCGGCAGCGTGTGCCTGTGGAATGGGGTTCCAGAACAACGCGAATAACATGGCATGGACGAATAAGATAAATACAGATGTTCGTGGTGGGGGAGTCGGCGGCGTTGAAGCAACCTCAGATACTTTCTTCATAGCACGAGCATCTCGCATCGTCCTGCTTGACGGAGCGTGCAGAGCTCAACTGTGGAAAACTCAACCTGAGCTGGAAACCGGTGGACAGAGTAAGCTGAAGGATGGATGCAAAACCAAAAATCCGGCAACCTACCGTGTGATGTCTCGACAGGTGACCAGGAGGAAGTGAAGGAGCAGATATGGCTGTTGTAACAATGCGTGAATTATTGGAATCTGGAGCACACTTTGGCCACCAGACCAGTCGGTGGAACCCGAAGATGAAGCGCTACATTTTGACCGAGCGCAATGGGATCTACATCATTGACCTGCAACAGTCCTTGTCGTTGATCGACCAGGCCTACGAATTCGTGAAACAAACGGTCGCCCACGGTGGAAACATTCTGTTCGTTGGGACGAAAAGACAAGCACAAGCAGCAATCGCGGAACAAGCTTTGCGCGTTGGGATGCCATATGTCAACCATCGATGGCTCGGTGGTATGCTCACCAACTTCGCTACGGTATCCAAGCGAGTAGACCGTATGAAAGAGCTTGAAGAAATCGACTATGACGACGTCGCTAGTTCAGGACGAACCAAAAAAGAACTGTTGCTTCTGGAGCGTGAACTCACGAAACTGCAATCGAGTCTCGGCGGTATTCGTAACATGGCCCGCACGCCGTCGGCTATCTGGGTGGTTGATACCGAAAAAGAGCATCTTGCCGTTGACGAGGCCAAAAAGCTAGGTATCCCGGTAATAGCGATCCTTGACACCAACGCGAATCCGGAAGACGTCACGTACCCGATCCCAGGAAATGATGACTCGATGCGATCGGTGGCCGTCTTAACCAGGGTGATCGCTGATGCCGTGGCTGAAGGCCTGCTGGCACGAAACAGCGGCGGCGGTGACAGCGCAGAAGAACCGATGGCCGAGTGGGAACGCGAGCTCTTGGAATCGGACGTTTCCAAGGACAGCCCAGGATCAACACAAACCAGCAACAGCAACCTGGCTACGATCTATCAGATCCTCTCGACCGTCCAGGAAGCCTACCAAGGCGGCATCATGATTGAAATTGAAGCAGAAGATGATGCCTTCGAAGTCGAGATCGTTCATGAAGGCAAACTCCATGAACTCGATGTGGCACACGACGGGGTAGTCAAAGTCAAAGATGTCAAAGAAGATGATGACGACATCCAACACGCTCCACAGGTCACCGTCTCACTGACCGAAGGACTCGCACAAGCAGTCGCGAAGTATCCGAACGCTACGGTGGAGTCAATCGAACTCGAAAACAAAGATGGCAGTTTATTTTGGGAAATTGAACTCAAAGATGACCAAGGCAGCGTCGTCGAATTCGATTTACCGGCTACCAAGACCGCCGGCTAGTCATGGTTACGTGTTGAGGATTCTTGACCCGTCCTATGATGTGTAAAGCGTCACATTGCGCGAATAATGTAGTGCACAATAGGGTATGCTTGACAGAGCAATTGTGTGCCTACTTGCTGTGGGTGCGTAATTGACTACGCGCGTGAGTGTGCGACCGCGAGTCGCAGTGGCACCTTTCGGTCCGGACAAATCTGGTCAACGGTGTTCCCGAGGCATTCGTGCTCACGCTAGGAAGCTGAGAAAGTCAGCTGTATACATCAACCGAAAACTATTTGGCTATTTTACATGCGAAATAGCCCTAAAGGAGCGACCATGTCAGTCGTAACTATGCGTGAAATGCTGGACTCTGGCGTCCACTTCGGCCACCAAACTCGTCGTTGGAACCCGAAGATGAAGCGCTTCATCTTCACCGAACGCAACGGCATCTACATCATCGATCTGCAACAGTCGCTGTCGTTCATCGACCGCGCCTATGAGTTCGTCAAAGAAACCGTGGCTCACGGTGGCAACATCCTCTTCGTTGGTACCAAGAAACAGGCCCAGGAAGCAATCGCTGAACAGGCCACCCGTGTTGGGATGCCATATGTCAACCACCGTTGGCTGGGCGGCATGCTCACCAACTTCGCAACCGTATCCAAGCGCGTTGAGCGTATGAAAGAACTCGAAGAAATTGACTTCGAGGACGTTGCTGGCTCCGGCCGCACGAAAAAAGAACTTCTGCTGCTGGAACGCGAACTGCAGAAACTGCAGGCTAACCTCGGCGGTATCCGCAACATGACCCGCACTCCATCAGCAGTCTGGATCATTGACACCAAAAAAGAACACCTGGCTATCGATGAAGCTAACAAACTGGGCATTCCAGTAGTTGCGATCCTTGACACCAATGCTGATCCAGATGAAGTTACCTATCCAATTCCAGGTAACGACGACGCTATTCGCTCCGTTGCCCTGCTCACCCGCGTTATCGCTGATGCTGTTGCTGACGGCCTGATGGCTCGCAATGAAGGCAAAGGCGAAACCGGTGCAGCAGCCGAACCAATGGCTGAATGGGAACGCGAACTCCTGGAAGCTGGCCAGACCGAGGGCGCAGACAAGACTGCTGCTCCGGCTGACGAAGCAACTGTTGAAGCTGCAGAACAGGTTGAAGCCACACCACAGGGTGAACAGCCTGCTGCTACCGAACAAAACTAGTCCACAACCACGTTTCGTTTTAGATTCGCGGGTGAACCCCGCAACGAACTTCCAAGGAATGGGATATCTGTAATGGCCAATTACACAGTCAAAGACATCCAGGCGCTGCGCGAACGTACTGGCGCGGGCATGATGGACGTAAAAAAGGCCCTCGACGAAGCTGAAGGCGACGCCGACAAAGCACTAGAGATCATTCGTGTCAAAGGACTCCAGGGAGCTTCCAAACGTGAAGGCCGCGCGGCTGCTGAAGGTCTTATCGCCGCAACCGTCAAAGATGGCGTTGGTGTCATGATCGAGATCAACTCCGAAACTGACTTCGTTGCAAAATCCGATAAATTTATTGAACTGGGTAACACTGTTCTGGAAGTTGCTGCAACTTCTGGTGCTGACAACCTCGAAGCCCTCCTGGCAGCTGACTATAACGGCAACCCACTGGGCGACTTCGTCAAAGAAGAAGGCGCACTGCTGGGCGAAAAGGTTGAAGTTCGCCGTATCGCACGTCTTGAAGGTGCCTATGTGGACCCATACCTCCACAAAACCTCCGCGGACTTGCCAGCTCAGGTTGGCGTATTGGTAGCAGTAGACGCCGCCAGTGACGCAGCTAAGACTGCAGCTCATGATGTTGCAGTCCACATTGCTGCTATGAGCCCAACCTACTTGAGCCGCGATGAGGTCCCAGAAGATATCGTTGCAAATGAGCGTCGTATCGCTGAGGAAACCGCACGCGCTGAGGGTAAACCAGAACGCGCAATGCAGAACATTATTGAAGGTCGCCTCACCGGTTACTTCAAAGAGGTTGCGCTGCTGGATCAGCCGTTCGCCAAAGACACCAAGACCACCGTTGGTAAGGTGCTGGAAGAAGCCGACACCAAAGCACTAGCCTTTGCTCGCTTCCGTGTTGGCGCCTAACAGTTTTTCCGACACAATAGTGTTTGGAAATGTCTAGGTAACACCAACATCGTTTCAACCTAAATAAGGGGGTGATCACCACAATTGGTGATCACCCCTTCTTTATGCCCAACGACCCAACTGCACATACAGGAGTCTTACCGTGTCAGACACTCCCGCCATCAACGTTCCTGGCGGCCTTCAAGATGGTCCGCGTAACTCACAACTTGATGAAGTATCACGTCGTCGCGTCCTGCTGAAACTCTCAGGAGAGGTGTTCGGCGGCGGTTCGATAGGTGTTGACCCCGATACAGTCCGCTCTGTGGCCGAACAAATTGCAGCAGCCGCCGGACGAGTGGAAATCGCGATCGTCGTGGGCGGTGGCAACTTCTTCCGTGGTGCGGAACTCTCACACAACGGCATGGACCGTCGTCGCGCAGACTACATGGGCATGCTTGGTACCGTCATGAATGCTCTGGCACTACAAGACTTCCTGACACAGGCCGGGGTAGATACCCGAGTGCAATCTGCCATCAACATGCACCAGGTTGCTGAACCCTACATTCCTCAACGTGCAATCCGACACATGCAAAAAGATCGTGTGGTTATTTTCGGGGCAGGGACCGGACTGCCGTATTTCTCGACGGATACCGTGGCAGCACAGCGTGCACTGGAAATTCGCGCGGATCAGGTGTTGATGGCCAAGTCCGGGGTCGATGGCGTTTATACAGCCGATCCGAATGTCGACGCTGATGCCAAAAAATTTGATCATCTCACGTATGATGAAGCGATTGTCAAAAACATCCGCGTCATGGACCTGACTGCCATGACAATGTGTAAAGATAACAACTTAGATATGTTGGTATTTGGTATGGAAGGCGACGGCAATGTCACGCGCGCATTGCTAGGTGAATCAATCGGGACTGTGGTGACACCATGAGGTGACTAGTCGTTACCTGATTTAGACTGAGTGCCTATCCATAAATGAATTGAAGGAGACCCCGTGACCGCATCTGCATTATCAGACGCCAAGATGGCGATGGAACGCACCCTTGAAGCGACCAAAGAAGATTTCGCAGCCGTCCGCACTGGACGCGCAAATCCAGGACTCTATGCAAAAGTTCTGGTCGACTATTACGGTAACCCAACCCCGCTCCAACAGCTCGCTTCATTTGCTGTTCAAGATGCGCGCACTATCCTGATCTCACCTTTTGATGTCAGTGCACTGCGTGAAATTGAAATTGCACTTTCGTCGTCGGAAGTTGGTGCGAATCCTTCCAATGATGGCAAGGTCATTCGTGTCGTTATGCCGGAACTGACCCAAGAACGCCGTCAAGAGTATGTAAAACTCATCAAGTCCAAGGCTGAGGATCATCGCGTTTCGATCCGCAACACGCGTCGCTCGGCTAAAGAGATCATCGACAAAATGGTAGATGATGGTGACATCGGAGAAGACGACGGCCGTCGAGCTGAAAAAGACCTCGATGAGCTGACTCGTAGCTACGTCGATCAAATCGACGAAATGGCGAAGAACAAAGAAGAAGAACTGCTGGAGGTATAGGCTTTTTCAGCCTTCGCTTGCATGTCCATACCAGACCCAAAATCTGAAAAGCAGCCACCGATCATTACACAGCTGGAGGGATTTCCCGATCCAGTTCGTGATCCTGACACCGGGATGATCGTGCCGCAGACCCGGCGAGAACGCCGGGCACTGGAGGCTGCCCAAGCATCGTATCTTGCCAAGAAAGCAGCCCGGCAGGAAGCCGTACTTGACGAAACCGAAGCCATCGAAGCGATGGGCGATGATTTCGGCTCCGATGATTTGGATTTTGGGTCTGACCCATCCACAGATGTTGACCCTGAAGAATCAACCGTCCTGACGGTCAAACAAATCGAGACAGCAGAAGTGCCACCATCAGCGCCGCTGCCAGCCCATAGCGCAACGCCGAAAGAATCGCGTGCTGGACGGGATCTGCCCGCAGCTATCGGAGTTGGGCTCGTGCTCCTAGGCATCGCCGCGGTAGGGATTGTCTGGTTCCCCATTCTTCTGGCGATTTTTATTGCAGTCCTGGTGCCCCTGGGCATTTGGGAACTCGCACAAGTAGCAAAGACCGGAAATATCCACCTTGCATTAACTCCCGGCTGGGTCGCTGGACTGGGCATCCCGGCAGCCGCCTGGTTTGGGGGAGTCGATGCGATGGTCTTTGCGCTATTCGGCAGCATGCTGCTGACAGTCTTCTGGACCGCCGTCGGAGAACCTGATAGACCTGCAGCCTCGATGGCCACAACTTTACTGGCCATCCTATGGTTGCCATTTTTCCTATCCTTCGGTATCACGCTGCTGCAAGAAACCGAAGGCAGTGTATTGTTGTTGACCACCGTGTTAGCAACTGTCGCCAGCGACACCTTCGGGTATCTCATCGGCGCAACTCTGGGGAGGCACCGTATGGCACCCAAAGTGTCGCCCAAGAAGTCCTGGGAAGGATTTTTTGGTTCACTCTCCGGAGCCGTTGTCATCTCGGTGCTGCTGACGCATTTCTTCTTGGACTATGACTGGTGGGTGGGCATCATTATCGGTACAGTCATCATGTTGGCGGCAACCGCAGGTGACTTTGCTGCATCCATGGTAAAACGAGACTTTGGTGTCAAAGATATGGGCACCACACTGCCCGGCCACGGAGGCGTCATGGACCGCCTTGATTCCGTAGCTTTTGCCATCCCCGTTGGATACACCCTGTTCGTGGTAGCGCTGCCACTGATCCTGGGCTAGCGTCAGTCAAAGGAAATTACGTGTCTGCTAAGACTCAAAATACTTCACCCTTCGAAGCCGTGCCGAAACGCAAATTTGGTTATCACACCAAACAAGTCGATGAATTTATCAGCGACGCGCGCCAAGCATACGAATCCGACTCCGGAATCACCGCAGATATCGTCCAAAGTAAAACCTTCGACCTTGTTCGCGGTGGTTACCGACCTGATCAGGTCGACCAGGTCCTGGAACGGTTAGAAGATGCCCTCCGACGTGCTGAACGAGACGAATTTATTGCTGACCACGGGCAGCAAGCATGGGATATGAAGCTCATCGAACTGTTAGAAGAGCTTATGGGGAGGCTCCAACGTCCACACGGTGAAAAATTCCGTCGGGCCGAACCAAATATCCAAGGTTACGACATGACTGAAGTTGACGATTGCATGGCTCGAATCACGAGTCACCTGCAAGACGAAGAACACATCCGGTTGACCGATGTACGTAATGCAACGTTCAGCGCCCAAAAGGGTCACCGAGCCTACGACGAAGCACAAGTCGACGCGTTTTTACTAGCCGTCGTCGAACTACTTGTCGTGCTCGACTAGGACGTTTATGACCCTACTTCTTGCTATCGTCGGCATCCTGATCATGGTTGTCGGTATTGCAGTATCAATTGCTCTGCACGAAATCGGCCACCTGGTTCCCGCAAAACTCTTCAACGTCCGGGTAACCCAATACATGATCGGCTTCGGCAAAACTCTGTGGTCGACGACCAGAGGGGAAACCGAGTACGGTATCAAGGCGATCCCACTGGGTGGCTACGTATCAATGATCGGTATGTTACCGCCCAATAAGCCAGGCGAAACACCGTCCAAGGCGCGTAACCAATACTTCCAAACCATGGCTCGCCAGGCTCGTGAGGATGCCGCAGCTGAACTTACCGTAGAAGATACCGGTCGTACCTTTATCTCGCTGCCGGTATGGAAGCGCATGATCATTATGCTCGGCGGCCCGTTCATGAATCTGCTCATTGCCGTGATTATCACAGCGATTCTGGTCACCTCGGTCGGGGTCGCGACCCCCACAACCAAAGTGCATGAAGTTTTTGAATGCATGACCGAAACCACTGGCGCCGATGCCTTCGATACCGAATGCGGACCAAACGACGCCGCCACGCCAGCATGGCAAGCAGGGCTGCGACCCGGCGATGAGGTGACCCACTTCAACAACCGGCCGGTGGAGGACTGGGATGAATTATCCGCCGCCATCCGTCAACGGGCCAACACCGAAACAGCCATCACCTATCAACGTGACGGTCAGGTCATTGAACAAACCATCACCCCGGTCTTGACCCAACGCCCCGTGCTGGATCGATTCGATCGTCCCGTGACTGATGCGGCAGGCAACATTGAAACTCAACAGGTGGGCTTCATTGGTATGTCGTCATTGGTCGAAAATCAACAACAGCCACCCACCGCAGCGTTCTCGTTGGTCGGTGATCAGATTGCCGGCACATTTTCGGTGATAACTGTTTTGCCCGTCAAGCTCTGGGACACCGCTAAAGTCCTCGTCACCGACGGGGAACGTGACCCCACCGGGCCCGTTTCTGTCGTGGGAGTGGGCCGCATCGCCGGTGAAGCCGCTGCACAACAGGACATTCCCATCACCGATCGTGCAGCCATGTTGTTATCCCTGCTTGCCGGGCTGAATGTCGCACTGATGGTCTTCAATCTCATCCCGTTGCTGCCTTTGGACGGCGGACACGTCGCCGGGGCCCTGTGGGAATCGATCCGCCGCGGCTGGGCCAAGATCCGGGGTAAACCAGATCCCGGGCCATTCGACATCGCAAAGATGTTCCCGCTAACCGTTGTCGTCTTCGGCCTATTATTAACTATGGGCATCTTGCTGATCATCGCAGATATCATCAAACCCGTAACGCTGTTTTAACTGAAAGGGTGGCCGTGCGGCATTTGACCCGGACACTTCGTTGGTTGCTTGACGCCGAAGAGGCCGTCGCCCATGCAACCGGTGATACCGTACGCATTCTTGCCAACTCGGATACCGCAGCCCTACGCAAATTGATTGCCCAAAACCCGGTCACAAACGCCTATGTACAATCAATACTGGACACCGGACGCCGCGCCGGTCCGATCGGTGGATTCGCCCGCGGGATCTTTCTGGGGATCTTTGATACTAGCCACCGAGACCAACTGGTTGCTGCCTGCTGGGCCGGGGCGAATATTGTCCCAGTAACCGACAGCCCGGAATATGGGACGTACTTTGGTCAGGCCCTGATGGCACTCGATGAGCATTTTGGCTCCATTTTTGGCCCACAGTCGGCTGTTGAAGGGATTTGGGAACTGCTGCGCTATGGTCGGCAACCAGCCCGGGATCTTCGCAACAACCAGCCCTTTATGACCATCACCAAACAAGCGAGAATTCCTGCGAATCCCAACGTACGGCAGGCACGGGAAACAGATTACGACGCTGTGCTGCCGGCCTCTGTGGCCATGTTCACCGAAGAACTTGGGTATTCACCGCTTACCGATGGGTCCAACGGTTACCGTCTGCGCGTCCGTCAACTGATCTCCAAGGGCTATACCATGATTGAACCCGGTGATCACGACGTGACGTTCAAAGCAGACTTCGGCATCGTCACCGACGACGCCATTCAAATTCAAGGCGTCTGGATCGCGCCATCAGCCCGCGGTCAAGGCCGCGCAGCTCCGGCGATGGCTGCAGTGGTCAATCACGCCCTAGAATTAGCCCCCGTGGTGTGTCTCTACGTTAACGATTACAACACCGCAGCCATCAGAACCTATCAACGCGTGGGATTCGATACCGTTGATCGCTTCGCTACCGTATTGTTTTAACCAACCGTCCAGGAGGCGAGCAGCCATGCGAAAACGTCTGGCGCTGATAGCCGCCGGTGCACTGATTATCACCGGTTGCTCCCAGCCCCGAGAAGTGACCTCAGTCGAGGTCACCCCGCCTCCCGTCGTCGAAGTTCCAACTCAAACGATTTTTCACCAGGCCATCAAATCCGTCATGAGTGACGAAGCGATCATTTCCGTTGGGGTCCCGGCGTTGGAATCATTGAATAATGTCACCGCAGAAATCAGTCAATATGCGCCGGAACCTGCCGAATGTGCCGGTACCATTGACCCAGAGTTTTATACGACCAACGATGTTGCAGTTGGCTTCCAGTCCAGAACTGGAGAAAACACCCACACCGCTGAAACCATTGTCGCCGTCGCATTTGAAAATGCCGACGACGCCAGCGACTACTTCACGGCAAGAACCAAACCCTGGAGTGAGTGCGACTCCGTGGATCTGACCATTGATGAAACGAACGTGTTGACACTGCATTACGACGCTAATGGTTTGACCAACGCAGAAGATCTATCGGTACCTGGGGTTTTAGCTGAAGCCGATCAAGACATGTTGTTGACCTCTCAAGGTCAACTTTCTGGAGCCTTTGAAACTTCTGATGTCCCGATACCTGATGCCGGGGCATTACCCGATTATGTGATTTCTCCCGATGAGGTACCCGAACCCGAAGCCGAAGACCAAAATATTTCGGTCACCAATGCCACAGTGGTAGTACGGTTCGATAACCAGGTTTTTTGGATGACGGTGGAACCCGGTCAGAACGCTGATGAAGCCGTCGAGACACTCGCCGAGGTGGTAGAAGCGGTGCATGACCAGCAATGAAACGCACCTTGAGTCTTTTGGCCGCGGCCCTGCTCGGTTTAACTGCTTGCACCGACCAGACCGCACCTGCGGAACCAGAAGCGACTGACACTGTGACGGAAACTATGACGGCCAATCAAGCTGAGAATCTGGCATCCCCAGAACAAGTCGCCACTATGATTGCTCGTGTCATGGAAGATCCGGAAGCCGACGAAATACCCATCAGCGATGAAGCCATTAACGCGTTACAGGATGCCATGACGTTGTCTGCTGAGGAACACAACTGTCCAATGATTGCCGATGCAGCACCGCAGGTCGCAGCATTTGGTCAGGCCGATACACAAGATGACAACCCAGAAGCCATGCAAGGATTGGCCGCATTCGGTTTTACCACGGCGGATGATGCCGCCGCCTTTACCAGCAATCTCACAGCGGTGCTTGAACAGTGCCAGGCTGCCAACTATGAGATCGCTCCGCTGACGCATCACACTGACGAAGCTTTCGAGATCCAAATCGAATCTTCGAATGAGCCCGCGGCATCTGTTGTCGTGGCACGTAGCGAATACTGGGTGCTCACAGCCGTTTCAACACCTCCGGCAGATCTGGCACTGAGCCTGACGCAGGTCGATCAGCTTGACGAAATGCTGCGGTAGAATACTTGCCAGACAACCACCTGTTTCCTTGACGAATGGAGCCCTTGAAGTGCCCTTGCGCATGTCCACCTTATTCCTTCGCACACTGCGTGACGACCCGGCAGATGCCGAAGTTGCCAGCCATAAACTGCTTGTTCGCGCCGGATATATCCGACGTGCTGCGCCAGGTGGTTACACTTGGCTCCCCCTGGGCCTGCGAGTCATAAATAAGGTCGAAAATATCGTTCGTGAAGAAATGAACGCCATCGGCGGTCAGGAAGTGCACTTCCCTGCACTATTACCCAAAGAACCATATGAGGCTACCGGCCGCTGGGAAGACTACGGCGATGGAATCTTCCGTCTACACGACAGGTCAGGCGCAGAGTTCCTCTTGGCACCGACCCATGAGGAAATGTTTACCTTACTCGTCAAGGACCACTACTCGTCCTATAAAGACCTCCCGGTATATCTCTACCAAATCCAGACGAAATATCGCGACGAAGCTCGACCACGGGCCGGACTGTTGCGCGTGCGCGAGTTCATTATGAAGGACTCCTACTCATTCACGGTCGATGACGAAGGACTCAATGAGGCCTACGATAAACACCGCGCCGCCTATATCAAGATCTTCCAACGCCTCGGCCTCGAGGTCGTTGCAGTGGACGCCATGGCAGGCGCCATGGGTGGGTCACGCTCCGAAGAGTTCCTGCACCCATCCGATGCCGGCGAAGACACCTTCGTCGAATCACCCGGTGGCTACCGAGCCAACGTCGAAGCGGTCTCGACCGTTGTACCTGATCCCATTGACTACACTGATGCCCCGGCGCCAGAAGTCAAAGACACTCCCGTGTCGACAACCATTGCGGCACTCGTTGACGTTGCCAACCAACTTGCACCAAAAGACAACGGCGCGTGGCAAGCTGCAGACACATTGAAATGTGTCGTGTTGACCGCCGTGCTCGATGGTGATCAACGCCAGGTTTTTGTTGTTGCTGTGCCCGGCGATCGCGACGTCGATGTGAAACGCCTTGAAGCATCCATCGCCCAGGCGCTCGACGTCACCGGCGAACCTTCCATTGAACCGGCCACGGATGAAGATATTGCCAAGCACACGAAATTGGTGCCCGGCTACATCGGCCCGACCCTAATGCGGGATGGACAGGCTCTTCAGATGCTTGGAACAGAGTCTGAAACTGGTATCCCATTCTTCGTCGATCCTCGCATAGTGGCAGGTTCTGTATGGGTCACCGGTGCAAACGAAAGCCAAAAACATGTCTTTGGCCTTGTAGCTGAACGCGATTTCACGTGGGACGGTGTTTTAGAAGCCACCGTGGTACGTGACGGCGACCCCGCACCAGATGGTTCCGGCCCACTGGTCGCCCGACGCGGCATGGAAATGGGCCATATCTTCCAGCTGGGACGAAAATATGCCGAAGCGCTGGATCTGAAAGTCCTTGATGAAAACGGCAAACAGGTCGTGGTGACCATGGGTTCTTACGGCATCGGAGTCTCCCGGGCCGTCGCCGCCCTAGCTGAGGCCCACCACGATGACAAAGGCTTGATCTGGCCGATCAATGTGGCGCCGGCACATGTGCATATCGTTGCCACCGGTAAAGATGACGACATCTTCACCACCGCCGAAGACTTCGCCAATAAGTTGGAAGCTGCTGGCATCGAAGTGCTTTACGACGATCGTCGCAAAGCTCACGCCGGAGAGAAATTCGCCGATGCTGAGCTGATCGGTGTCCCACTGCACCTGATCGTTGGTAGAGGACTGGCCAAGGGCACTCTCGAGCTCAAAGATCGTCTGGCAGATACTCGCGAAGATATTCCCGTCGACGATGCATTTGAACATGTGGTTAGTCTGGTGCGGAAGTACCAGCAATAAGTTCAGGGTCAGTCCAGACCGCCAGTGCAGGCAGTCACCAGTCCAGGTGGCTGGCTGTGCTGGATGTAGAACCCGTCAGCACTTAAATAGAGCGCATCAAGGTTAGAACTCGAACGCAAAAGGCGATCCACCGGGATGCCAGCTGGACTCCCACTGAATCATCTGCCACAGACCGGCTAACGCAATATCACGCTGCTGAGGTGTTTCTGCCAGCAGATACAACTGTGACCATTCTTCGATGAGTTCATCGGAGATTTTCAACATGTGTCGAGTCCCAATGGCTTCAGCAAAGCGTAATTCCTCGTCAATTTCAAAGGTCACCGGAATCTGTGGAATGCAGTTGTCTGGAAACAGCCGCTGCAATGCTTGGGCGCTGTCATGGGCCTGGGCCTGTACAGCGCGCCAGGTTTGCGTGTCGACGAGTCGAGCGCCACCGATCGTAGATAGATAATCAACACCGTAGAGTTGTATCACTGCGTCATCGACGGCATTGGCGAAGCGCGAACCACATGAAAATGTCTCTGCACCTTGGGTTGCGTCGGGAATAGAATCAATATTCGGCAGCGTTATATTCGATGCTGCAGAAATGCGCATCATACGCGTCAATTCCTGTGTGTGCTGAACAGGAGTCAGCTCACTGGACTGTTGAGTGACACTGTCAGAAGTTTTGAGGAAACCAGCTCCTACCCAGATGCCTAATCCGATCAGCGCGGCAATCGCGAACACCAGAACGACAGCACCCCAAAGACTTGGTTTTGGTTGAGTGGTTGAACCGGTCATTTCTTGAGACATCACAACTTGGTATTGTGTCATAGTTCTGCTCAACTGCACCAAAGCATTCCCAAGATTGCTACAAATGGTGTACCGCTACTTCTAGGAGCACATCCCAGCATTATGGTAAACCGTCGAAGTTTTGCAAAGAAATTCCAAGATTCTACTCCGGCCGTCTCGGAGATGGATCCGATAGAACGTTCCGAACTCCAGGGTATTATCTCCGCCGTCGTGGAAGGACAAGGACTGTGGTGTGAAGAGGTTGTTATTGGTGGCTCCCCGGGGGATCGAGTCCTGTCGGTTGTGATCGATCGGATCGATGAAGAAAACGGCGTGAGCTTAGACACCATCGCGACCATCACACAAGAGGTTTCTGGCGCACTCGATGCCCAAGGTGACTCGATACCCGGACTTGGCGCTGAATCTTACACCTTAGAAGTTTCGACCCCGGGCACAGACCGCCCACTGGTTCGTAGGCACCACTGGGAAAAGAATCTCGGACGAATCGTAAGTGTCAGCATCGACGATGACGAACCTACTCAAGCAAAAATTCACAGTGTGGATGCACACGGCGTTGAACTGGTCGTCATCACACCGGGCGCTAAGAAAGGTATGCCAGCCAAATATGCGGCACCCGCACACTATGGTTTCGAACAACTCACCAACGCGGTCGTACAAGTTCAGCTAAAGTAGCTGAGATACGCTGAGCAAACATCAGCCAAAATTGCACCTCACAATCGAATCACAATTGAATCAAACCCTGGAGGAACCTGGTGGATATCGATATTTCTTTGCTTCGCACGCTTGAAACCGAGCATGAGATCCCACTGGATCAGCTCATTGAAACCATCGAGCAAGCGTTATTATTGGCCTACCACAGATCTCCCGGCGCTATCGCTAAGGCCCGTGCAGAGATCGATAAGAAATCTGGAAAAGTGACCATCTGGGCCGTCGAATACGGAGACGATGACGAACCCATCGGAGAATTCGACGATACGCCGTCCGGCTTTGATCGCATTGCTGCCTCAACTGCTCGCCAGGTGATTGTTCAGCGCCTGCGCGATGCCGAAGATAACCAAGTTCTCGGCGAGTTCCGTGATAAACAAGACCAGATCATTTCTGGGGTCATCCAACAGGGGTCGAACCCCCACATGATTCAGGTCGATCTGGGCAGTGTCGAAGGCGTTCTTCCACCGGCGGAACAAGTCCCTGGTGAAGACTACTCCCACGGGACACGGCTTCGGTCCTACGTGGTCTCGGTCGGACGCGGTACTAAGGGCCCATCAATTACCTTGTCACGTTCCCACCCTGGTTTGGTTCGCAAACTCTTTGAATTTGAAGTCCCTGAAATTGCTAATGGCACAGTGGAAATTTCCGCTATCGCACGTGAAGCCGGTCACCGGACCAAGATCGCGGTGAAAGCTAATGAACCTGGTATCAATGCCAAAGGAGCCTGCATTGGGGAGATGGGCGCCCGCGTTCGTGCGGTGATGACAGAGCTCAACGATGAAAAAATTGACATCGTTGATTTCTCCGATGATCCAGCGAAGTTCATTGCGGCAGCCCTGTCGCCCTCGAAGGTTACCAAGGTCTTTGGTGTTGACGAAGCCACCCGTTCGGCCTCGGTGGTTGTACCGGATTATCAGTTGTCCCTGGCAATCGGCAAAGAAGGACAGAACGCTCGACTTGCGGCTAAATTGACCGGTTGGCGCATCGACATCATGGGTGAAACAGTCTATGAACAACAGATTGCAGGCCAGTCAACGACCGAAGACTAGTTCCTTTGGCGTCAAGGCGCAGAATTGCGTTAGACTATTAAAGGTTGACGATAGTGTGACAGATATGGAGGCTCATGGCCAGCCATGAACCGATGCGCTTATGCATTGGATGTCGCACACGAGCAAACACCAAAAACTTGGTACGCGTCGCGCTCGACACCACCAGTGATACCCGATCTCTGGTTCTTGATGAGCGCCGTGTACTTCCGGGACGGGGCGCTTGGTTGCACCCCGACCCGAAGTGTTTCTCCATTGCGTTGCAAAAACGAGCATTTGCCCGAGCTTTTCGCCGTCAAGTCGACACCGAGAGGCTCGCGCAATCACTCGAACAGTGGCCGAGGGGAAATACCAACACACCGAATAATGATGAAAGCGGGTCAGAGATCTGATGGATACCCGGTGAGCACACGATGAGTGCCCAACGATGAATATCAAAGTCAGCTCACAACGCACGACGAAGCACTCTCGCCAAGTCTTGCGTATGACAACAGAGCATATAATTCGACCGGCCAGAATCGCGGTAGTGTACTAATCTCAGTGCAGACCACGATTCAGCCAGAACAGGAGAATCGTGGCGAAACTGCGCGTCCACGAAGTTGCCAAGCAACTTGGGATTACATCCCGTGAAGCGCTGAATAAACTCGAAGAAATGGGCGAGTTTGTATCTTCAGCGTCTTCAACAATTGAACCACCGGTAGTCAAGCGTCTTAAATCTGAATTTGCTGAGGCCGCACCGGCAGAAAAACCAAAACCAGCTGCTAAGAAGCCTGCTCCGAAACCGCAGGCGAAGAAACCAGCTGCACCAGTGGCTGAAAAAACTGAGCCAAAAGCTGAACAGCCAGAACCGGCTGCAAAACCTGAGCCTGCGCCAAAAGCTAAGCCAGCTGTCAAACCAGCACCAAAACCAAAACCGGCTGCAGCGCCAAAGCCTGCACCAAAGCCTGCTGCAAAGCCAGCGACCTCAACCCCGGCGGCAAAACCTGCACCAAAGCCAGGCGCAAGTAAGCCAGCTCCGAAACCTGGACCAAAACCGCCTGCTCCACGCCCTGGTAATAATCCATTCCAGTCCAAAGAAGATACTGCTGCGCCACGTCCTGGCCCACGCGGTGGCGCTCCACGACCGGGCAACAACCCATTTGCTCCGCAACAGGGTATGCGTCAAGAACAGCGCGGGGGAGGACCACGTCCAGCCCCTGGTCGTGGCGGACCAAAACCTGGACCGCGAAGCAAGGGTGCACCGAAACCAGGAGCCAAACCAGCAGGCAAACCGGCTCCACAACAGTCACGCCCATCGGGTCCACGTCCATCGCCGGCAATGATGCCAGGCCAGATCACTCCACCCACCCCGGCAGATGCCGGCCGTGGAGCTGGTCCACGTCGAGGTGGCGGAGGCGGACCAGGTGGCGGCCCACGCCGTGGCCCAGGTCGCGGTTCTGCACAGGGTGCCTTCGGTCGTGGTCCACAAACTGGTCGCCGTCGTTCGAAGAAGCGCGCACGCCGTGAAGAGCAACAGCAACAAGCACCAGTGATCGGTGGCGTCAAGGTACCAAAGGGTGACGGCGACACTGTCATCCGCCTGCGTCGTGGATCTTCGATCGCTGATCTAGCTGAGCGCATCAAGGCAGATCCGGCAGCACTGGTAACAGTGCTGTTCCACCTGGGTGAAATGGCAACTGCCAACCAGTCTCTCGACGAAGACACCTTTGCGGTGCTGGGCGACGAAATCGGCTACAAAGTCGAGATTGTTTCCCCAGAAGAAGAAGACCGTGAAATTCTCGATGCCTTCGACATCGATCTCGATGAGGAAGAAGCCGCAGAAGACCAAGAAGCACGCCCAGCAGTCGTGACCGTTATGGGTCACGTTGACCATGGTAAAACTCGTACGCTGGACGCAATCCGTTCGGCACGGGTTCGCGAGTCGGAAGCCGGCGGCATTACCCAGCACATTGGTGCATACCAGGTCGAAGTCCCACACGAGGGCAAACAACGCACGCTGACCTTCATTGACACCCCGGGCCACGAAGCATTTACCGCAATGCGTGCCCGTGGGGCCAAAGTCACCGACATCGCCGTGCTCGTTGTAGCCGCAGATGACGGAGTCATGCCCCAGACCATTGAAGCGCTCAACCACGCCAAAGCGGCTGACGTGCCGATCGTGGTTGCTATTAACAAGATCGACAAGGAAGGCGCGAACCCGGATCGTATCCGTGGTGAACTCTCCGAATACGGTGTTGTTCCAGAAGAATACGGTGGCGACACCATGTTCGTGGAAATCTCGGCATTACAGAAGCTCAACATTGACGATCTGCTGGAATCTATCTTGTTAACCGCTGATGCAGCACTGGAGCTGACCGCCAACCCAGAACGTGACGCCCGGGGCGTTGCGATTGAAGCCAATCTTGATCGAGGCCGCGGCCCCGTTGCCACCGTGCTGGTTCAGACCGGTACCCTACGCGTTGGCGACAACATGGTCGTGGGCGATGCTCACGGTCGCGTCCGTGCCATGTTCGACGAATACGGCGAACCAGTGGATAAAGCCCTACCATCCCGTCCGGTACAGGTCCTTGGCCTGTCATCCGTGCCACGGGCAGGCGATGTCTTCCTGGTCACCGAAGACGAACGTACTGCACGTCAAATTGCTGAACGTCGTGAGACCGCAAAGCGTAACGCCACCCTGGCACGTCGACGCAAGCGCATCACGCTGGAAGAATTTGACCAGGCTGTTGCCGAAGGCAAACTGGATACGCTCAATCTCATCATCAAAGGTGACGCATCCGGTCCGGTGGAAGCACTTGAAGATTCGCTCATGCAGATCGATGTTGGCGGTAAAGACGAAGTCCAACTGCGTGTTATCCACCGCGGTGTTGGTGCGATCACCCAAAACGACGTCAACCTGGCCACCGTCGACAACGCGATCATCATCGGTTTCAACGTACGCCCCGCAGAACGTGTTGCCGAGATTGCGGACGAAGAAGGCGTCGACATGCGTTTCTACACGGTCATCTACGACGTCATCGACGACGTAGAACAGGCCCTGCGAGGCATGCTGAAACCGGAATACGAAGAAGTCGTGATCGGCCGTGCCGAAGTCCGCGAAATCTTCCGCTCTTCCAAGGCCGGTACCATTGCCGGTTCGATGGTCGAATCCGGTCTCATCCGTCGAAACGCCACAGCACGTCTGGTACGTGATGGCAAAGTGGTCAGTGAAGCCCTCACGGTCGGTTCGCTGCGTCGCTTCACCGACGATGTCACCGAGGTCCGCGAAGGATTCGAATGCGGTATCGGACTTGGAAAGTTCAACGACATTCGCGAAGGCGACATCATCGAAAACTACGAAATGCAAGAAAAACCACGCGTTTAGCTTGCACCACTGTGGCGCCCCACACCGGGGCGCCACAGTGCAAACTGTTTGAGGAGCTCTTCAATGGCAGATCACAACCGTGCTGCACGCCTGGCACAACGGATCAAAGTTATCCTGGCCGAAGCTTTGCAAAAGACGATCAAGGATGATCGGGTCGATAATGTCACCATTACCGAAGTTCGCGTCACCAACGACCTTCAGCAAGCCACCGTGTACTACACCGTCTACGGGGACGACGAAACCGTAGCCGCCGCACATACGGCCATGGAAGAAAACCGCGGACTACTACGTCGCGAAATGGGCCGCGGTCTAAATATCAGGCTTGTACCGACCCTGGAACTGATCCGTGACACGGTCCCAGAACAAGCTGCGCAACTGGAAGAAGCGCTTCGTGCGGCTAAAGCACGCGATGCCGAACTGGCCGCACAACGCGAAAATGCCAAGTATGCTGGCGACGAAGATCCGTATAAGGAATAACACATGGCGCAACCTGCCTCGGGGCTGATACTGGTAGACAAACCCGCGGGCTGGACCTCCCACGACGTGGTGGCCCGCATCCGCAAAGTTGCCGGTACCCGAAAAGTGGGTCATGCTGGCACACTGGACCCGATGGCCACCGGAATGCTGGTCATCGGGTTCAACAAAGCCACCCGATTGCTCACCTATATTGTCGATACCACGAAAACATATCGAGCAACCATTCGACTGGGACATAACACCACAACCGATGACGCCGACGGTGAGATTATCCAAACCCGATACGCCAACGCCGTCACCACGAACGACATCACCTCAGCCGTCACGGGCCTGATCGGGACCATACAACAGGTCCCCTCGGCTGTCTCCGCAATCAAAATCGGTGGTAAACGTGCCTATCAGCGCGTCCGTGACGGCGAAACCGTCGATATTCCAGCACGTGAAGTCACTGTGCACCGCTTCGACCTCGAAGACATCCGGCGAGCCAACGACGGTAAGACCATTGATATCGATGTTGAAGTCGAATGTACCGCCGGCACCTACATCCGAGCACTAGCTCGTGACCTTGGTGAAACACTGAACACCGGCGGATATCTCACCGCGCTGCGCCGGACCGCCGTCGGACCGTACCATATCGAAGACGCCGTGACCATTGACGAACTCGCCGACAACTTCGTCTACACCGATCTCTCCACAGCGATAAGCCGGCTGTTTCCAATCCGGACTATCAGCCAGAACGAAGCACAAGACCTCATCCACGGGCGCCGTATCGCCGCGTCTGAACGCAACGACCTGCTTGCCGCGACACTGCAAAACGGGCAAGTCATCGCATTGATTACCAACGCGGAACGAAACGATACCATCGAAGCGAAACCCGAAATCGTTTTCGCCACACTGAAACACCTCACCGGAGAGCCCTCATGATTCTTGACGGCTGGTTTTATACCGGAGCGACCATCGGCATACTATCTGCGATCATCTGCATTATCGCAACGATCTTCCGTAACCACCCGGCAGATTCATCCATACTGTCGTTGGCAGCAGTGGAAATGTATTTAGGCGTGTATGCCATTTACGCTTTGCTCTCCCCGGTACCGCTCAATGGCCCGGCGTGGGAATTTTGGGGCTACATTTTCACCGCACTCATCTTGCCCCCAATCGCGTTCTTTTGGGGGATAACTGATAAAACTCGTTGGTCTAACTTGGTCATGGCCGCTATCGGCCCGACCATTTTGGTTATGATTCACAGATTGCAGGTGATCTGGCATGGCTGAAACCATCAGCCCCACCACACAGTCCGATAAAACCCCCGGAAGAACCAAAGGCGTCGGACGCATTATCGTGATGTTCTATGCCATTCTGGCACTTGCTGCCGCCTGGCGATCAGGATTCCAAATCCTGACAAAATTTGACGACGCCCCGGTGGCCTTTAGCTTATCGGCGCTGTCGGCAACCGTCTACATCATTGCAACCTTCGCACTGGCTATTCCGGGGCCTACCGCCTGGAGAATCGGCGTTGTGGCCGTCTGGTTCGAACTGATCGGCGTGATCGTTATCGGTGCCTGGTCCATGTTGGCCCCGAACATGTTCCCAGAATCCACCGTCTGGTCAACCTTCGGAATTGGCTATGGATTCATCCCACTGATCCTGCCAATTGTGGGTCTGTACTGGTTATATAAACATCGTCCGACTCCAGTGGGCTAACATCACATCCTAGAGCAACCGACCGCGACACAAAGGAAGACTCCACGTGCAATACTGGGCAGGTACCGCCGCAATCGGCATACCACCGGCACCCTCGGTGGTCACACTAGGAAACTTCGACGGCGTCCATCGCGGACACCAAGCGGTTCTAAAAGTTGTTGTCGATACCGCAAAACAACACGACCTGAAGTCGGTCGCCGTCACCTTCGACCCACACCCAAGACTCGTGCACCTGCCCGAAGAACCACTTGTGCCAATCGTGTCGCTACCCCAGAAAATCAGTTTGCTGGAAACCTGCGAGCTGGATGCAACCCTGGTCATCCACTACACGTTAAAATTTGCGGCCCAAACTGCCGAAGAATTCGTCAAAAATATTCTCGTCGATGCACTCAACGCACGCATGGTCGTTGTCGGAGCAGACACCCGTTTCGGTGCTGGCAATAGCGGAGACATCAATACGCTGCGTAAGTTGGGCAAAGTCTATGACTTTATGGTCGTTGAAGTTGATGATATTGGTGAAACGGAACGGTGGTCGTCCACCTGGGTGCGAGAAACACTCACGAAAGGACGAGTCGCAGAAGCCAGCCGCATTCTCGGGCGCTACCACAGCGTAGAAGGCGAAATCGTCCACGGTCACGCCCGAGGCCGTGAACTGGGCTACCCGACCGCCAACTTTGCCAACGACTCCCAGGGCATGATCCCAGCCGATGGTGTCTATGCAGGGTGGTTCACCAATGGCTCCGGTCAGCGACTGCCTGCGGCTATCTCGGTGGGTAGCAACCCGACGTTCAATGATGTGGTTCGCACTGTTGAAGCCCATATTTTTGACCGACCCGAGCACGAAGAACTCCAAGACTTCAATCTATACGGGCAACATTGCACCGTAGAATTCGTTGCTCGCCTGCGCGGCATGCTCGCCTTTGAAGGTATCGAAGCCCTGATTGACCAGATGGAAGCTGACGTGTGCAAATCCCGGGCGATCCTAAGCGGTAATGCCCCAGAAATCGATGCACCGGAACCCCGGAGCGCTCGATAAATGCTCACCAGACCCGCTGGCGCCGTCATCCTCAATGATAAAACGCGCCAACGATACCGCCTAGCTTTCAACACGGAATCGGCCGACCGGTACCATCGCATGCGTCCCGGTTACCAGACCGAAATCCTCGACTTCATAGCCCAGACCCCAGCGGGGCTGGCCGTGGATTTAGGTGCCGGCACTGGATTATTTACCACCCAACTGATCGACACTGGGTGGGATGTGGTGGCGGTCGATCCGGCGGCAAATATGCTTCAGGTGCTGCAAGACAACCACCCACAGGCCGCGATCGTGGTGTCACGTGTTGAAGATCTCGATACCACACCGTGGCAGGGCCGAGCCCAGCTGGTGGTGAGTGCACAGGCCTGGCATTGGGTGGATACCGAAGCCGGCTGCCAGAAAGTGACTGAGCTCTTGGCTCCCGACGGCGTCTTCGGCGTGGTACACCATCAGATCGATACCACCAGTGACTGGGTGCTGCGGCTATGTAAAATCATGCACTCTGGTGACGTGCATGCCATTGATCTGCCGCCAAAGGTCACCGAGTCGTTCGAACCACCAGTGGGGAAGTGGTGGCACTGGGAACAGCACCTGACTGTTGAACAAGTTCACGAGTTGATGATGACTCGCGCATTCTATCTGCGGACCAACGACAAACAACGTGCGCGAATGCATACAAACTTAGATTGGTATTTGCTTGATCATCTCGGGTACACCCCAGATGCGATGGTCAAAATACCGTACGTCACAGCCGCTTGGCGTACTCAACCTGCTCGGTTGGGTGTTTGATTCACAAGATGGTAGCATTGATCGTTGGTGCTCGCTGCGGTCCGCGGTGGCGGCACCCACCGAAACATCGGTTTTCTTTGATCGCGGTACAACTCTCAAGGAGTTTTAATGTCAATTTCCCGTGAAGTGAAACAGCAGGTTATCGCTGAATACGCAACCCACGAAGGCGACACCGGTTCGCCAGAAGTACAGGTTGCTGTGCTGTCTAAGCGTATCTCGAACCTGACTGAGCACCTCAAAGGTCACCCACACGACCACCACACCCGCCGTGGCCTGATGGCTTTGGTCGGTCGTCGTCGTCGGATGCTGCAGTACCTCGAATCCGAAAACATTGAACGCTACCGTGCGTTGATTGAGCGTTTGGGTCTGCGCAAATAAGGTGAGACGTCTTTTGGGGCGGCGCTCCGGGGGAAAACCGGACGCCGCCTTGAAGTTTAACTAGAATATAAATCGTGCCGGTAATGGCACACCATCAAATAACGCATGAGACCCACGTGAGATATACGGTCCTCGACAGTGGTCTCCGGAGCAAAAGTTGCGGAGGCTTCGATCGAAGACCGACCTTGTGGGTTTGATGCAAATTATCCGAAAGGAGACCTGTGGAAGGTCCAGAAATTCAATTTGCAGAAGCCGTTATCGACAACGGCGCCTACGGTACTCGTATCGTACGCTTCGAAACCGGTCGGTTGGCCAAACAAGCCACCGGCTCAGCCTTCGTCATGCTCGACGAAGAGTCCTCCATGCTGTCAACCACCACCGTGGGCAAAAGCCCGCGCGAAGGTTTTGACTTCTTCCCGCTGACCGTTGACGTTGAAGAACGTCAGTACGCAGCCGGTAAGATCCCAGGCTCGTTCTTCCGCCGTGAAGGTCGCCCATCCACCGAGGCCGTGCTGGCTTGTCGTCTAATTGACCGCCCACTGCGCCCGGCCTTTGCTGATGGCATCCGTAATGAAGTCCAGGTTGTTGTGACCGTCACGTCGATTGCCCCAGATGAGCTCTACGATGTGGTCGCCATGAATGCCGCCTCGATGTCCACGACCCTGACCGGCTTGGACTTCACCGGCCCCATCGGTGCGGTACGCATCGCCCTGATTGCTGATGACAACGGAGACACCCAGTGGGTGGCATTCCCGAAGCACTCACAACTAAAAAACGCCGTCTTCAACATGGTCATCGCAGGTCGCATTGCCGACGACGATATTGCTGTGATGATGGTCGAAGCCGAAGCCACCGACGACGTCTGGGGCCTGGTGCACGATAAGGGCGTCACTGCTCCAACCGAACAAATCGTTGCCGACGGCCTAGAAGCCGCCAAACCATTCATTAAGGTGCTGTGCGAAACTCAGGCTGACCTTGCTGCACGGGTTGCGAAAGAACCAGTCGAAGTTCCGCTGTTTATCGCCTACCAACAAGATGCATTCGACGCCGTACAGGACTACGCCAGCGAGCGCTTGACCGAGATCTTCTCCATCGGTGACAAACAAGAACGCGAATCGACCTCGGATGCCTACCACCAAGAAGTCATCGAAGCACTCGCCGGCGAAGGCAAACCGTTTGAAGGACGCGCCGACGAAATCGTCAAAGCCTACGGTGCTGTCACCAAGCACATTGTGCGCCAGCGCATCCTGACCGACCAGATCCGCATCGACGGTCGCGGTCTGACCGATATCCGTCAACTGACCGCAGAGGTCGAAGTACTGCCTCGCGTTCACGGTTCCTCGATCTTTGAACGTGGCGAAACCCAAATCATGGGTGTCACCACACTCAACATGCTCAAGATGGAACAGCCGCTGGACTCGTTGCACCCAGAAACCTCCAAACGCTACATGCACCACTACAACTTCCCGCCATACTCGGTAGGGGAGACCGGCCGTGTCGGCTCACCAAAACGCCGCGAAATCGGTCACGGTGCACTGGCAGAACGCGCCCTGGTACCTGTGTTGCCGTCGCGCGAAGAATTCCCATACGCCATCCGACAAGTCTCCGAAGCGCTGGGCTCCAACGGTTCGACCTCCATGGGTTCGGTCTGTGCCTCAACACTGTCGCTGTACAATGCCGGTGTGCCACTGCGCGCCTCGGTAGCCGGTATCGCCATGGGTCTGGTCTCAGACACCGTGGACGGCGAAACCCGCTACGCCGCACTCACTGACATCCTGGGTGCTGAAGACGCCATGGGTGACATGGACTTCAAAGTCGCCGGTACCAAGGACTTCATCACCGCCATCCAGTTGGACACCAAACTCGACGGCATCCCCGCAGATGTTCTGGCAGCCGCACTGACTCAGGCCCGTGAAGCCCGTCTGCACATTCTGTCGGTCATGGAATCGGTTATCGATGAAGCCGACGAGATGAGCCCAACTGCGCCACGCATCCTGTCGGTCAAAATTCCAGTCGATAAGATCGGTGAAGTCATTGGGCCTAAGGGCAAGATGATCAACCAGATCCAGGAAGACACCGGCGCTGACATCAGCATCGAAGACGACGGTACCGTACTAATTGGCGCAACCGAAGGTTCCGCTGCTGAAGAAGCACGCGACACCATCAATGCCATCGCCAACCCACAGGTACCAGAAGCCGGCGAACGCTACCTCGGCACCGTGGTCAAGACCACCAGCTTTGGTGCATTCATCTCCCTGACCCCTGGAAAAGACGGTCTGTTGCACATCTCCGAACTGCGCAAACTCAATGACGGTAAACGCGTTGACGAAGTCGACGACGTCGTCTCTGTCGGTTCGAAGATCCAGGTTGAAATCGCCAAAGTTGACGACCGTGGCAAGCTGTCGCTTGTCCCCGTCATCGAAGAAGGCGATGACAACTAACCTGCGCTAATAATGCATAGGAATGCCGGGCCGAACGTCATGTTCGACCCGGCATTTTCATTCCACGCGACCCTGCAGACTAAAGTAGAACCCATGTCATCACAAACCGTTACACCACAGGAACCTCTCCGCGTTGCCATCGTCGGAGCCACCGGCAAAATGGGCAAGCACGCGATCGACGCCGTCAACGCTGCCACCGACATGGAACTGGTTGCCACCCTGTCGTCGAAAAGCGAGCTCACCGAAATCACCGACGCCAACGCCAGTCACGTCCTGGATCTGACTGTCCCCGACGTCTCACCACAGGTTGCCCAGTACGCCGTCAACCACGGCCTACACGCCGTGATCGGCACTTCTGGGTGGACTGAAGAAAAACGCGCAGTCCTTGAATCACAGCTTGCTGAACGTCCAGAAATCGGCGTGCTCATCGCACCGAATTTTTCAATTGGTTCTGTGTTGGCCACCCGGTTTGCGGCCCAAGCCGCACCGTATTTCGATTCGGTGGAGATCATTGAAATGCACCACCCCAATAAAGTCGATGCACCATCGGGTACCGCCGTGCGCACCGCCGAGATGATCGCTGCAGCACGCCAGCGCGCCGACGTCGGCCCGTCCCCGGATGCAACGCAACACGATCCCGATCACGCGCGCGGGGCACAGATTGATGGCATCAACGTCCACGCTGTCCGGTTGGCCGGGCTGGAAGCCCACCAAGAAGTCCTCATGGGCACACCCGGACAACAACTCGTATTACGCCACGATGCCTTCGACCGCGCATCGTATATGCCCGGCGTCCTACTGGGCCTGCGCACCGTTGCCTCTCGTCCCGGTCTGGCCTATGGACTCGACGCTTACTTAGATTTGGACTAACTTTTCGTGAAAACTAAAATTGCCGTTGGTCTCTTGACCGCACTGACCCTGCTATTCGTCGTTCTGGCACTATGGTCGGCGCTGGCTTTCATCCTTGCCGATAATTGGATCGCCAACGTTATCGGCTGGTGCGTCGTTGGCATCGTGGTCCTCGGAATCTGGTCGCTGGTGCGTGAACTGCGCTTTGGTATGAACACCGAAAAACTCGCGCGCATCCTCCACGACGAAGGACTCCTGCCCGAAGACAATCTACCCCGCACCCGAGGGCGTATAGACCGTGCCGCCGCAGACCAAGAGTTTGAAACCTATCGCGCTGAAACGCAAGCAGACCCGGACAACTGGCGCAGCTGGTACCGGCTGGGCTTAGCCTACGATGCCGCCGGTGACCGCAAACGTGCTCGAGCCGCCCTCCGGGATGCAATCACCATGTACCAGCAAGACTAGGACGACGACCGGCCAACCGAATTCGATACCCGGCGCAACAAACTTTCTAACGGTCCGCGCACGCCGAACAGCTTGAGGACGACGCCCAAGGCGATGACGATACCCCAGTGGACCAATAGCATCACCCACACATCGGCCCAAGCCGGATCACCCACCGCCAGCGGCTCAGCCCAGTTCGAAGGCCACAGTCCGCGCAAGATAATGTGCAAAGAATAGGCCGTCAGCGCGATCGTACCGGTTGCCGTGAGTGGAAATAGGATCTTGGAGATGATCCTGCTGCGCGAGAGTAACACGAAAAACCCGATGGCCGCTACTGCTGCACCGGCCGTGGAATACATATCCAACGGGGCTCCAGAGTGGGGGACTGCTAGCCCGAACCACTCCGGGGCACCCATCAGCAACGAGGTATCCATCACGGAACCGGTTGCCGCATACACGCTGACCTCATCGGTAGCCACCCCCGTGGCGTGAGCAATCTGAGCAACGTAAGCGTCATCGGTGAGCAACCAGGCAGAGACACCCCGACACACCACATAGGTGACGGCGCCTACAATGAAAAGCAATAATGCCGTGAATTTTTTGGCCAGATCATAACGACCAATTGCCATACCCACTAAGACGTAACCAAAGAATGAAATCACCGGATAGTACCCGGTGAATAACAGGTCCCATAACGTTAGAAAAGGTTGGGTAACCACATCAACAGGTGTCGGCGAGGTCCAGAGCCGCCATTGTTCGGCATAGGTTACGGTTCCACCCGCTTGGAGTTGCATGAAACGGGTAAATACCCCGTGGATGAGGGGTGAGACCACTAACCACGTCACCGCGGTGATCGTCAAAGCCTTACGCGATAACGTAATGAACCACATCGCCAACAGGAACATGACGCCGTAATGGACCAAAATGATGGCAACATAGGACTCCACCAGGCCCAACAGTAACCCGATCAACATCAATACCAGCGCCCGAACGGTCAATTGCAGCCGGGTAGCCCCGACATATGTGGTGTGAGCTGTCAAAATACTCAACCCCACCCCAGCCAGGACGACGAACAGTGCCGACGACACCCCGGTAAAAGCCCAGCCTGCCCAGGTTGGGGAGGCGTTCATCTCGGATGCGTCAAGATAGATGAGTGGAAAAATATGAGTGGCGATCATCCCCAAGATGGCGACCCCACGGGCCGTGTCCAAGCCGGTGATTCGACCGGATGTCGTCTTTCGCGACGTACCGGGTTTCGTCAGTCGAGACATCAGTACAGCACTTTCTGCTAGGCAGTGGACCACACACAGTGTCTTTGTATGACCTATGGTGTTTTCTTACTTTCTCACAGGTAGGCTTGAAGCTATGAGTCAGACACCCTCAACGACACGGATTGGTGACGCTTCTATGACCGAACCCTTCTTTGGCACCATGATCCCAGCTATGGTCACACCATTTACCGACGACGGCGAACTTGATGTAGACGCCGCACAGTCCTTGGCAACTCATCTAGTTGATAATGGTGCCGATGGTCTCGTGGTGACCGGTACGACCGGTGAAACCTCAACCCTGACTGACGATGAGAACATCAAGGTCTTTGAAGCCGTTGTAGAAGCCGTGGGTGGACGTGCCAAGGTCATCGCTGGAACCGGCATGAACGATACCGCACACTCAGCACATCTTTCCCAGCGCGCCGCAGCCGCCGGCGTCGATGGTCTGCTGTTGGTCACCCCGTATTACAACAAACCGAACCAGGCCGGGATCAAAGCGCACTTTGAACACATTGCGTCATCCACAGACCTACCCGTTATGCTTTATGATATTCCGGGCCGTTCGGTTATGCCCATCGAACCTGAAACCATCATTGCCTTGGCCGAGCACCCCAATATTATCGCCCTCAAAGATGCCAAGGCCGACTACCAATCCACCACGATTGTGCTGGCCAATACCGACCTGCTGGTATATTCTGGCGACGACGGTCTGACCTTACCTCTGATGGCCGCAGGCGCCGTCGGCGTAGTATCCGTCACCGGACACGTGGCCCCGCGCACCTACCGTGAGCTCGTCGACGCCGCCAATGCCGGTGACTTTGCGACAGCACGCGCCAAACACTTTGAACTTGATCACATCCAGCGCGCAATCATGACCCACGTGCAGGGTGCCGTAGCAGCAAAAACAGTGCTGCACTGGCAGGGCATCATTCCGTCCCCACGTGTCCGACTGCCACTGGTCGCCGTCACCGACCAGGAAGCCGCCTCTATCAAGGCGGACCTTGCCGCAGGCGGCATCACCTTTTAATTCACACTCACACTTTACGACCTGATACTTCATCGGAGGAAATACCCGACCATGACCGAAGAAACACCCGTTTTGTCCTACCCACCCAAGCTTCATCGCGGCACCTGCCGCATTGTGCCACTCGGCGGGTTGGGGGATGTCGGGCGCAACATGACGGTCTTCGAACTCAACGGTAAATTACTCGTCGTTGACGCCGGGGTCCTATTCCCCGAAGAAGTCCAGCCAGGGGTGGACCTGATTCTGCCGGACTTCGAATACATCAAAGACCGGCTCGACGATGTTGTCGCAATCGTCTTGACCCACGGTCATGAGGACCACATTGGCGCGGTGCCCTATTTGCTGCGTCTGAACCCAGAGATCCCGTTGATCGGTTCCCAGCTCACCCTGGCGCTGGTGGAATCCAAATTGCAGCAGCATCGGATCAAACCGTTCACGCTAGAAGCCCAGGACGGTGGCCGCGAACAACTTGGTCCGTTCGATCTGGAATTCATTGCCGTCAACCACTCGATTCCGGACTCGCTGGCGATTGCCATTCGTACTGAAGCCGGCACCATTCTGCACACCGGTGACTTCAAAATGGACCAGCTGCCGCTTGATGGACGCATCACCGATCTTCGTGCTTTTGCTCGCCTCGGCGAAGAAGGCGTGGATCTGTTCATGACTGACTCGACCAACGCGGAGGTTCCAGGATTCACGCCGACCGAAAAAGATATCGGTCCGGTACTAGAAAACTACATTGGCAAAGCACAACGACGCGTCATTGTGGCATCGTTTGCCTCACACGTGCACCGGGTCCAACAAGTCCTGGATGCCGCAGTGCGACACGGCCGCAAAGTTGCCTTCGTTGGCCGGTCAATGGTCAACAACATGGGCATTGCAGCCCAATTGGGGTACCTAAATATTCCAGAGAACACCCTGATTGACCTCAAACACGTCAATGACTATGCCGACGACGAGGTCGTGCTGATGTCCACGGGTTCTCAGGGTGAGCCGATGGCCGCCTTATCGCGTATGGCCAATGATGAACACCGGCAAATTACCATCCAAGAAGATGATCTAGTCATCTTGGCTTCCTCACTTATTCCCGGGAATGAAAACGCCGTCACTCGTGTGATCAACGGCCTGATGAAACTTGGCGCGCATGTCATTCACAAGGGCAATGCGCACGTTCACGTTTCCGGCCACGCATCCGAAGGTGAACTGCTGTACTGCTACAATATCGTCCGGCCGAAAAATGTGATGCCCATCCACGGCGAAATGCGCCATTTAATCGCCAATGGGCGGATTGCCGAGGCAACTGGAGTTGCCAAAGACAACGTCATCATCACCAATGACGGCGGGGTGATTGATCTTGTCGACGGGGTGGCCCGCCAGGTCGGCGAAGTCCAGTCTGAATATGTCTATGTGGATGGTCGCTCAATCGGTGATGTGACTGAAGACGACCTCAAAGATCGCCAAGTTCTCGGTGAAGAAGGTTTCATCTCGGTCATTGCTGTTATCGACCGGGACACTCGCACCATTTTGTCCGGACCAGAAATTCATTCCCGTGGTGTGGCAGAAGATGCTGGTGTATTTGATGCGATCAAACCCAAGCTCGTCAAAGTCTTGAACGAGGCTGCAGCATCCGATAAAGCACACAGCAAACACCAATTGCAACAGATGATGCGTCGAACCCTGGGGTCTTGGGTTGCACGGAAACTGCGTCGTCGTTCTATGATCGTTCCAATCATTATTGAATCCTAGGAATTATTGGCGAGGGTACCTGAATGCGACCATAACCGTTCAAAAGCGGTAGCCTAGGTGGTATGGCGAAACGTACTTCCCCCGACCGTTCGTCGAAGAAGACCTCAACTTCGAAAGCGAAGAAGACTTCTGCGACAACGGAAGATACACCGTATAACGTAACTGAAACCACCCAGCCCTGGCTCGTGCGGGCGATTATTCGCTTCTGGTCAGGGCTGGCCACACCATTTGGTGGCGCAGTGCGAAAAATGGGGCCAGATGTGTATATCCCCGTTGAGCAGCGCCGCGACGGCACTGGCTTCTTCGTGCTGGTCCTGGCATTGGTCGTCGCCTCGACGTTCTGGTGGGCGCCCGCTAGTGAGCCTATTGTCGGCTCGATCATTTTCCATATCGTGGCAGGCACATTTGGTTGGTTCTCGATTCTGCTGCCAATGGTGTTATTCATCATTGCGGTCCGGTTCTTCCGTTTCCCACAACAACACAGCGCCAACGGGCGGATCTTCTTTGGCCTTTTGTTTGCCACGATCTCGGGCTCCGGTATCAGCCAGTTAGTCTTCGATAACCCATCCATGGGAGCCACGATGGAAGACAAGCTCAATTCTGGGGGAGTCTTAGGCTATCTGGTCGTGGATCCATTAGCCGCGCTGGTGACCACCATCCCGGTATGGATTCTGATGGTCGTTGTCGCATTCTTTTCCATCTTAGTTATTACCGCCACACCGGTCGGCAAGATACCTTCCCGGCTTGCCGGAACATATCGCTGGCTGACCGGACAGGAAGCTGAAGCCTCGGACGAAGCACAGCAATACGATGTACCAGAACGCACCCATGCCGACCATGACCAGTCGTATCTGTATGAACATGAGCGTCGAGCTGCGCCAGCTCAAAAGCGTCCAGGGTTCTTCGCCAGACTCTTTGGAAGCAAAGGCACCGACGATGCGGATGCGACCGACCAGCCACTGGTTGGCGATGAAGCATATGCCACTGCCGTTATTGATGACGAAAAACCGGCCGTTGAAATTCTGACCGATGAAAACGAAGCACCCGCTGCAGTCCCTCGGCCAAAAGCGACGAAGCACACCCAGGTCATGGACTTCGGTTCCTTATTCGATGACGAAGAATCCTCGGCAGATGCAGCTACCCAGGAGGCGGCGGCCCTCAGCGCTGAAGCTGCGCCGGACGCAACCGAACCGGTGATTCCACCGGGCGTGCGTCGTCCAACCGCCGATGAACTAGCCCTGCAAGAAGCGCGCGAAAAAGCCGGCCTGGGGGAGAGCACGAAACACGTGCCCGCCACCGAGGTTGCTAAACCAGTGGACCTGCCTCCGATCCCGGCACGTACCGAACAACTTGAACTGGACGGTGACGTTACCTACACGTTGCCAAGCCTGGAAATGCTGCCAGCTGGACCGCCACCGAAGCAACGGTCTGAGGCCAATGATCGAGTGGTTCATGCTCTCGACACCGTATTTACACAGTTCAAGGTTGATGCCGAAGTCACCGGGTTCTCCCGGGGGCCAACGGTTACTCGCTATGAAGTTGAAGTGGCTCCGGGCACCAAGGTCGAAAAGGTCACGAACTTGGAACGCAACATTGCCTACGCAGTCGCCTCCACAGATGTCCGGGTCTTGTCACCGATTCCGGGCAAATCAGCCATCGGTGTGGAAATCCCGAACACGGACAAAGAGATCGTTTCCCTGGGCGATGTCTTGCGCTCCAATGCGGCACGAAAAACTGATCATCCAATGGTGATGGGTGTCGGAAAAGACGTTGAGGGCGGCTACATCATGGCTAACCTTGCCAAGATGCCGCACATGCTGGTGGCCGGTGCCACCGGTGCCGGAAAATCTGCATTTATCAACTCGATGATCACCTCGGTGCTCACCCGAGCTACCCCCGATGATGTCCGAATGGTTCTGGTCGATCCCAAGCGCGTGGAACTCACCATCTATGAAGGTGTGCCTCACCTGGTCACCCCGATCATCACTGATCCCAAGAAAGCCTCAGAAGCACTGCAATGGGTTGTCCAAGAAATGGACACGCGCTACGACGACCTGGCAGCCTTTGGATATAAGCACATTGACGACTTTAACAAGGCGGTACGTGCCGGCAAGGTGACCCTACCACCGGACTCCAAACGCCAACTTAAGCCGTACCCGTACTTACTGGTCATCATTGACGAGTTAGCTGACTTGATGATGGTTGCTCCACGCGACGTCGAAGACGCTGTCGTGCGCATTACTCAGCTCGCGCGTGCCGCGGGTATTCACCTCGTGTTGGCAACGCAACGTCCATCGGTGGACGTCGTCACCGGCCTGATCAAAGCCAATGTGCCATCGCGCATGGCCTTTGCGACCTCCTCGGTCACCGACTCCCGGGTCGTGCTTGACCAGCCAGGGGCCGAAAAGCTCCTAGGCCAAGGTGATGCGTTGTTCCTGCCGATGGGCAAATCCAAACCCATGCGTGTTCAGGGTGCCTGGGTCAATGAATCGGAGATCCGGGACGTGGTCGATCACGTTAAATCTCAGATGCAGGTCCAATACCGCGAAGATGTAATTCCAGAAAAACAAGCAAAGGTCATCGATGAGGACATCGGCGATGATTTGGAAGACTTGTTGCAGGCGGTAGAGCTGGTGGTTACGTCACAGTTCGGATCCACGTCGATGCTGCAACGCAAATTGCGGGTTGGTTTTGCACGGGCAGGCCGACTCATGGACCTGATGGAATCCCGTGGAGTCGTAGGACCTTCCGAAGGATCTAAAGCACGTGATGTCCTTGTGAAACCTGATGACCTGGCTGCCGTCATCGCCAATATTAAGGGCAAAGACGTGCCGACGCCCACCGGGGCATCGCCAACGGAAGGGACCACGGAGGCCTTTGAAACTCCGATCGAAACCGATGGCGCCGACTACTATGACCCAATGGATGACAATGAATCAGAGGACGCATGGCAACTAACGGGCAGATAAGTTCTTGGAATCTTCCCAATGCGTTGACCACGCTTCGGATTCTGCTGGTTCCATTTTTCATCTGGATGCTGTGGGATTCTGGTACCTTCGGTGGAGACTCCATGCCGGCTCGTTGGGTCGCAGTGGCCATCTTCGCTGTTGCAATGTACACCGACAAACTCGACGGCGATATTGCACGGTCACGAGGTATCGTCACCAACTTCGGCAAGATCGCTGACCCGATTGCCGATAAGTTCCTGACCGGTGCAGCATGGATCACCATGTCCCTGCTTGGTGAAATCTGGTGGTGGATCACTATCGTCATTCTGCTGCGCGAATGGGGCATCACCTTGATGCGAATCGCCATGCTTCGCACACGTGTCATGCCCGCTAGCCGTGGCGGAAAGATCAAAACCGTGCTGCAAACCGCAGCCATCCTGATACTACTGCTGCCATTGTCGACGTTTGTCGGCACCTGGTGGCTTTGGTTGGGCTGGGTGCTGGTCCTAGCAGCCATGGCGGTGACACTAGTCACAGGTGTAGATTATGTGATAAAAGCCATCCGTGCCCCGAAAGAAGAACCGACCCTCGACGAATAGAACCCATCTGTATGAACGCTTCTAGTCCTTCAAACGTCAGCGCACACGACATTGTTGCACAGTTGAAACAAAGAGATTTGACTATCGCCACGGCTGAGTCATTAACCGCCGGGATGTTGAGTTCAACATTGGCCGACGTGCCTGGGGCTTCTGCAGTACTGCAAGGTGGTGTTATTGCGTATAACAATGGCATCAAGCACCGCTTACTCGGGGTGTCGGCCGACACCTTAGCTGCACGTGGCGCCGTGGACGCCGAAACGGCAAAACAGATGGCCAAGGGTGCCCGGGGCCGCTTTCGAGCAGATATCGGAATTTCCACCACCGGGGTGGCCGGACCTGAACCGTCTGAAGGAAAAGCTGTCGGTATCGTTTTCATCGCACTATCGACAGCCGAACAGTTGACTGCGCGATTACTGCGTTTGGAGGGCAATCGCGACCAAATACGACGAGCTGCAGTGGCAGCGAGCTTACGGCTCGTGGGAGAATGGTTAGCACAGAACAACTAAAAACTGGTGGCGTCAAGAACGTCTGTGAGAAAAGTCGCCGAAATTTATTACAAAAAACGTGCTTTATATCACAAAAACGGGTATTTTGGGAAAAATTTATAAAAAATTGATCCATCCGGGAACAAATTCGACAACAGGAGCGTTGTCTAATGGTGGAAGGTCTTTGAGTTCCGCTTCTCAGTAGGGATTCAGAATTTATACAAGAGATGGTGGTTAATGATGATGAGAGAACCCGTTGTTGTAAATGGCGTGACTCGCTGGCTGAAGGCTGGCGAAACAATGAACCAGCAGAACGAAGCCAAGGAGCCCACCATGCCCGTGCTGCGTGAAGAGATTGGGTATGTCCTTCGTGACGTTCGCCAGCGCCAGGGTCGAACCCTTCGCGAGGTCTCACACGATGCACGCGTTTCATTGGGCTATCTCTCCGAAGTTGAACGTGGCCAAAAGGAAGCTTCTTCCGAACTCCTCAGTGCCATCACCGCAGCACTGGATATTCCACTGTCGGTTATGCTTCGTGAAGTGTCAGATCGTATTGCAGTAGAGGAGGCGGTTCAGATTCCAGATACTATTCCGGCTGAACTTGCCCACCGTTACGCCAAGCAGCAACAGCAGGGTCACGGATATAACCGTGGCGACCATTTAGCAAAACGCTAGTTAACCTGTCGGCGTTCATAAGCTTTGAACCAGGCCGTAGGCCTCGTACGATTGTATGAGGCTTACGGCTTTTACTTTCCTTATCCCTAACTGAGGACATTCGTGCGACATTCCCAATTCTGGGCCCTGCTAGAAGATGAATTCGGTTCAGCCAATGCTGGTGTCATCGCATCATCATTAGAATTGCCAGGCCTGAAAGCAACCGCCCAAGAGGCTTTATCAGCAGGTATAGACGCAAGGGTTATCTGGCAGGCCGTATGCGACTTACACGACATTCCGACGGAACGTCGCTTAGGGAAAGATAAAGCCCCTCGAGATACTGATACGTTTTAGCCGGGGCTTGGTGAGAGTCCGACACACATCACGCTGGGCTCGAATGCTTTGCCCAAAGGCGGTAAAATTTATCCACAGGTTGCCGTTAAATGCTCTTGTTTCACGCAGTTTTCCACAAGGTGTTTTGTGCGGCTTATCGTGTCCGTGCGACATCATAGACTTTGGAGCATGACAGCAGGTCGTGAGACTTGTCATTAACAATTCAAGGAGTAGACGAATGTCTTCAGATTCAAATCGCGAAAAAGCCCTTGAGGCAGCCCTTGCGCAAATTGACAAGAGCTACGGCAAAGGTTCAATCATGCGTCTGGGGGACGAAGTTCGGACGCCCATTGAAGTCATTCCGACCGGTTCGGTTGCCCTCGATGTTGCTTTAGGGATTGGTGGCTTACCACGCGGTCGTGTGGTAGAAGTCTATGGCCCAGAGTCGTCGGGTAAGACGACTATTGCGTTGCACGCTGTAGCAGCGGCTCAGCGCCAGGGTGGTATTGCTGCATTCATCGATGCTGAACACGCACTTGATCCTGAATATGCCAAGAAGCTTGGTGTCGACACTGACGCGCTGCTTGTCTCACAGCCTGACACCGGTGAACAAGCACTTGAAATTATGGATATGCTCGTCGGATCCGGCGCACTTGACATCGTTGTTATCGACTCGGTGGCCGCACTCGTTCCACGAGCCGAAATCGAAGGGGAAATGGGGGATAGTCACGTAGGTCTTCAAGCGCGACTTATGTCCCAGGCGCTACGAAAGATCACTGGCCGCCTTGCACAGTCCAAGACTACTGCCATCTTTATCAACCAGTTACGTGAAAAAATTGGTGTATTTTTTGGTTCGCCGGAAACTACCACTGGCGGTAAAGCATTGAAATTCTATGCTTCCGTTCGTATTGACATTCGCCGCATTGAGACACTGAAACAAGCCGGCGAGCCTGTTGGCAACCGTACGCGAGCCAAGATCGTCAAGAACAAGATGGCTCCACCATTTAAGCAGGCTGAATTCGACATTCTTTACGGTGAAGGAATCTCCCGCGAAGGTGGTCTGCTGGATATGGGCGTGGAACACAACATCGTTCGCAAGTCCGGTGCGTGGTACACCTACGATGGTGATCAGCTCGGTCAAGGTAAAGAGAATTCTCGCCGATTCCTCAAAGACAATCCAGATTTAGCAGTTGAGATTGAAGATCGCATTAAGGCCGCTCTGGGCATTGGAACCAATGTGGAAGAGGAAGACGAAGAAGTTGCATTGAAAGCCGTTGAGGATGCCTAAATTCTATGAATGATCAAGACGATCTCGAAACGGACCAGCACCAAGCTGCGCGCAATATTGCGTTGCGCCAACTGTCAGCTGCACCGAAAACTCGGCATCAACTTGCCGAAAAACTTCGGAGCCGAGAAATCGCTGACAACGTGGTTGAAGAGGTGCTCGACCGTTTCGAAGAAGTCGAACTCATAGATGATGCGGCATTTGCCGAAAGCTGGGTCCGTTCACGGCACCGTTCGAAGGGCCTGGCGCGCAGGGCCTTAAGCATGGAATTGCGTCAGCGTGGCATTGCTGATGATCTGGCTGCCGTAGCGCTCGAGCAGGTCTCGGACGAGGACGAATGGACAGCTGCTTATGATTTGGTTATGCGGAAATTGTCTCGGACAAAGGTGCCTGCTTCAACAGATCCAGAATCGCGTCAGCAACGCGATAGAATAGTGCGACGCCTGGTTGGCATGCTCTCCAGAAAAGGGTATGTGCCAGGCGTGGCATTCAACGTAGTCACTAGTGCTTTGGATGCCGTTGACCTTGACCCCCTAGACGAATGAAATGAATATCGTGACTGAAACCGTAGCCGACATCGCAACGCCACGCTCGTATGAAATCCGCACGTTCGGTTGCCAAATGAATGTGCATGATTCAGAACGCATTTCTGGACTGTTGGAAACCAACGGGTACGTTCCTGCAAGTGACGATTCGACTCCTGATCTCGTTGTATTTAACACGTGCGCAGTTCGAGAAAATGCCGCAAACCGGCTTTACGGTCACCTGGGAAATCTCAAGGTCACAAAGGACGAACACCCCAGCATGCAAATCGCCGTTGGAGGGTGTCTTGCACAAAAAGACCAGGATACGATTGTCGAACGTGCACCTTGGGTTGATGTCGTGTTTGGGACACATAATATCGGATCGTTGCCAGTTCTTTTGAACCGGTCACGCCATAATAATGAGGCCCAGGTCGAACTCCTGGAGGCTCTAGAAACGTTCCCGTCGACTTTGCCTACAAAGCGCGAGTCTAGTTACTCAGGCTGGGTGTCTATTTCAGTAGGCTGCAACAACACTTGTACGTTCTGTATCGTCCCGTCGCTACGTGGAAAAGAAAAAGATCGTCGACCGGGAGACATTCTGGCCGAAGTTCAAGCGCTGGTTGACGACGGCGCTGTTGAAGTTACCCTTCTGGGACAGAACGTCAACACATACGGGGTAGAGTTTCGAGATCGTCAAGCATTTTCTAAGCTCCTGCGCGCTACCGGTGAAATCGAGGGACTGGAACGAGTCAGGTTTACTAGCCCGCACCCAGCCTCATTTACCGATGATGTCATCGATGCTATGGCCGAAACACCGAACGTGATGCCACAATTGCATATGCCGTTGCAATCGGGATCCGACACCATTTTAAAAGCCATGCGCAGATCCTATCGTTCCAAGCGCTTCCTTGGGATCCTGGAGAAAGTTCGCGAACGCATCCCACACGCTGCGGTGACTACAGATATTATCGTTGGCTTTCCTGGCGAGACTGAAGCTGATTTTCAGCAAACCCTCGAAGTGGTCGAAGCTTCACGTTTCTCGATGGCATACACCTTTCAATATTCCCCACGAGCTGGAACACCCGCGGCGGACATGGAAGATCAAATTCCAAAAGATGTTGTGCAAGAACGTTTTGAACGGCTCGTGGCACTGCAAGACCGCATCGCGGCAGAAGAATCTGCAAAACTCGTTGGTACATCTCAAGAACTGCTTGTAACAAACGATGCCGGTAGTCGAGGTGAACAGACCGGACGCCTCACCGGCCGGGCGCCTGACAACCGCCTGGTTCACTTCAGCATCCCAGCAAGTGCTCAAACACCGCGCCCTGGAGATTTCGTAACAGTACCCATTACTGAATCACATCCATACCACCTCATCGCTGATCCAACAGCTGCCAAACAGTACCATCTACGACCCTCACGTGCTGGGGATGCATGGGATCGAGCTCAGGCTGACTCTTGCGGTACCGGTACCGGTACTCCAGCAGGTGGTGTGAACCTCGGACTGCCAAGCTTGCGCATTGGATAAGCAGCCCGTTGTAGCGTTCGTTGGGGCTACCGCCACAGGAAAGACTGCCTTAGCGATTGCTTTGGCCAAGGTTCTTGGCGGTGAGATCATCAATGCTGATGCCATGCAGTTTTATCGAGGTATGGACATCGGCACGGCCAAAGCTACCGTCGAAGAACGCCAAGGGATTGCTCACCACCTGTTGGACATCTATGACCTTCAGGTTGAGGCCAGCGTTGCTACCTTTCAAACGTTGGCACGAACAACCATTGAGGAGATTAGGGCACGGTCTCAGGTGCCAATCTTGACAGGAGGCTCAGGCCTGTATGTCCGGGCGGCCCTCGACACACTTGAGTTTCCACCGACTGACCGCGCTCTGCGGCAAGACCTCACTACACAAGTTGAAAAAGAAGGCATCGGACCGCTCCTCGATGAGCTTCAGCGAGTCGACCAGGCATCAGCACAGCGTCTTCAGGACAACCGTCGGATAATTCGCGCCATAGAGGTATACCGACTCACTGGACGAACATTTAGCTCGTTCATGCCCAAACGCCAATACCACCCCGAGCTACCTCCCGTGGTACAAATTGGCCTGAGCATTGACCGTGCCCACTTACACGAACGCATAGAACAACGCGTGTACAACATGATAGAAAGCGGTTGGCTCGAGGAAGTAGAAAATTTACAAGCCCACGGCTTAGGACTAGCGCCAACAGCGTCCCGCGCCATTGGCTATCGCCAAATGATGGAACATCTCAGTGGCGCAATCAGTTTGCGAGAAGCTATCGACTCGACCATCGTCTCTACCCGTCGGTTCGCCCGCCGCCAAGAAACCTGGTTTAAGGCCGACCCCCGTGTGCATTGGATCGATCCACAAGCTGACCATGCGCTGGCCGATATCATCCGTCTCGTAGAATCCAGCTAAGCTGACGACATGAACGTTTCACAGTCCACACCGCAAGTTCGTCGACAGGGCATGCGAGAAGACTTAGTCGGTGAGCAATTTATAAAAATCACAGGTCCGACCGGCGACTGGATTGTCATTGACGAACCAACCCAGCGCTTCGAACTGACCTCAGAACATATTATTTGGCTGTGCAATCGTTCCACTGGCGTCGGTGCTGTTGGGGTGGTGCTGATTACTGAGGCTCCACCACTACACGGGCGCCCAGCGCTTAGTCTAGAAGCCTGGATGGCTGATGGAACACCGATGCAGCACCTGACAGAAGCAGCCCGTGTTGCAACTTATGCATTGGTAGCCCTGAAGAAGATAGCAAATGCAGACACGTCGCACCACGTCTTCAGCTCTTCGTCAGGCCTAATTACCACGGTTTACACCCCTGCCTATGTAGGTGTTGATATTGGCCAATGGTCATACGAGATGCCCGAAACTGCAAGTGCAGCAGGCTCTGACACTTTAGTCATGGCAGCAGGACTAACAGATCCACGACCAGGCTTGAGTATCCGAGCTCAAAACCTACACGTCACGGTAGCAGTAGAGTCTTTAGGAGAATTAGCGGGCATAGACTTGGCACAAGCCCCATCGATTGATCCAGAAGCTTCGGAACCGACCGGAGTAAATTTCGTTGTGCCACACGACCCGCTTATGGTGGAGGGCATCGGCCAATTAGCACTGCGGCACCACCCCGCAGTTCATGGCGTCTCTGACCTGGGCACGGCGGCAGCAACTGCGACAATTGCTTTCCAACTGTGGACGGGACTGACCCAACTGAGCTTGTGGAATGTGTCAACACCATGTGGTGACATCGTGGTGCAACTTCACGAGGGTCAACGAATATCTACCTTCGCAGCGCTCTCAACGGCTTTTATTGGTCGGTTATAAGACGCGTTCCACAAGGAGTACTCGAAAGCCTTTATCTGTAGCGGCCCGACGAACAGAAAATTCGCCAGGTGCCTTCGCATCGAGCATGGATTGGATCCAAGGCAATAATGAATCAGCGCCGAGTTTCTTAGCCACTACGAGCCACGCTTGGCCGCCAGGTTTCAGCGTAGGTAGCCACCGGGTCAAGATGTCATGTAAGGCAGTCTTACCAATTCGAATCGGGGGATTTGACCAGATCAGATCGAAAGTAGCACCTGTAGAAACATCGTCCGGGTGTTGGACCCTGATGTTGTCGATCCCGAGACGTGCAGCGTTTGTCTGGGTCAGCATCGCTGCGCGTTCATTGACCTCTACGGCCGTGATGTCCGCACCCGGCGAAAGTAACCCCATCGTCAGTGCAATGGGCCCCCATCCGGACCCAATATCGAGGAATTCTCCCGCGGCAGGGGGATCAGCTACGACCTCCAAGAGGACACGTGTCCCGCGATCCACCCCATCGGGAGAAAAAATGCTGCCAGAGGTCTCAACTTGAACATCTTGTTCGGCAAGCTCGACATCGACTACACGCCGACGATCTTGGCCAGACGGACTGGAGGAGAAATAATGCTCATTCATGGTCTTTGTAGTGTAGTACGTTCCGGACATTCGCTGCGGCACAGCACCATGTTGGCACGGTGTGTCAACTGGAATATTTCCTCTCTGCACGCTGTTGTTATAGACAGATGTATTTGATAGAAAAATCACCACGCGTTCCCCACGAAAAGCCCGAGATCATGGGCTTAATGACAGTAAATGTGACATACTACAACGTAAGGAAAAGCCTCTGAACAAGGAGAAAATGGTCACACCATACGAACCCTCTGATCCTCAAGTTGACGAGCAAGTCAAAGCGCTGATCAACCGAATCTTGTCCGCCGACGATGCGAAAGCTTCGCAGATAAGTGCGGTTGAGGACTCTCGTTCTGCGGGTGCTCAAGCGCTGGACGAAGGAGGGTCGAACCATACTGTATTTGATGGTGATCAGTTTGATCTCGAAAAGCGCCATGCGCTGCGGCGTGTAGAGGGTTTATCAACTGAACTCGATGACATTACAGAAGTAGAATATCGTAAACTTCGTTTGGAAAAAGTCGTCCTGGCAGGCCTATGGACTGACGGTTCCGTAACTGAAGCAGAGCACTCACTCCAAGAGCTGGCTGCCCTAGCCCATACAGCCGGGTCGACAGTGCTCGACGGCATCATTCAGCGTCGGCACGCACCTGACCCCGCAACGTTTCTGGGCCGCGGAAAAGCACAACAACTGCGAGATATCGTCCAAGAACAAGCCGCTGATACCGTCATCGTCGATACCGAACTGGCCCCATCACAACGCCGTGGACTAGAAGATGTTGTCGGTGTGAAAGTCATCGACCGCACGGCGCTGATCCTGGATATTTTTGCGCAACACGCACAATCCAAAGAAGGTAAAGCCCAAGTTGAACTAGCCCAGCTGGAATACCTATTGCCGCGCCTGCGTGGTTGGGGCGAATCCATGTCAAGGCAGGCCGGTGGACAGGCCGCCGGCGGTGCCGGTATTGGGTCGCGCGGTCCTGGTGAAACGAAAATCGAACTCGACCGACGTCGCATTCGTGACCGGATGGCGAAATTGCGTCGCGACATCAAGCACATGGAAAGCGCTCGCCGGACAAAGCGCGCTCGTCGTCGTCGCAACCAAATCCCATCGGTGGCAATTGCTGGGTATACCAACGCAGGAAAATCATCCATCCTCAACAGGCTGACCAAAGCAGGCGTCCTGGTCGAAAACGCCTTGTTCGCAACCCTGGACCCAACTGTCCGTGCAGCCCAAACCGACGATGGCATTGCATATACCTTGTCAGACACTGTCGGGTTTGTACGCCAGCTGCCAACACAATTGGTTGAAGCCTTTCGCTCCACGCTGGAAGAAGTCGATGAAGCGGACCTGATCTTACACGTCGTGGACGCATCACATCCTGAACCTGAAGCTCAGATCGAAGCAGTCCATCAGGTGTTTCTCGACACCAATATTGCTGATATCCAAGAGCTCATCGTCTTCAACAAAGCCGATGCTTCAGATCCTATGGTTTTAGCGCGACTACGACGCCGATACCCCAGTGCGCTTGTCGTCTCAGCGGCGACCGGGGAAGGGTTCCCAGAACTCGAAGCGGCCATCGCCGAGGGATTGCCACGACCTAGCGTTCACATGGATCTACTGGTGCCATATACCGACGGCGACGTCGTGAACCGACTACACTCGGATGACACCGAAATTCTGGCCGAAACCTATGAGCCGGAAGGCACCGCCTTGACCGTGCTGGTGTATCCAGAGGATAAGGACCACTACTTAAGCTATGTCCGGTAATCAACCGGTAACCAACACAGCCAGCCAAACGCAAGTTAGCGAATGGCTGGCTGATGCCGTTGCCGAACTCGGTGGGCAGACCCGTCCAGGTCAACAACTCATGGCAACTGAAGTTGCCAGCGCCCTGCAGACCGGGACCCATCTGGTCGTGCAGGCTGGCACTGGTACTGGTAAGTCCCTGGCCTATTTGGTCCCCGCCATCGATTACACACTGGCCAGTGAGTCACCCGTGGTCATCGCTACCGCGACCCTTGCGCTGCAAAGCCAGATTATTAGTCGTGACATTCCGCGACTACTGGACACCTTGGAACCGGCCTTACCGCGCAGCATCGATGTGGCACTGTTGAAAGGCCGTGCTAACTACGTGTGCAAACACAAACTGCACGGCGCCGTGATCGAAACCGAAGATGACAGTTTGCTAACGACCACAGATGTCGTGGGCCAACCGCTGTCCCAACTTGGCGAAGAAGTCATTCGATTGCGTTCGTGGGCAGAAGAAACCGATACCGGAGATCGTGATGATCTGAAACCCGGGGTTACCGATGAAGCTTGGCGTCAAGTATCGGTATCGGCCCGCGAGTGTATCGGTGCTAGCAAATGTCCATTCGCTGAAGAATGCTTTTCGGAACTGGCCCGTCAGGCTGCAGCCGAATCCGACATCATCGTGACCAACCATGCGATGCTGGCCATCGCTGCCTTCGAAGACCTCAACATCATGCCCGAGGCTGATGCGATTATCATCGACGAGGCTCACGAACTCATGGACCGCGTGACGTCGGCAGTGACGCTGCATCTGTCTGCGTCTATGATTCGAAGTGCCGCGAAACAAGCAAGGCAAGAAGCAGCAGTGGTTGCCACGGATCTGACTGATGCGGCCGCCTCGATGGAAGCTGCTTTTGCTTCGGCGCCGACCGGGTGGTTTGCTCAGGGCCTCAATGAACACCAATTAACAGCTTTAGAAAGCGTTCGAGACGAGACGCGACAAATGCTCAGCGATCTCAAAGGTAACGGTGGCACCGAAACTGAAGAGTCGAATCGCCAGTTGGTCAAAAATCGTCTCACCGAAATTTTAGAGACCACCGAACAACTCCTCTCCGCGGGCTCACAGCCCAAGGGGGATACGGTTGTTTGGGCGACTCGTCCTTCACATTTTGAACCCGGCCAAGGATGGGTGGAAGCTGATCCGCATGCAGCACCGTTACTCTATGCGGCGCCACTATCGATTGCTGGGAAATTCCGCGATAAATTACTCAACGAATCCACCACGATCTTGACGTCGGCGACGCTGACCGTTGGTGGCAAGTTTGATACTATAACCAATGATTTAGGGTTCACCCTTAATGGTGGTGCCAAATATAAGACCCTGGATGTGGGCAGCCCTTTTGACTATCCCAGACAGGGAATCCTGTATGTCGCCGATGATTTGCCCAAACCAGGTCCGCAACCTTCTGCCCAATCGCATGAGCGGCTTGAGCAGCTGTTAGCTGCCTCAGATGGGGGAGCCTTGTGCCTGTTTTCTTCGCGTAGTGCTGCCAAGGCTGCCGCCGATGAGATGCGCCTGCGTTTTGGGGACAAACTCAACATTCTGGTGCAAGGGGAATCAACACTGTCGGGACTCATCGATGAGTTCACCGAAGACCCACGAGCCTGTCTTTTTGGGACACTGACCTTGTGGCAGGGGGTTGACGTCCCCGGAGAGACTCTCCGTCTGGTAACTATTGACCGGCTTCCATTTCCTCGACCAGATGATCCACTTGCCGCAGCGCGTGCCCGATATATCAGCCAACGCGGCGGTAACGGATTTATGGCGGTTTCGGCTAGCCATGCCGCCGTTCGGCTAGCCCAAGGTGCTGGGCGTCTGATCCGATCAACGTCGGATCGTGGAGTTGTTGCTGTTCTCGACTCGCGTCTAGCAAGCGCCGGGTACAGTGGATTCCTGCGAGCCTCGATGCCAAATTTTTGGTCTACCGGGTCACTCAAACAAGTCCTCACAAGCCTCGAGAGTCTTTCCGCCGGACTCCAAAAGGGAAACTAAATCTCATCCACGGTCCTCGGCTAATGACAGTTCACGTCGCCGGTGGCATCGCACGTCGTTTGGCCTGAACTGCTTACAGTGTCCTACCTAGTTGTTTCAATGAGTCATGACCATGATGATTCAAACAACAGAAGGTGGGTTTCGATGAGCAACCTCCCGTCATTGCCCAAAAACCTTAGAGTGACATCTCGGGGCGTCCTTGTCATCCGTTTGTGCGTAGTGTGCGTGGTGTTGGCCGGGCTGGCAATTCTGCTGGCAACCGTGTGGTTCCAGCAACCTATTGCTCCGGCTATTGCCGCTGATCAGCAATCTGCTGATGTTTACCAGATGATCGTGGTGCAGCCAGGCGACACACTATGGGAAATTTCGTCTCGCTTGGCACAAAACAATGATCGTGCCGCCGTTTTGGAACAAATCATGACGTATAACGATCTAAAAACGTCTGACTTGAAAGTCGGTCAGAGACTGTTTGTTCCCGTTGAACAGGACTAGCGATCAGCCCGTGGCGTCACTCTTAGTTTTGTGAGTTCGACCCAGGCTATGCTTATTGCCGTGACTAATCAGCAAGAACAGGCCAGCACTACTGCATTGGAAGCATTACCGCTTCGCGATAATTTACGCGGGCAGTCGCCATATGGTGCCCCGCAGCTGGAGGTCCAGCATCTCCTTAACACCAATGAGAATACGCATCCGGTACCACAAGTTGTCGTGGATGCCATTGGTGCTGCGGTGCTTGACGCTGCGTCTTCGCTGAATCGTTATCCCGATCGTGAATTCACAGAGCTACGTCAACGCCTGGCACGCTATCTTGGCCATGGCCTTACCGAAGATAATATTTGGGCTGCGAATGGGTCCAATGAAGTGTTGCAGCAAATTCTGCAGGCATTTGGCGGACCTGAACGGAAAATTTTGAGCTTTCCGCCGACCTATTCGATGTATCCGCTGCTCGCATCCGGTACGAACACTGAATACATCGCTGGAATTCGTGCGGACGATTTTACCCTCAGCCCAGAATCTGCTGCTCAACAGGTCAAAGACTCACAACCAGATATTGTGTTCTTGTGCTCGCCCAATAACCCCACCGGCACGGCACTCGGACTCGACGTCGTAGAAGCGGTCTATGAGGCCAGTCAAGCGTTCAACGCCATAGTGGTTGTCGATGAAGCTTATGAAGAATTTTCCCTGGACACTACTAAATCAGCTCTGACTCTCCTTGATGGGCGAGAGCGATTAATTATCTCACGCACAATGTCTAAAGCCTTTGCTTTGGCCGGCGCCAGAGTTGGCTACTTGGCTACATCGCCACAAGTCACTGACGCTCTTCGGCTTGTCAGATTGCCTTATCACTTGTCAGCCATCACCCAGGCAGCAGCAAATGCTGCCCTCCAACATGTTGACGTTCTCTTAGCGACTGTCGGTGAGATTAAGGCTCAACGAAACCGAATCGTTGAGGAACTTCGGCAGATGGGTCTGAAACCTGCAGTGTCAGATTCCAACTTTGTATTCTTCGGCTGGCTCGAAGATGCTCACGCGGTCTGGCAGGGGCTGCTGGATCGCGGTGTGCTTATTCGTGATGTGGGCATCCCACATCATCTTCGAGTGACCGCCGGTACCGAGGAAGAAACCACGGCATTTCTTGTTGCGCTACGGGAAGTAATTGGTGCCTAAGATAGTTTGTCAGACCTGGTGACGACTACACTTAGGGATCGCACCAAATTAATTGTCGAATAAGGAGTTTCCTGACCTCAATGGCAGCTGAACTGATCTCCGGTCGTAAAGCATCGATGAAACGCACAACATCTGAGTCCGATGTTTACGTTGAACTCGACCTCGATGGTACCGGGACGTCAAATATCTCCACCGGTGTACCGTTTTATGATCATATGCTCGATGCGCTTAGCCGTCACTCGCTCCTGGACCTCACGGTGCAAGCGACTGGCGACACGCATATCGATGTCCATCACACCGTAGAAGATGTGGCGATTACTCTCGGGGAAGTTTTCAAAGTAGCCCTGGGCGACAAACGAGGTATCCGCCGTTATGGCGAAGCCACGATCCCGATGGATGAGGCTCTTGCCAGAGCCACTGTGGATCTTTCAGGACGCCCCTACTTCGTGCACGAAGGCGAATCAGAGGCCCAGGTGTATCACCTGATTGGGGGACACTTTACGGGCGCGATGACACGCCATGTCTTTGAATCATTTACATTCCACGCTGCCATTAACGTCCACATCGATTTACTGCGCGGTAGAGATCCGCACCATATCGTGGAAGTGCAATTCAAAGCATTAGCTCGGGCTTTACGTCAAGCAATAGAGGATGATCCACGCGTTGAGGGCATCCCATCCACTAAGGGTGCTCTGTAGTGTCGCAGACCAAACCAACCATTGCCGTGGCAGACTATGGCATTGGCAATCTGGGATCTTTAGTGAACGCTTTGGAACATCTAGGTGCTGACGTCGTTGTGACCTCTGAAGGTCAAACCTTGCTGGCCGCTGAGGGAATGATCCTGCCTGGCAACGGAGCCTTCGGTGCCTCCAAGAAAGCCATGGAACGACTCAGCATTCCCCGCTGGGTGGGACAACGCGTGGCTGGTGGTCGCCCCGTGCTTGGCATATGTGTGGGGCACCAGTACCTGTTCGACGCTTCCGAAGAATTTGGCAAATATGACGGCATGGGGGAATGGCCAGGCACAGTTAAAAAGCTGGCAACGGAGGCAGTGCCACATATTGGCTGGAGTGAAGTCCACCCTGCTGCCGACACCGTCCTATTTGCTGGTCTCGGTGAAGAACGATACTACTTCTCACATTCATATGCCGTTCTTGAATGGGAATTTGACCAGAGCATTGAATCCATGGTGCCACCGCAGGTTTCGTGGGGTTACCATGACGGCGATTTTATTGCTGCGGTGGAAAATGGGCCGCTTGTCGGTGTCCAATTCCATCCAGAGTTGTCGGGTCGCGCTGGCCTGACCGTATTACAGAATTGGATGGGTAGTTTCTGATGCCATGGTGGTCCACATTATTACTGGCACTGGGCGGCATCCTCATCGGTGGCGCCTGGTCCCTGCATCGTCAAAAGGCGCCAATATGGGTTCGTGTTTCGTTTATCATCCTTGGCGCTTTAGCCATTCTTGCAGCATTCCTCACCGTCCCTTGGGCTAACTAACTTTGGAGAATCTATGACCACCCCACTACAACTTCTACCGGCCGTTGATGTTCAGAATGGCCAAGCCGTGCGCCTTGTTCAAGGGGAATACGGCACTGCCACAAACTACGGTGACCCGTTTGACGCGGCCCTTGGTTGGCAGGAAGCTGGCGCTGAATGGCTCCACCTGGTCGACCTTGACGCAGCCTTCGGGCACGGCAACAACCGTGAAATCATTCGTCGGATTACCGCCGATCTGGGTATCAAAATCGAGCTCTCTGGTGGCTTGCGCGACGATGCTTCATTGGAAGAAGCCTTAGCGATGGGCGCTACCCGAGTAAATTTGGGGACCGCCGCACTAGAAAATCCAGACTGGACAGCAAAAGTCATCGACCAATTCGGTGACAAAATCGCTGTCGGACTTGACGTTCGGGGTGAGCAATTAGCGACTCGTGGTTGGGTCGAAGAAGGTGGCAACCTGTGGGATGTCCTTGACCGGCTTGAGGCAGCAGGCTGCGCTCGGTATGTGGTCACCGACATTACGAAAGATGGTACGTTGACCGGGCCGAATACTGAGCTGCTGGGCCAGATTGCTCAGAAAACTGGCAAACCAGTGATTGCTTCAGGCGGCATTTCTGTTCTCGAGGATATTGAACAGCTTGCTCAGATGGTTGACCAAGGAATTGAAGGTGCGATCATCGGCAAAGCCCTGTATGCCGGCCAATTCACGCTACCGCAAGCGTTACAAGTCGCTAGCGGCTCAGCAGTGCAAGACGTATAAAGGGATTCATGGCAGATACACCTCAACTCCCTGGACATATTCAAGCTGCAATCGACCGGAATTTAGCACGCCAGAACCGTGATGCGTTTGGACGTCCAGCAGACTCGGCCGGAATCACTTGGACTGGTCGAGATCTCTCTGGGACGGGAATCGAAGGTTCAGCAAACCCGCTGCATGCATTCGATACCGATGATGGACTAGAGGATGAGGCCTGGACGAAAGTCAGCCAAGACCTTCTAGACGGAAACGCGGACGAAAAGGACGTCTTTAACGTCCTCCAAAATATCCGGGTATTCGCTGCAGTCGTCCCAACGGTGGCGGAGGCCACTCATGAAAAGCGAGCGGATCAACATGGTAAAGAATTTACTGTGGAATCCGATAAAGAAGCAGATGTTGCGCTGATTTCATTGAAGGCCGCTGATGGTCGCGGTGCGCTCCCAGTCTTCACCTCAATCCCCAAACTTACCGCCTGGCACAAAAAAGCCCGTCCGGTAGCTGTTTGGATGCCACGGGCATGTTTGAGTGCTGTGGATGAAGGCAACGAGCTGGTTGTCATAGATCCTGGAGCACACTTGACGTATGTTGTGCGGCGACCAGAAGTGTATGCTCTAGCACAACAACGGGCCTGGACACCTTCCTACGAAGATGTTGAGATTGCGCAAGCTTTGTCAGAACTAACAGATCTTGTCCCTGGGCTCAGCCAGCTCGCCATGGCTCCGGGACGAGGTGTTGGAACACAAACTGACAACGGTAACGTGGTCGCTGGCGGGGGAGCCGGCCCAGAGCTGGCGTTAGTTGCGACCCCAACAGATCCCTCAGACACTGTAGGCAGTAAACTGATGCTGTCCACGCTGCAATCGTTGATTGCCGATGTTCCGATACTTGCAGAACGTGCCGATACTGTGGAGATTGTCCTCGGCAGTTCGCACTAAGTCTTAGTCCTCAGGTATTTCGTTCAGTTGAGCGCAGACCTTGGCGAACGTACGGTAAATCGTGGCGAGTTCGTCTTCGGAAACTACATCGGTAAACAGTGCTTTGACACCTTTTGCATGGATGACCGATGCTTTGCGGAACATCGTGCGTCCTTCGGCTGTCAGTTCTGCTTGCCACGCACGTCCATCGTCAGCACACTTGACTCGTTTTACGAGCCCGCGATCAGACAGCACTTTGACTTGGTAGGTCAATCGTGATGGAGAAAAAACAATGGCATCCGCCAGTTGTCCCATGCGCATATGACCTTCAGGTGCCTCGGAGAGTAACAATAGCATGTTGTATTCACTTAAGGTGAGCCCAACTTGTTGCTTGAGTCGTTTCTCTAGACGGTCCAACAGTCGAGCGGTCGTTTCAAAATACATGCGAAACGCTGGCCCCAGGGGCTGCTGCAGCTCATGTGTTGTCAGGGTTGTTAAGGAGCTGGTCAAAGGGAATCACCTCTAATTCTTTAGGATGTGAGGGCGCGCGCCGCGGACGTGGATCAACACGCGCAACCACCTCAGCGAAATCTTTACCGGCGTGAGCGATTCGCTTGCTCAAATAACCCGCGGAGGATTCATGATTTCGTGCATTTTCAAAGCCTTCCGCCGATCCCCAATCCTCAGTTGCAGCATATACGCCGGTTGGCATGACGTGCATGCGTAGATAGGAAAACAAGGGACGCATCGCAATATCGATCACCAATGAATGCCGCGGACTGCCGCCAGTTGATCCTAATTGGACCGGTACACCAGTCAATGTATCGTACTCTACGAGGTCCCAAAACGATTTAAACAGACCCGAGTATGACGCTTTGAATACCGGAGAAACCGCAATAATCCCATCGGCCTGTTCAACTTCATTGATGATTCCCGTTAGCTGTTCAGAACGTGTGGAGGTTACCATGGCTTCGGCAATATCTGTTGCAACAGTGCGCAATTCGAAGTGATGGAGTTCGGGACGGTAGCCGCGCTCTGATAGTGCGTCAGCTGTTGCTTGGCCTAGTTGTTTTGCCAACAACGAGGTCGAACTTGGATCACTGAGTCCGGCTGCGATGACCGCAATGTGCCGTGTTTGTGGCGTAAATGGATCTGTCGAATCGAATGCTGTGTTCATGGTCTTCTTACGTTCCGGTAAAATATCGTTCTCGGTCAAGGATTATTCTTTCGACGCTTCGTTCTGCGCTTTCTGACGGTCATGGAATGCTTGGGAACTTTCTCCGCCACCGGCAATCGGAGCGTTGCCTGCAGCCTTGCGTGCTTTCAAGAATTCGTGAGTCGGTGCTTCTGGGACATCTTCTAAACGACCCTTGGCAAACTCCTTGCGTAGAGCTGGCAGGACTTTTTCACCGAAAAGATCGATTTGTTCTAATACTGTCTTGGTTGGTAAGCCTGCGTGATCAATCAGAAACATTTGGCGTTGGTAATCTCCGACCCAATCGCGGAATTCTAAGGTTCGGTCAATGACCCGTGCTGGTGACCCAACGGTGAGCGGAGTCATCTTTGTGAAGTCTTCCATCGAAGGTCCGTGCCCGTAGACGGGCGCATTATCGAAGTAAGGGCGAAACTCATTCCAGGCATCCTGGGATTTTTCACGCATAAACGCTTGGCCACCTAGTGCGACATATGCTTGGTGAGCTTTGCCATGCCCGTAGTATTCGTACCGTTGACGGTAGAGTTGGACCATCTGGATGATGTGTTCCTTGTTCCAGAAAATGTTGTTGTGGAAGAAGCCATCACCGTAGTAAGCTGCCTGTTCTGCAATCTCTGGTGAACGAATCGAACCGTGCCATACAAACGGCGGAACGTCATCCAGTGGTCGCGGAGTCGCGGTGAACTGTTGCAGTGGTGTGCGGAATCGACCTTCCCAGTCCATCTTGGTTTCACGCCAGAGCCGATACAACAGGTTGTAATTTTCTACAGCCAATGGGATACCTTGGCGAATATCTTTGCCAAACCATGGGTAGACCGGCCCGGTGTTACCCCGCCCCATCGTGAGGTCCATGCGCCCGTCGGCTAGATGTTGCAAATACGCATAATCCTCCGCAAGACGAACCGGATCCATCGTAGTGATCAGGGTTGTCGCGGTGGACAAGATCAGTTTGTCGGTGGCGGCAGCTAGATATGCCAGCAAGACGGGAGGGTTGCCCGGTGCTACGAAAGGCGGGTTGTGATGTTGCCCGGTAGCAAAAACTTCGAAGCCCGCCTGTTCTGCGTGTTTCGCGATTTTAACCGTGTCTTTAATGCGCTGCTGCTCAGAGGGGGCTTGGCCGGTGTGAGGATCTGGGGTGACGTCCCCAATGCTGAATACGCCAAACTGCATGGCTTCTGGCCTCTCCTACATTATGTTTCAAAACTGAACTAAGTCGAGTCTAATGCTTGAGGAAGTATATTTCAAATCTGAAATAAATGGCGGTGGTGTAGTAAGTGGCCAGATGATTCTATGAATCGCTGTGAGACGTCGACAAAGGGTTGCGCGATAGTTGCAGCTAAGATGGCTGTCATGCAACACACCGTTTCGAAACCCGTTGTTGTTGGTGCCGCCATTCTTAATGAGGCGATCCGACCAACACGCATGCTCGCCGCGCGACGCAAGGCACCAAAATCCTTAGCAGGTTATTGGGAATTTCCTGGAGGCAAAGTCGAGCCAGGCGAGACGTCGACTGATGCGTTGGTTCGGGAAATTCGAGAAGAACTCGGGGTCGAGATTGAAATCCTGGATCATATTGCTGCACCCAGCGAAGCCGGCTGGCAACTCGACAACGGGATGAATATGCATGTTTTCACAGCCATCATCCGTTCAGGAACACCAGAACCACTCATCGAGCACGACCGTTTAGAATGGGCCGGACTCAATGCCTCGGAAGTTCATGATCTTGAATGGATCCCAGCGGACCGTCCGATCATAGATGCGATCTTAGCTCAATTGGGTGAATCGAAGGCAACTCGTTGAACTCTGCCGGTGCGCTTTGGCTATTGCAGACTAATTGGTCAGCCTCGCAGCGCGCTGTACAACGGTTCGTGCATGTGCAATGAGCGGGCCGTCAACCATTGAACCTCGAAATTCAAATACTCCGCGGTGTTGGTCTACTTCTTTTAGCAGCGCCTGTGCATACTCCAAATCGTGTTCTGATGGTCGATATGCATTGCGCACGACTGTTACCTGAGCGGGATGGATGCAAGCTTTGGCATTGAAACCGCATGCAACGGCATCCTCGGCTTCGGCAATGAACTGATCGGTGGGGGATAAGTCGGTATGAATCGTATCGATGCTGGCTTTCCCAGCTGCCGCTGCAGCCAAGAGCACCTGAGCCCGTGCAAAACGGGGAATATCACGATACGTTCCGTTGGCAAAACGGGACGACGATCCTCCGGTCGACACCATCAGATCCTCAGCACCCCACATCAACGCCATCACTGCTGGGTGCTGGGCTATCTCGATGGCGGCCGTGACGCCTGCGGCGGTTTCACAGAGTGCAATAAGGCCGATCCCTGGAAGAGCATCAGCAACCTGAGCGATACCGTCAATGCTCTCAGCTTTTGGCACCATGATATACGGGAGGCCACTACCGGCTATGACGTCAACGTCGTGGCTAAAATCTGGTGCATCTACGGGGTTGACCCGCACCACGGTGCGCTGTGCAACTCTAGAATCCAATTGCGCCAGGTGCTTGCCTAACGCTTCGCGTGCTGCTGGCCGGTTGTCAGGAGCAACGGCATCTTCTAGGTCAATGATGATGGCATCGGATCGATCATATGCTTTGGCATACCGTTCGGGACGATCAGCAGGCACAAACAATAGGGCTGGTCCAAGGTCGAAGGTCGTCACGTGGTGGCCTTTCGATGATGTTCTTCAGACTCCCACAGCATCGTGGAACGGGTACATTCGGCAACCAGATCGCCATGCTGATTTCTTCCCATATGGCGGAGCGTGAGGATGCCTTGGCCTGGTCGTGACGAGGATAGCCGTTTAGCTAAGATCTCAGTCTCGGCATACAAAGTGTCACCGTGGTACAACGGTTTCGGGAAATTCACGCTTTCAAAACCCAGGTTGGCGACAATGGTGCCTTGGGTAAGTTGAGCAACCGAAGCGCCCACGATGGTCGATAACGTAAACATCGAATTGACTAAGGGTTGGCCAAATTCTTGTTGGGAAGACCAGTGTGCATCCAGATGAAGCGATTGCGTGTTCATCGTGAGGGTCGTGAATATAACGTTATCTGCCTCAGTTACGGTGCGACCTGGAGCGTGTTGATAGATGTTGCCAACTTCAATTTCGTCATAGTACAGACCGCGTTGTTTGATAATTTTTGGTTCATCAGACATTATGTTCCCCTACAGGCCTAGTGAACGAGCAATCAGCATGAGTTGGACTTCTGTGGTGCCTTCCCCGATCTCCAGAATCTTAGAGTCACGGTAGTGGCGCGCGACTAAGCTTTCGTTCATAAAACCGTATCCACCGAATATTTGTGTGGCATCGCGAGCGTTATCCATGGCTGCTTCAGACCCGATCATCTTGGCGATTGAAGCTTCGGTCTTGAACGGCTTTCCAGAAACCAACTTCTTGGCTGCCGAATAGTAAGCTGTCCGTGCAGCATACGCCCGGGCTTGCATCCGAGCAATCTTAAAGGAGACACCTTGGTTTTCGCCGATGGCGCGACCAAACGTCTTACGAGTCTTCGCATATTCGACAGAGGCATCGACACAACCTTGTGCTGCCCCAGTTGCAAGGGCTGCGATAGCGACACGACCTTCATCGAGAATGTCCATAAAGTTCGCAAAACCACGGCCTCGTTCACCCAACAGGTTCTCTTGGGGAACTTTGACATCATGTAGTGTCAACGGGTGGGTGTCGGAAGCGTTCCACCCAACTTTGTTATAAGCGGGTTCCACCGTAAACCCAGGCGTGTCCGTCGGGACAATGATTGTGGATATTTCCCCATCGCCGGTGACCGCCGTGACGGTGACAATTGAGGTAATGTCCGTGCCTGAGTTGGTGATAAATTCCTTATTACCGTTGATAGTCCAGATGTTGTTATCTAACGTAGCGCGGGTCTGAGTGCTGCCAGCATCTGAACCTGCACCGGGTTCGGTGAGGCCAAAGGCAGCTAGACGTTTCGCGTCGGCCAAATCAGGGAGCCAACGGTGCTTTTGTTCTTCGGTGCCAAATTTTAGTAATGGCATCATGCCAAGCGATACCCCTGCTTCAAGGGTAATAGCCACGGATTGATCGACCTTGGCAATTTCCTCTAGTGCCAGGCACAAAGTGAAGTAGTCGCCGCCTTGGCCTCCGTATTCCTCCGGGATGGGCAGCCCAAACAAGCCCATGTCGCCCATTTGCGAGATGATTTCATATGGAAATGTTTTCTCTCGGTCGTGTTGGGCCGATACCGGCGCGATCACTTGTTGTGCGAATTCACGGACCCCGTCAATAAGCGCGAGTTGTTCTTCGTCTAAATAATGGTCAATCGACATTGCTCAGTACCTTTCATTGCCGAAGCAAGTACTAGTGGTCATCGCTGGAGACGCATCCGACAACTGTCAGAATGCGCTGATCCAGTGCGACCTGTTGGCCGTCACTGACATGAATGGTGACCGTACCATCCAGCGGTGCTTTGAGTTGGTGTTCCATTTTCATTGCCTCGATGGTCACTACGAGATCACCAGCCGATACTTGGCTACCATCCGGTAGATGGATGACCGTGACAGTGCCCGGCAGTGGGGCACGAACTTGCGGGTCTACGCCGCGTTCCTCGGCATCCAGAGAGGCTAGTGTGTCGAGCACTTGCGCCTGATGATCCAAAACAACGACAGAGCCAGTGAAAGTATTGGTGGCCATCCAGACCCACGTTCCCTGAGGCGTAGGTGCTTCAGCCGCAATCGTGACTGTTTCGACACCGTGGGCATCTTGGTAGACATACTCATTGACCCGGACGGCCGGTAACAGCTGAGCACTTATATCAAGGGCTATCTCGAAACTGCTGGGATCGTCGTCAGCAGGATAGTCCACTCGGTACTTCACCTCTGCGGCACCACCAAGTCGGAATCCGTCAGGAAGCCAAGCATCTGACGGAGCACGAGCCTGGCTGTGTACAAAATGCGCTGCAATTTGAGCATGCCGTCTGGTTGGAGCATCAAAGACCATGTCTGGTAAACGCGCTTCAACCAGCGTGGTGTCAATGTTGCCGGCTGCAACATCAGCGTCCCTGATTAGATGCTGAAGATATTCCAGGTTGGTGTTAATCCCCAGGACGACCATTTCAGCCAACGCTTGATCTAAGCGCGCTAACGCTTGGTCGCGGTCGGTGCCGGTAGCAATGATCTTAGCGATCATGGGGTCAAACTCTGTACCGATGACAGCACCTGTGCGCAACCCCGAGTCCACCCGGATGCCGGGGCCAGTGGGCTCAGAAACGTGAAGGATTGTACCGGTAGAAGGCATAAAGCCTGCCTGGGGAGTTTCGGCATAGACACGCGCTTCGATTGAGTGCCCGGTCAATGCGACTTCATCTTGGGACAGCGATAGTGGTTCGCCAGCTGCAATCCGAATCTGTTCTTCGACAAGATCGATGCCGGTGATCTGTTCGGTGACCGGATGTTCCACCTGCAGGCGAGTATTCATCTCCATGAAGTAGAACTTGTCTGGCTCTTCGTCCGAGACAAGAAATTCGACGGTTCCTGCGCCCACATAGTCAACGGATTTGGCGGTATCGACCGCTGCCTGGCCGATGCGCGCTCGTGTTTCATCACTGAGCAGCACCGAAGGGGCTTCTTCAATAATCTTTTGATGACGACGCTGCAGTGAACACTCGCGCTCGCCGAGGTGAATGACATTGCCGTGTTGATCTGCCAGGATCTGCACCTCGATGTGACGCGGCGAGCGGATGAGTTGTTCGACTAGGAGGGTGTCGTCACCGAATGCGGTTTTTGCAACACGGCGAGCAGTCTCGAGCTGAGCGGCAAGCTCATCATGGGATGCGACCACGTGCATGCCCTTGCCGCCACCACCGGCGGAGGGTTTGATCAGCATTGGAAAGGTCATGTCTTTGGTAGCAGCAATGAGTTGTTTATTGCTCAGGCCTGCTTCAGCGACCCCGTCGACCATCGGAACGCCAGCTTTCGCAACGTGATTCTTCGAGCGGATCTTGTCACCCATGACTTCCAAAGCATGTTCACGAGGACCGATGAAAGTCACACCTGCCTGATGACAAGCATGCGCTAGGTCAACATTTTCGGAGATAAAACCATATCCCGGGTGGATTGCCTCAGCACCGACGTCGAGTGCCGCTTGCACAACGGCCTGTGGGTTAAGATACGACTCGGCTGCGGTTGCGCCTAACCGTATCGCTTCATCAGCGGATCGGACATGGGCTGCTTCCTGATCGGCATCCGAGTAGATAGCGACAGAACGGATGCCTAACCGACGCAAGGTCTTGGTAATGCGGATGGCAATTTCCCCGCGGTTGGCAATCAGTACTTTGGAAAATTGTTGCACAGCAGTCACATCCGGAAAAGACCAAATCGAGGTTCGGGAAGCGGGGTACGGGCACACACATCCAAGGCCATAGCGATGACTCGACGCGTATCTTGAGGCTCGATAATGCCGTCATCCCACAACCGAGCTGTGGAGTAATACGCGGAGCCCTGCTCATTGTAGCGATCCAAGATTGGTTGTTTGAACTCGGATTCTTCGTCTACAGACCATTGTTGGCCTGTGGCTTCGTACTGGTCCCGTTTGACCGTAGCTAACACGCTGGCCGCCTGATCGGGGCCCATAACGGAGATTCGGGCGTTGGGCCACATGAATAAAAAGCGCGGTGAATACGCCCGTCCACACATCGAGTAATTGCCCGCACCGAAAGATCCCCCGATAATGATGGTGATTTTCGGGACACGGGTTGTAGACACGGCAGTGACCATCTTGGCACCATTTTTGGCGATGCCCCCGGCCTCGTAGTCCTTGCCCACCATAAACCCAGAAATATTCTGCAAGAACAATAGCGGGATGCCGCGCTGATCGGCCAGCTCGATGAAGTGCGCTCCTTTGAGTGAGGACTCGGAGAAGAGGATGCCGTTATTGGCAATGATGCCTACCGGATGCCCATCAACGCGTGCAAAGCCTGTGACCAGGGTTGTGCCGTAGTTTTCTTTGAATTCATGAAAACTGCCTGCGTCGATGATTCGGGAAATAATTTCTCGAACGTCGTAGGGCGTATGTACGTCAACCGGTAAGATGCCCGCAATATCTTCCGGGTCATTGCTAGGATCTAGCGCGTCAATTTTTTTCCAGATTCGTTGCGGTGTTGGCGGCAGCGTGGCCACGATATTGCGCACGATCTGCAGGGCGTGGTCGTCATTTTCCGCTATATGATCCGCCACACCGGAGGTCGTTGTATGTACTTCCGCCCCACCCAGCTCTTCAGAGGTGACGATTTCACCGGTTGCTGCCTTAACCAGCGGTGGACCGCCCAAGAAGATGGTTCCCTGATTGCGCACAATAACAGATTCGTCACTCATGGCCGGCACATAGGCGCCACCAGCGGTAGATGAGCCTAGGACAGCTGAAATTTGCGGAATTCCTCGGGAGGATAATTGTGACTGATTATAGAAGATTCGCCCGAAATGGTCTCGATCGGGAAAAACTTCATCTTGCCGAGGCAAGAATGCGCCACCGGAATCCACTAGATACAAGCATGGGAGGCGGTTTTCAAAAGCAATCTCTTGGGCGCGCAAGTGTTTTTTGACCGTGATGGGGTAATAGGTTCCACCTTTGACCGTCGAATCATTGCACACAACCATCACATAGCGGCCCTCGACGATCCCGATCCCAGCGATCAGACCTGCAGCCGGTGCATCGCCGTCGTACATTTCAAAGGCAGCTAGTGAACCGATTTCAAGGAAAGGCGAGCCTGGGTCCAGCAGACGGCGCACTCGTTCGCGGGGGAGTAGGCGTCCACGGTCGAGATGGCGTTGACGTGATCGTTCCGACCCGCCTTGAGCTACCTGCGCGATACGGTCGCGCAGCTGTTGGTGCAGTTGAGAGTGATAGGTAAAGTTTGTTCGATATTGCTCGGAGTTGGCATCAACCTGTGTGATCAGCTGTTGCATTCTTCTCCTGACGGATGTGGACCTGGCAAAAATTTCAGTTTATGCTGACTAACTGAAGTTCAGATTAGTGATGGAGATTGCATTTGTCTAGTATTCAGATGAATACCTCTGACGGGGCAGTCAAGACCCAACGTCAGATGGAAAAAGAAAGGCGTCGTGAGCAGCTTCTGACTGCCGCCGCACGGCTGTTTGCCGCGCGCGGTTTTGCGGCAGTTTCGTTGGATGAAATCGGTGCCGAAGTAGGAGTCACTGGTCAGGCAATATACCGGCATTTTGAATCAAAGCAGGACATGCTGGGGGTGCTGATTGGCCAAGCCAGCCATTTCCTTCTGACTCGTGGTGGCGAGATTGAAGCTGCAAATGGTGATACCTTTGAGCGTTTGCGGCTGTTGGTGGACTTACAGACCGAGTTTGCCCTGAGCTCTTCGGATATTATCCGCGTCCAAGATCGTGACCTTTCATCGGTTGAGGAGGCCATGCAGCGAGATATCCGTCGAATGCAGCGTGAGTTTATTGATATCTGGATCCGCGCGATGCAACAGATTCACCCGCAAGAAACCACCGACCAGCTGGTAGTGCGAGCACACGCAGTATTTGGTCTCATCAACTCCACGGGCCATTCATTCCGGAGCTTAGCCAAACGGAAACAGACTGACAATTTCTTGTCATATTTGCGGTACATGCTACCCGAAATGGCGATGCAAGCCCTCTACGCTGCACCGGGAGAGACCAACGAAGAGGCTTAGTATGGTGAGATACTTCACGATTTGTTACATTATGAGACGACCTTAAGATTTCTCAGGAAGATAGTTATGGCAGGGCAACTCAACCATTCCTATGCTGTCGGTCCCACCGACGTCCCGCTCATCGAGGAAACGATCCCGCAGAATTTAGCCAAGACCACGGCTAGATTTCCTCAAAACATTGCCCTGATTGATGCCACAGCGGACCGCCAGTGGACCTATGAGCAGTTCTCTAACGATGTGCGGAAGTTAGCCACCGGGTTACACCACGCCGGGGTGACCACTGGCGAGCGAGTTGGTATCTGGGCGCTGAACCGGTGGGAATGGGTCATCGTGCAATATGCCACCGCACAACTGGGCGCCATCTTGGTCAATATCAACCCGGCCTACCGGCAGCACGAACTGAACTACGTGCTGAAGCAGGCGGAAATTACCACACTGATTTCCTCTGAAGAGGTGCCCGCTACGAATTATCCGCGCATGATCAAACGGGCTCAGCAAGAGCTTGGGACACTTGAGCGCATCGTCATTATGAACTCTGAATCCTGGGACGAGGTATTCGATGTTGCTGTTGATGATGAAACCCTTGACAAGATCGCGGCAACTTTGAGCAATACCGACGCCATCAATATTCAGTACACTTCTGGTACTACGGGATTCCCCAAGGGTGCCACCTTATCGCACCGCAATATTCTCAATAACGGGTTTTTCGTAGGGGAGACCAACCGCTATACCGACCAAGATCGTATTTGCATTCCGGTGCCTTACTATCACTGCTTTGGTATGGTCATGGGAAATCTTGCGGCCACAACGCACGGGGCGACGATGGTAATCCCCGGATCCTCATTCAAACCAGAACAAACCTTGGCGACTGTAGAAAAATATCGGTGTACATCGCTATATGGTGTTCCAACCATGTTCATCGCAGAATTAGCCCTAGAAAACCTGACTGACTTTGATCTGTCCTCCCTGCGCACCGGTATCATGGCCGGTTCCCCCTGCCCAGATGAGGTCATGCGACAGGTCATCAATACGATGCACATGGATGAGGTCACCATTTGCTACGGCATGACAGAAACTTCACCGGTATCGATGCAAACCCGTCCAGATGATGAGCTACATCTGCGTACCTCGACGGTAGGACGACCAAGCCCGCATGCTGAAATCAAGATTATTGACCCTGAGACAGGAGAAACTCTGCCCGTAAACGCTGACGGTGAGTTGTGCACGCGTGGCTATCTTGTGATGAAAGGGTACTGGAATCAACCAGAAAGGACCGCTGAGGTGCTTGGCGACGATGGCTGGTTGCGTACCGGCGACGTCGCACGCATGGACGAAAATGGGTATGTACAAGTCACCGGCCGAATTAAAGACATGGTCATTCGCGGCGGTGAGAACATTTATCCGCGCGAGATCGAAGAGTTTCTCTATACTCACCCAGACATCATTGATGCTCAAGTTATCGGCGTACCGGATGAACGCTACGGTGAAGAACTCATGGCCTGGATCCGGCTACGCAAAGGCGCACCAAAACTTACTGCCGAAGCACTGCGTGAGTTCTCCCTGAGTTCCCTGGCGAAGTATAAGATCCCGCGGTATGTCCATATAGTTGACGAATTCCCAACCACCGTAACGGGAAAAGTGCGTAAAGTTGAGATGCGCTCGGTAGCCATCGACCTTTTAGCCCAAGGTGATACCATCGATGACTTCTGGTCCTCTGATACGTAGCAGAATGGCAACAGTTCGGTCACGTTGACTTCACGTCTTAGACTAGATGGGGTCGAAACCGCCCGGTTTTGACCCCACTGTTGTGAACACAGAGTTTTAGAACTAAAGGCGTGTACCCCAATATGACGGATACTTCGAATCTCCCACCGGAGGTTTCACCGGCCGATGAGCAGGCCGTCGAGCAAGCCATTCAAGCTGCTATCGCAGCATTCGAGGCTGCAACGAATCTTGACGAACTCAAAGCGGCCCGTATCGCACACACCGGTGACAATGCTCCGCTAACACTGGCCAACCGCTTGATCGGCAAGCTCGATAAATCCCAAAAAGCTGAGGCCGGCAAACGTATGGGCCAAGCACGCGGCAAGGTGGGCAAGGCGCTCGCAGACCGCGAAGCCCGGCTGCAAGCTGAGCACGAGGCCCGGATGCTCGTGGAAGAAACCGTTGACGTGACCACAGCGGTGCGTCGCCGTCGCCAAGGGGCTCGTCACCCGCTGGAATTACTGCAAGAGCGGGTCTCGGATATTTTCGTGGGCATGGGATGGGAAATTGCCGAGGGTCCTGAGCTGGAATCCGAATGGTACAATTTCGACGCATTGAACTTTGAACCGGACCATCCGGCTCGAGAAATGCAAGACACTTTCTTTGTTGAGCCCACTGATCGTCATCTCGTGCTGCGCACGCATACCTCCCCGGTGCAGATTCGCGCCATGCTGGAACGCGGAGCACCGACCTATATTCTGGTGCCTGGTAAAACGTTCCGCACCGACGAGCTGGATGCCACCCACACGCCGGTGTTCCACCAGTTCGAAGGTCTCGCCGTTGACAAAGGTCTGACGATGGCTGATCTACGCGGGACTCTGGAATACTTTGCAACATCAATGTTCGGGGCGGATGCCCGCATTCGGTTGCGCCCAAACTTTTTCCCCTTTACCGAGCCGTCTGCGGAACTCGATGTTTGGCACCCGGATGCCAAAGGTGGGCCCCAGTGGGTTGAGTGGGGCGGTTGCGGTATGATTCACCCGCAGGTGCTGCGTGCCGCTGGTATTGACCCGGATGTGTATTCCGGTTTCGCGTTCGGGATGGGTGTGGAACGCACCTTAATGTTCCGCAACGGGGTTACCGACATGCACGACATGATCGAAGGCGACGTGCGCTTCTCAACGCAATTCGGAATGGAGATTTAGTCACATAATGCGTATCCCATTGTCATGGTTGCGTGAGTACACGCAGCTTCCAGCAGACGCTACAGCACAAGACCTTCTGGCAGATCTGGTCAAGGTCGGTTTAGAAGAAGAGGATGTTCATGGTTTTGAACTCACCGGTCCGATCGTTGTTGGCAAGGTTTTAGAAAAAACCCCCGAAGAACATTCCAACGGCAAGACCATCAACTGGTGCCGCGTGCAGGTGGTCCCAGATGGCCAACCTCAGACCCTTGAAGGTCAAGGTATTGACCCTTCTGGTGTCCAGGGCGTGGTGTGTGGTGCCCACAACTTTGAAGTTGGCGATAAGGTGATCGTGACGCTGCCCGGCGCGGTGTTACCCGGCAATTTCAAGATTTCTGCACGTAAAACCTATGGTCATATCTCGGCCGGGATGATCGCTTCAGAATCCGAGCTTGGTCTGGGGGAGGGGCATGACGGCATCGTTGTATTGTCAGAGTGGGGCCTTGATCCAGAAATCGGTACTGATGTGCTGGAACTTTTGCATCTGAATGATGAAGCAGCCGAAATTAACGTCACTCCCGATCGCGGCTACGTGCTATCAATTCGTGGCGCTGCCCGCGAATACGCCCATGCTACTGGAACCGAATTTACGGATCCGGCGTGCGCGATTCAGGTGCCAGCAGCTCACGACACCGGCTGGTCGGTACGCATTGATGACAACGCACCGATCCACGGGCAGCCCGGGGCCACTCGATTTGTTGCCCGGCGTGTTGATGCCATTGATCCCAAGGCCACCACGCCGTCATGGATGGCTGCGCGCCTGCGCTTGGCAGGAATTCGTCCGCTGAGCCTGCCGGTTGATATTTCCAACTACGTCATGCTCGAGCTGGGGCAGCCGTTGCATTTCTACGACGCCGAGAAACTGCGTGGTCAGATAGTTGTTCGGCGCGCACACGAGGGCGAAACCTTAGAAACCCTGGACGGCAAGACCCGCAAACTGCACGTCGAGGACCTGCTGATCACCGACGATTCGGGCCCGATCGGTATCGCCGGCGTCATGGGTGGTTTATCGACCGAAGTCAGCGACACCACCACCTCAATTCTGATTGAATCGGCGAATTTCGATCCCGTTTCGGTGTCGCGCACCCAGCGTCGTCATCGTCTGCCATCCGAAGCGTCCAAACGCAATACCCGCGGTGTGGACTGGCATGTAGCCGACAAAGCAGCCCAGCGTGCCGCCGAATTACTCGTGGAGCTCGCCGGAGGCGCGATAAACGATGGTGTCACAGACGTGGGTGAACCACCGATGGTTCCAACCGTTCGACTGCGCGCTGATTACCCATCGCAATTGGTGGGCTATGACTATACCGAAGAACAAGTCAACCAGGTGCTAGTCGATCTGGGCGGCCACGTTTCGCAACAGCGCGATGACACCGATGGCACCACGATCTTTGTGGTCACGCCGCCATCCTGGCGTACCGATTTGAATATTCCGGAAGACCTCGTCGAAGAAGTGGCCCGACTCGTGGGTTATTCACATATTCCTGCCACGCTGCCCGTGCCACCTCCTGGTCGCGGCCTGACCAAGGCCCAGCGGATGCGTCGCCAGATCGCTGATGCTCTGGCAGGAGCTGGACTGATTGAAACCCTGTCCTACCCGTTTGTATCGGAAGCCCAGAATAAAACCTTTGGTTCCCCGAATGAGGAAACGGCTGCAGCCCAGCGCATGGTGAAACTTGCCAACCCAATCTCTGCGGAGTTCGGCTGGCTGCGCACCACCATTTTGCCCGGCCTGCTGGAAACCGCACGTCGTAACGTTTCGCGCGGATTCCGTGACATCGCCGTGTATGAGTCAGGCAAAGTCTTCCTGCCGGGTGCCACTATCGGCTCGCCGGAGATCCCGCCGCTGGGAGTTCGTCCCTCCGATGAGGTACTGGCTGGACTTGAAGCCGGCATCCCGGCACAACCGCATCGGCTTGCCGCGGTCTTCACCGGCCACGATTCAGCTCCGGGACCAGGTCATACACCGCGCGTCTACGACTGGCAGGATCCAATCGGTACTGCCCTCGATATCGCCGATGTCGCCGGCGTCGACCTGACGATTCGACAGGGTGCACACCACGGTTTCCACCCTGGCCGTGTCGCGGAACTTGTGGTCGACGGTACAGTTATTGGTTATGCTGGTGAACTGCTGCCGAAACTCTTGGAAGACTGGGATCTGCCCGCTCGCACCGCCGCGATGGAATTGGACCTGGATGCGCTGGTTTCCGCAGCCCCCAACGTGGTAGAAGCGCAACCGGTGGTCACTTTCCCGGCCACCTATCAAGACGTCGCGCTGGTCGTGGATCACCAGGTTGTCGCTGCAGACGTGCAGCAAACCCTACAACAAGCAGCCGGTGACCTATTAGAACACATCGGTTTATTTGATGTGTACACCGGCGCTGGTATTGCGGAAGGTAAAAAGTCCCTGGCCTTCAACCTGCGCTTCCGAGCCACCGATCGCACACTGACGGCTGATGAAGCATCCCAAGCCCGTCTCGCCGCGATCGCAGCAGCAGAAACCGAACACGGAGCAGTTCTACGATGAGTCAACCCTGGGAACTCCATGATCCCGTCCCAGAATCCGATCGCGAGCGCGCCAAACGTCGCCGCCGACAATTTGGTGTCTCGTTCATAGCACTACTCGTTGTCATCGGCATGATCGGAACCACGGTCATGTCCCTGCTCTAAACCCAGACAAAACAAGGGGCAGGCGTGGTGTGCTAAGCCAACACCACGTCTGCCCCTTGTGATTTAACCTCGCAAAGTGCTTACGGAATGAGTACCGTCTTACCGGTTGTGGATCTCGATTCGAGCGCACGATGAGCATCACCAGCATTTTTCAGATCGAATCGTTCATCCACGCTGAGACTCAGGACGCCCTCAGCAAGCCAACCAAAAATCTCGCCAGCCCGCCACGACACCTCATCGCCGGTAAGCGTGTAAAACGCCAAGCTCGGCCGCGTAGCGAATAATGAACCGCCGGAATTAAGCCGTTGCAAATCAAATGGTGGTACCGGACCGGAAGCAGCCCCGAAGAGCACCATCATCCCGCGGATCCGCAGCGAGGCCAACGAGGCATCAAAAGTATTTGCCCCGACGCCGTCATAGACCACATCCACGCCGACGCCGTTGGTGACTTCACGTAATTTGTCACCAAAATTGTCGTAATCGAACACCTCGTCGGCCCCGGCGTTCAAAGCAATCTTGCGTTTTTCTTCAGTGGAGACCACCGTGTAGACATTAGCGCCCAGGTGTTTGCACATCTGAATCAGCAACTGTCCGACGCCGCCGGCACCGGCGGTCACAAACACGTTGTGGCCAGGTTTGACTTCAAATGTGGAACGGCATAGATAATGGGCCGTCATACCCTGCAGCGGGATAGCTGCGGCCTCGATGAGGTCAATCGTGTCGGGTACCGGCAATAATTTATCGGCCGGAGCAACAAAAAACTCCGCATAAGTGGCTTCGGCCGATGCAGTGGCCACACGATCGCCCACGGCAATATTCGTGACGTCGTCGCCAACAGCGATGACCGTTCCGGAACCCTCGGACCCGGGAATAAACGGGTAGGGGACATCGTACAGTCCAGAACGCTGATACGTTTCAATAAAGTTCAAACCTGCCGCCGCCGTTTCGACCAACACTTGGCCTGCATCGGGAGTAGGGACGGGGACTTCACGCCAATCAAAATTCTCTGGACCGCCCGCTTGTGTGACCACAGCTGCACGCATATTTTCTGGAAGTTCTACGGGAATTTGAGTCATAGTTGCTAGGTTACATTTCCGTGGGGAGCATCGCTAGAAATGCTGTGCTGCATAATTATTACACATGCTGCATATTTTGATGCTAGGGTGGACGCATGACTCTTCGTGTAGCTGTATCTGGAGCCAGTGGCTATGCCGGTGGAGAGGTTCTACGGTTGTTGACCTCACACCCGCACGTCGAAATTGGCTCAATCACCGCCCATTCCAACGCCGGCCAGAAACTTGGCGGCCTGCAACCACATCTGCATGCTCTGGCAGACCGCGTGCTGGAGTCAACCGATGTTGACGTACTGCGCGGCCATGATGTCGTTTTCTTAGCGCTGCCGCACGGCGCATCCGCCGAAATCGCGGCTCAACTGCCTCAAGATACCCTGGTGATTGACGCTGGTGCCGACCACCGTCTGACCGATAGTGCAATGTGGGAGAAATTCTATGGTTCACCACATGCCGGTACCTGGCCCTATGGTCTGCCTGAATTGCCCGGTAACCGGGAAAAGCTTGCCAATGCTCAACGGATTGCGGTGCCTGGATGTTACCCGACCGGCTCGATTCTGGGATTGGCACCTGGATTTACCGGTGGGGTATTGCAAACTGACGACGTCGTCATTGTTGCGGCATCGGGGACTTCGGGGGCTGGAAAATCACTGAAACCGCACCTGCTGGGTTCCGAAGTTATGGGCGGTATGAGCCCCTACGGTGTAGGTGGCCTACACCGTCACACCCCTGAAATCATTCAGGGCCTGTCGCAGGCTGCCGGACAAGACGTCTCGCTATCATTTACTCCAACCCTGGCCCCGATGCCACGCGGGATTTTGACCACGGCCACCGCCAAATATGTGCCCGGCACCTCCGCCGAAGCAATTCGTGCCGCATGGGAAAAAGCTTATAGCAACGAACAATTCGTACACCTGCTGCCCGAGGGCCAGTGGCCTTCCACGAAATCTGTACTCGGCTCCAACCACGTCGTAATGCAGCTGGCCGTTGATGAAGCCGCCGGTCGCGTCATTGTGGTGGTCGCCGTCGATAACCTCACCAAAGGTACCGCCGGGGGAGCAATCCAGTCGATGAATATCGCCTTGGGATATCCCGAAGAAACAGGTTTGACCGTTCAAGGAGTCGCGCCGTGAGTATCACCCAACCGGCCGGATTTACCGCTTCCGGCATCGCCGCAGGCATCAAAGCATCCGGCGATCTTGACCTTGCACTGATCGTCAATAACGGACCACGCTATGACGCTGCCGGAGTATTCACCACCAATCGTATCTCTGCCGCCCCGGTGCGCTGGTCCCAGAGCGCGATCCAAAATGGGCAAGCCCGCGCCGTAATATTGAACTCCGGCGGTGCGAATGCCTGCACGGGTGTCCAAGGTGACCAGGATGCTGCCGCCATGGCTGACCACACCGCTCAAGAGTTAGACATTGCCGCCGACGACGTGCTGGTGTGTTCCACCGGGCTGATTGGCGAACGCTTACCCATGGACAAGGTGATCACCGGGATCACAACCGCCGTTGAGTCGCTGACTGACGATGGATTCGTGACCGCTGCCAAAGCGATTATGACCACCGATACAGTCCACAAAACCGCTCAAGCACAGGGAACTGGCTACACGGTGTCCGGCCTGACCAAGGGTGCAGGGATGATCGCACCGGGCATGGCCACAATGCTTGCCGTGGTGACCACCGACGCCGTTGTGGATTCAGCACTGGCTCACGAGCTGTTGACAGAAGCCGTTCGGACGACGTTCAATCGGGCAGATTCCGATGGTTGTATGTCAACTAATGATACCGTTCTGCTCATGGCCTCGGGCGCCTCCGAGGTCACGCCCGATCGCGACGAGTTACAAGAACTGCTGCGTTCGGTGTGTGGTTCACTGGCCCGCCAGATCATCGGGGATGCCGAAGGGTCTACCCGCGACATCGCTGTGACGGTTCATGGCGCAGCCACCGAAGCCGAAGGCGAAGAGGTTGCCCGTGCGGTGACTCGCTCGAATCTGTTTAAGACCGCGATGTTCGGTCAAGATCCCAACTGGGGCCGAATCATCTCTGCCGTTGGCACCACGCACGCCCAATTCAACCCGACCACCCTGGATGTTGCGGTGAACGACGTCATGGTGTGCCGCAATGCCGGGATTGGCGAAGATCGCAGCTTGGTGAAATTCGACGACCGTGAAGTCACCGTCGATATTTACCTGAAGGCCGGCGATCACGCGGTTACCGTGTGGACCAATGACCTGTCCTATGATTACGTGCGCGAAAACGCCGAATACTCCTCCTAGAAGAGCACCTTTCATGACAATAACTCCACGCGATATGTCCAAGGCTGCCGAAAAAGCGGCCGTGCTGATCGAGGCGCTGCCCTGGATCCAGAAATTTGCTGGTACCACCATGGTCATCAAATACGGTGGGAACGCCATGGTGTCTGATGAACTGCGCGAAGCTTTCGTCCAGGACATGGTTTTTCTCCATCACTGCGGCATCCACCCGGTGGTTGTCCACGGCGGCGGTCCACAGATCAGTGAGATGCTTGACAAGCTCGATATCGAATCGGAATTTCGCGGCGGGCTTCGGGTCACAACCCAAGAAACTATGGAAGTCGTCCGCATGGTGCTCACCGGCAAAGTCGGCCGGCAGCTGGTCGGCCTCATTAACGCCCATGGTACTTATGCGGTGGGAATGTCCGGAGAAGACGCCGACCTGTTTATCGCTCACCGTACCCAGCACGTGATCGACGGCAAACACGTTGATCTCGGTTTGGTTGGCGACGTAGTTAAGGTCAACACCGATCCGATTACCGACCTGATCGCCAACGGGCGTATCCCAGTGGTCTCATCGGTTGCCCCGGAAGTGGACCCGAACACGAATCAGCCCACTGGACAAGTACTCAACGTCAACGCTGATACCGCCGCCGCCGAATTGGCCGCAGCACTTGGTGCGGCCAAGCTCGTGGTGTTGACCGATGTCGAAGGCCTTTACGGTAACTGGCCGGATCCTTCTTCGTTAATCACCTCGATCACCGCAGATGAGCTACGCAGCATGCTCGATCGTTTGGAATCCGGGATGATCCCGAAAATGCGGGCCTGCCTGAGCGCTGTCGAATCGGGTGTGCCACAGGCGCACATTGTCGATGGCCGACAACCGCATTCGATGTTGCTGGAAATCTTTACCACCGCCGGCGTCGGCACCCAAGTCACACCATAGGAACTTCATGACAGAAAATCTGCTGGAACGCTATCAACATTCCATGACCAACATATTCGGCACCCCAGCCCAAGCGCTCGTCAAAGGCGAAGGAGTATACGTCTGGGATGCCGACGGTAAACGATACACCGACTTTTTGGCCGGCATCGCAGTAAATGCGCTAGGTCACGCGCACCCAGCGATCGTCGAAGCACTCACCGAACAAGCCAAAACGCTGGGCCATATTTCCAACTTATTCACCTCACCGCCACAGGTCGGTCTCGCAGAACGCCTATTAGCCATGGCTGGTATCTCCGAAGGCGCTGCCTTCTTTGCCAACTCCGGTACCGAAGCCAATGAGGCGGCCTTTAAACTGGCGCGCCGCCATAGCCACGCCCAAGGTGGTAGCCGACCGAAGATCATTGCACTGCAAAACGCGTTTCACGGTCGCACCATGGGCGCCCTTGCCCTGACCTGGAAACCACAGTATCGGGAACCATTTGAGCCGCTACCCGGGGGCGTGGTGTTCGTGCCTGGCGGCGATATCGAAGCGCTGAAAGCTGAGATGGACGACACCGTGGCAGCCGTGATTGTTGAACCCGTGCAGGGTGAAGCCGGCGTACGAGATTTCCCGCCCGGTTACCTCCGGCAGGTCCGCCAGTCCTGTAATGAACACGGGGCACTGCTGATTTTTGACGAGATCCAATCGGGCATCGGCCGAACCGGTACCTGGTTTGCTTTCCAGAACCCGCAAGTCACCGGCACGGCAGACCCGGTGTTCCCCGATGCCATGACCCTGGCCAAAGGACTAGGCGGTGGCATGCCAATCGGTGCGCTGGTGACCTTCGGCAAAGACGTCTCTGAACTCTTTACGGCAGGCCAACACGGCACCACCTTCGGCGGCAACCCGCTGGCCACCGCCACGGCACTGGCAGTCTTAGAGACCATCGAATCCAATAACCTCCTCGACAATGTTCGCACGGTTGGCACCTACCTGGAACAACAGCTCCAAGCTTTGCCGATAGTCAAAACCGTCCGCGCTTACGGCCTATGGCAAGGCGTCGAACTCGACACTGCAGCCATCACCGCCCAGAAAATGCCAGACGGCGGTCTGGCGCCAAAAGTCGTTGCCAAAGCTCTGGACTACGGGTACATTATCAACGCCACCGATGAGACCACCCTGCGCCTAGCACCACCGCTGATCATCACGACCGAACAGGTCGACCCCCTCATCCAAGACCTGCCCAATATCGTTGCTGAAGCGGTTGCGGAAGCCAACTAGCTGAGCGAGCTTGAAGGAGCGGCATCATGCCCAAAACCCCACGACACTTTCTTATCGACACCGATTTAAGCCCAGCAGAACAGGCAGAAGTCCTCGATCTGGCCGCGATCATGAAGCAACGACGCTTTGACTTCAAACCACTAGCTGGACCTCAAACCGGGATTGTCATGTTTGACAAAACCTCCACCCGGACCCGCATTTCGTTTGCCGCAGGCCTGAGCGAGCTTGGTGGAAGCCCACTGATCATCAACCCGGGCGAATCGCAAATGGGGCACAAAGAATCCATTTACGACTCGGCAAAAGTCTTTGAACGCATGGTTTCGGTTGTCATCTGGCGCACCTATTCCCAAGCTGGCATAGAAGAACTCGCCGAAAACTCTGCTATTCCGGTCATCAATGCCCTGACCGATGATTACCATCCGTGTCAGGTGCTCGCCGACCTGCAAACCGTGCGTGAAGCCAAGGGTTCGACCCAGGGGCTGACCATGACCTACCTTGGGGACGCGGCCAATAATATGGCCAACTCCTATCTGCTTGGCGGTGCCACAGCTGGCATGCATGTCCGCATCGCTGGTCCCGAAGGCTATCTTCCTGATGACGCCGTCGTTGCCGCAGCCACCCAGCGTGCTGAAGCAGCCGGTGGTTCGATTCTGGTCACGACCAACGCCGCAGAAGCCTTGGCGGACGCTGACGTCGTAGTGACTGACACCTGGATTTCAATGGGCCAGGAAGATGAAACCGAACTACGCTTGAAACTGTTCAAAGAGTATTCCGTTGACCCCGACGCGATGGCACAAGCCGCCGATGATGCGATCTTCTTGCACTGCCTACCTGCCTACCGCGGGTATGAGGTTGCTGAAGAGGTGATCGACGGACCGCAATCGAGGGTTTTTGACGAAGCTGAAAACCGTTTACACGCACAAAAGGCTCTTATCGCCTGGCTGCTTTATGCATCTGGCCTGGCGGATATGCCAGCTGAGCTATCCCTTCCACACGCGGTGGCTTCACGAACCAAAGTACGTTAGCCATGATGACTCCGATGACCAAAGCGGCCCGGCAGCATGAGATTCGAACGGTACTGGAAACCCAGTCAATCCGTTCTCAGGCTGAACTAGCCGATGCGCTAGCCCAACGCGGAGTTACCGTCACACAGGGTACGCTATCTCGTGATCTGGTGGATATTGGGGCAACCAGAATTCGTGACGAAACTGGCCAAATGATCTACCACGTGCCAACTGACACGAAAACGGGAACGGTTACCCAGAGCCCAGAAGCCACCGACGCACGCTTATTTAGTCTGTGCAGAGAATTGTTGCTGGCTGCAGATGGATCAGCAAATATTGCGGTGCTGCGCACACCACCGGGAGCGGCACAGTTTCTGGCATCAGCTATTGACCAAGCACGCTTGAACTTCGTGTTGGGAACCATCGCGGGTGACGACGCTATCATGGTCGTCACCCGCGACCCGAATGGTGGACAACACGTTGCTCAAACATTTATTGGCTACGCTGAACAAGAACCTAAACTATAGGTTATTAAATGCGTAAGGCTCGGTTCCTTTTGGATCCGAGCCTTACTACGCAGTTCTAGGGTATGTTCACAGCGTTAGAACGTCCACTGCAGATCGGAGATTTCCTCTTCCGGGGGAGCCTCGAAGAGCTCGACTTCGTTGAGATTCGTAAAGGCATGTGTTGCTGTCTTCTCGCCGGAGGTCGCATCGACCTGGATCAGGTCAGAAGTCTCCTTCAAGAAGTAAAATGCAACCGTTTCAGAACCGGTATACAGATCCGAATTATTACCTGTCGTCGCCGGCACCGTGTATTTATAGACTTCTTGACCATCTAACTCAGTTTCTTCGGCGTCAAGGGTTTCGAGTTCTTCGTCAGATAGCTCATCGATGAGCGAGAACGCCGTTTCTGTTGTCGAAGCGAACTCGTCTTCAAGGCCCAATGTGTCCTGTAGACCGGACTCTGGTGCCTGAATCCATTGCCCCTCAGCACCGGGCAAGGTAAACAGTTCGTCTTCTGCGCCTTCTTGCGGATCGAGTTTTAAGAATGCAGTCGACTCGTCGATTACCAGAAATTCCAGTGATCCTTGTTCGGCATCGATCGTGACATGATGGTTATCTTGCGCTGTTTGACCGGACCATTCAATCAGCGAGATGTCTTCGTCGTGAACACCCTCGGGATCGGTTCTGGTGTAGGTAAAGGAGCTCGCTTCGCTCATGGACTGCTTTGCGGTTTCTGAAATCTCCGTCAAGCTAGGTGGTCCACCACCGCATGCAGCAAGGGTCCAGGCCGCGAGAACGCCCAGTCCTGTCGCTGACAGCCAGCGTTTTGATTTGGTCATCGTGTGATTCAAAATAACTCCTCATATTGGTACGTCTGCTGTTGCCCAGGCTGCATCGAGGTACCGAGTTTTTGGTGTTCGTTCTAGTCTTTTGGTGACTGCTTTTCATAGTCGGACAAAAACTGTCCCATGGTATCGAGGCCCATGGCACTAATCGCGGCACGAGCTGATTGAGGACCCAAATCTGGATCTGCCCCGGCATCCAATAAAGCCTTGGCTATATCGGTATTCTGCATAAATATTGCACTCGTAAGAGCCGATTGCCCCCGATTATTGAGCGCGTTGACATCAGCATCCCTAGCCAGCAGAGCGTTCACTATCTCTGCCTGTTCTCGATAGGCTGCCAAAATGAGGAACGTGTCGCCGTTGTGATTACGCAAATCGACCGGGATACCCTGATCGATTGCCGATGATAGCGCCTGCACCTGACCATTTCGCGCATAATCAAATAATGTGTTCAGAAATTCTAGTTGGTCGTCGGTTAATTCTGGCTGGTCCTGAGGTTGGTTATCGGTCATATTGGTAGTTTAGACAATTTTGCACCGGCCTGAGCCTCCGAGCATCGAAGGTACACGACGACGAGGCATCCAGATCAGCAGGATACACATCGGTGCATCATGCAATGTCTTGGGATGGCTGGGTGATGGAGTGTCACGGTCGCACGTTAGTAGTAGGACTTTCACCAGGCGTATTTATTGGTAGTTTTGAACCAGAGGATTCCTGCACGAAAAGAGGTTACAACACGATGGCTGACACAGCATCACACGGTACAAATGAAGGATCGCTGTGGGGTGGTCGATTTTCAGATGGGCCCGCCGACGCGTTGGCAGCGTTGAGCAAATCAACGCATTTTGACTGGCGACTCGCCAAATACGATATTGCAGGCTCCCGTGCCCACGCTCGCGTGTTGCACCATGCAGGGCTTCTTAGCGATGAAGAACTGCCGAAGATGTTGGCCGCTTTGGACCAATTGGAGACCGACGTCGCGAACGGCACATATGTTGCCGCTGCTTCCGACGAAGACGTGCACGGATCGCTTGAACGCGGTTTGTTAGAACGGGCTGGATTAGAACTCGGTGGCAAACTGCGCGCGGGCCGGTCACGAAATGACCAGATCGCCACCATGGGACGGATGTTTCTGCGCGATCATGTCCGCGAGATTTCTTTCTTATTACTCGACGTCATCGATGCTCTGATCACTCAGGCTGAAGCGCATCCTTATGCGCCCATGCCCGGACGCACACACCTGCAACACGCCCAGCCGGTTTTGCTTTCACATCATTTACTTGCTCACGCATGGGCCTTGTCTCGTGACCTGCAGCGATTTGTCGACTGGGATCGTCGTGCAGCGGTCAGCCCATATGGTTCCGGAGCTCTGGCTGGATCCTCGCTTGGTCTCGACCCGGAAGCAGTTGCCCATGACCTCGGGTTCGAATCAGCGGTCTGGAACTCGATTGACGGTACTGCTGCACGGGATGTTTTTGCCGAATTTGCTTGGATCGCCTCAATGATTGGCATTAACCTCTCGCGCCTCTCTGAAGAAATCATCTTCTGGGCGACCAAAGAGGTGAACTTCGTTACCTTACATGATGCGTATTCCACTGGATCATCTATCATGCCCCAAAAGAAGAACCCAGATATTGCCGAATTGGCGCGCGGAAAGTCTGGTCGACTCCTCGGGAACTTCACCGGCTTGATGACGACATTAAAGGCCCTCCCGCTAGCTTATAACCGCGACTTACAAGAAGATAAAGAACCGGTTTTTGATGCTGCCGACACCTTGGAATTGCTCTTGCCCGCATTCGCCGGTCAAATCGCAACGCTGACATTCAACACCGAGCGCATGGCAGAATTAGCGCCTGAAGGCTTCGCTTTAGCAACCGATATAGCCGAGTGGTTGGTACGTCAAGGCGTCCCATTCCGTGTTGCCCACGAACTTGCTGGTGAAGCCGTTCAGCTGGCCGAAGCCCGCGGTGTGGAACTCTGGGATCTCACCGACGAAGAATACGCCAACATCTCTGAACACCTGACCCCAGCAGTACGGAGCGTGTTATCAACCGAAGGTTCATTAAACTCGCGTTCCTCTCAGGGCGGTACCGGCCCGAACGCCGTCGCCGACCAACTGGTTGAGTTTAAGCGGCAGCTAGCTGAAATCCGTGAGTTTGCCGCCACAAATCCTACCGGGCTGCGCTAGGTAACCAGTAGACTAGAGGGTCGAATGAGCCGAGTGCTAGCCCAAGGGCTAGCAGTTAAGGAGCCTTGGTGACCGACCAATATGCGTCCACCGACACCACATCGTGGTACCAGCAGCAGTTGGATGAAGAGCGTAACTATGTGGCGAGACTCTATGAACGTCTCGATACGTTGCGGGACAAAAAGAAACAGCAGTTAGTTCGCATCCAGGCCCGAGGCCTGCAAGGTTCCTATCAAAACCAATCGGAGCGCGATTCATTTGCCAGCCTGTATCAAGATCGCATCAACCAGTTAGACGCGGTAGACGACAGACTCGTATTCGGGCGTCTTGATACCGACGACGCCGTAGCACGTCATATTGGTCGCATCGGGTTATCCGATGACCAGCACACCCGGATTCTGGTGGATTGGCGGGCGCCCGAAGCCGCCCCTTTCTACCAGGCAACGGCTGCCAATCGGCAGGGGGTAGCACGTCGTCGTCATATTATGATGAGCGGCCGAACCGTTGAATCATTTGAAGATGATGTTTTGACTTCAACGGAATCGGGCCAGGCTTCCCAAGCACTGTTGTCTGCCGTCAGTGCGTCACGTACCGGGGCAATGGGTGACATCGTTGGGACCATTCAACGTGAACAAGATGAAATTATTCGCGACGAAATGCGTGGGGTACTGGTCGTCCAAGGTGGCCCCGGTACCGGCAAGACGGCGGTGGCACTCCACCGGGCTGCGTATTTGCTCTATACCTATCGTGACCGGTTGGCTAAATCCGGTGTGCTGCTCGTGGGGCCTTCTGAAGCCTTTATGAATTACATTGATCAGGTGCTTCCCTCGTTGGGGGAAACCGGAGTGGTAATGCGGTCGCTTGGGAACCTCTACCCAGGAATTGCAGCACGCCCTGAAACGGACCACGCTGCCGTTGAGATTAAAGGCCGTGCCGTGATGCAAGAAATCATCGCCAATGCGGTGATGTTACGGCAACGTAATATTCCAGAAACCACTTGGGTCACTGTGGACGGTATTCGCCTTCGGGTACGACCCGTTCAAATACGGCGCGCTATCGGACATGCTCGGGAGTCGGGTAAACCGCACAACCAAGCGCGCGAAGTGTTCGTCGACCACATGGTGCGTACCCTGTATGACCAAATGCGCGATATCGTCAGTCCCAAACGCGAAGACGGTCTGGTCAATAAAGCCGACCGATCATACTTGCGCCAAGAGATTCGTCAGTCTCGCGAGGTTCGAAAATTGCTCAACCTGTGCTGGATGCCGTTGACACCTACGGGACTGGTAGATGAGTTGTTGTCCAGGCCCAAGTATCTGGTCGATGCTGCTCCAATGTTGTCTGCAACGGAAATCAAAACACTGCTGCGGGCGCCGGGTACACCGTTCACGGAAGCCGATGTGCCACTGATCGATGAGGCCGCAGTGGCAATAGGCGATCTGGTATCTGCAGCAGGTCAAGGCTCGAAAAAGGCGCAGCAGCGCAACCTTGATACCGCCGAAGCTGCCCTGGAAAATATGCACTATACCCTCGAAGATATTGGCGTCGACGGGGTGGTGACCCCCGAAATGCTGGCGGCTGCTCAGGAACCGGAAACTCCGTGGACTTCGGTGGCTGATCGTGCGCAGCGGGACAGAACCTGGACATACGCCCACGTCATTGTCGACGAGGCGCAAGAACTGAGCCACATGCAATGGCGCATGCTGTTCCGCAGATCACCGTTGCGTTCGTTCACAATCGTCGGCGATTTAGCGCAAGCATCAGGTGCCGATCCCAGCACGGACTGGGGCTCAATTCTAGAACCGTTTGCACCAAACCACTGGCGGTTAGCTGAGCTGACCGTCAATTACCGGACCCCGGAACGCATCACGCAGACTGCTGCAAAGGTAGCGGCTGCTGCCGGACGCCGCGTCACGACGCCCACCGCCTTACGCGAAGGTAACCACGATCCGGAGTTAATACGCACCACTGTGGAGGAGCTAGATAAAGCACTGGTTACTTCCGTAGATCAACAGCTTCAACGCTTCCCGGATGGACTTATCGGAGTCATCGCAGTAGGGGATGACCATGCCAAGATTCATCGCGTGCTGGAGAAAACCTATTCGGGACAAGTGTGGACTGGTATCGGACGGCGACGTGATCGCAATATTGCTCTGGTGACCGCACAAGAATCCAAAGGACTAGAATACGACGCCGTGATAATCGTCGAACCCCAACACGTGGTGCAACACAACGGGGGATCAGTCGGCAACCTCTACGTGGCAATGACACGCGCAACGCAGGCTTTAACGATGATTACCACTGCACTTGCTAATGAGTTGCCTAGTGGGCTGCGAGACATACAAGCCAAGAATTTTTAGAACGTTTAGCAGAAGCTGGTAGTTTGATGACCGTGAGTAATGAAGAGTTTTTGAGTCGACAAGCCAATGATCCTTCTTTTGAAAACATTTGGCAGGAACTGAAGTGGCGTGGACTTATACACGTTTCTACGGATGAAGCCAAATTGGAAGAAGCTCTCGCAGGGGACCCTATCCGGTATTATTGCGGCTTCGATCCCACCGCGGCATCGTTACACCTTGGACACTTGGTCCAATTATTGCTGTTGCGTCGTCTTCAACTCGCAGGGCATCATCCGGTTGCACTCGTTGGAGGGGCGACCGGGCTGATTGGCGACCCGCGTCAGACTTCCGAACGAACACTTAACACCCGTGAAACCGTTGAAGGCTGGGTCGGATCGCTGCGCAATCAAATTCAACACTATCTTTCCTTTGAAGGCGACAATGGTGCGGTCATGGTCAATAACCTTGACTGGACAGGTGAATTGTCTGCCCTCGATTTCTTGCGAGATATTGGCAAACATTTCCGTGTAGGCACAATGATCCGAAAAGAAATTGTGGCTTCACGTTTGGAATCCGATGAAGGCATTTCTTACACGGAATTTTCATACCAAGTCCTGCAGGGTATGGACTTCATGGAGCTTTACCGTCGCCACAATGTGACGCTTCAAACTGGTGGCTCTGATCAGTGGGGCAACCTCACCTCCGGTACCGAACTGGTCCGCAAGGTTGAAGGTGAACACGTTCACGCAATGGGTACCCCGCTGATTACCAATGCTGACGGCACCAAATTTGGTAAATCCGAAGGCAACGCCATCTGGCTAAATCCTGAGATGTGTTCTCCGTATGCCTTCTACCAGTTCTGGATCAATACCGCAGATGCAGATGTTATCGATCGTCTGAAGGTGTTTACGTTCCTCACTCGTGATGAGCTTGAAGACTACGCAAAAAAAGTGGCGGATGAACCTTTTCGACGTGAAGCACAACGACGTCTTGCTTGGGAAGTGACATCACTGGTTCACGGAGAAAGTCAAACTCAACGTGTCATTGATGCCTCAGCCGCATTATTCGGTAGGGGAGAACTCCAGCAGATTGATCCCGCAACCCTGAAGGCTGCCGGTGCTGAGTTGCCAACCGCACAACCTCAAGATCTCAATAAAGAAATGAGCATAGTAGACCTCTTAGTAGCCACAGGACTTGAAGAATCGAAGTCAGCAGCTCGACGCACCGTCAAAGACGGGGGAGCTTATCTGAATAACACCAAAGTCGAGGATCCGGAGCAACTATTCTCGACGGAAGATGCGATTCACCAAAAATACTTCGTGGTACGTCGTGGCCGCAGGAATTTGGGGTTCGTGGACATGACGTCAAATAATGTGTGAGATCTACATCTCGACTAGAACCTCGTTTAGAAGGAACAGGGTCGGTAGTCGTCTAAAAGTGGGCTGATTCATGCGGAACTGAACTCCAGGTCCGCATCGAATCCGCCGATTTTGCATTCGAAATTTATCTGTGTATAGTTATCTCTCGTGCCCAGGGCGGACCGGAGACGGGAAGCGCTGAGACACAGAAGTTCTTTTAGAAAATTTATAAAACGATCCAAGTCAGGACTATCTCTAACTCGCTGATACCAAGTGCTCGTGAACATATGTTGAAATGCATATTAACACGCTATATAGTGAGAAACTGCCCGGAAAATTCTAGGCAGCCCCGATTTGACGAAGCGATAAACATTCATGTTACGCTCGGATGTCGGTCCTGAAAACATCAGATCGAATACAGTATCGTACTGAACTTCACAAGCATTTTACAGTGATAATGGTTCAATAGCCATTGCATTGGACTATGAAAGAAGTCACGGTGGGCTGATTTGACTTGATTGGAACCAATCATTTAGTGTTATCTTCTGCGCCTTTATGGCTTGATTCACGATGATTTGGTTGTGGGTCGTTTGTTTCCTGTTGGCTGGCATGTCTTGTGTGGGTGTGTTGGTTGGTGGGTGTGGTTGTTTGAGAACTCAATAGTGTGCCAAGTTTGTTTGATGCCATTTTTTGAATGGTTGCTGTGGTTGTCCTACCTCCGTGGGATGATG
>NZ_DYXC01000141.1 GCF_020742345.1 Enteractinococcus helveticum | reverse complement strand
TTAGATGCCGTATGCCTTCGGCAATTCAACTTCACCGGTCGGGATGGTGGCGGTGTCATCCAGGATTCGGATTTGCAGTGCGGGCTTTTGGGTGGCCCACTGAGCGGTAATTCCTGCCTCAGCTGCCGGGGTGAACCCGAAGCGCGGGTAATAGTGTGGGTAACCGTATACCAGCACGAATGCTTCGCCGTCGTCCTTAGCAAGTTCTAGGACCGCATTAATGACTGCGGTTCCGGCGCCTTCGCCCTGGTGTTGCGGCAGTACACCGGTGGGAGCCAGCATGAGCCCGGGGTGTCCGCCGACGATGCAGCGGTGCGCCAGAGCGTGGGCGGCGGGTAGGGTTTCGAATTCAGAATCAGGAATCGCTGCGGTCATACCCAGCACCGAGTACCGCTGAATCCAGTGTTCTGGGTCGTGGCGTAGCTCATCGACCAGATCAGCTTCCGCAGTGGTTTCGAAAGCGGCCTCTAAAACCCGACGTATTCCTGCGTGATCATCCGCAGAATCTTCGTATTCGCTACGCGTCCGCCAGAGATGTCCTGTTCGTTGCACTCCGACTCCTTCACCATCGAAACTATGTGGCACAGACCACATTAGCGCAAAGATTCAGCAAATGAAGGACCATACCCGTCAGGGGTATCTGCGCTGAAGGTGAACCGCACTTCCAAAGATCGCATTCTGGCTTGACCCGATACCCATAGGGGGTATAAAAATAGGGGTGTTGAATAGCTCGAAGTGAGGAGCAATCATGACGACACAACAGGCAGACCACGAGGCCGTTGGCTACACGGACGATAAGGCGGCCTACCTCAAGCGCCTGGCACGCATTGAAGGCCAGGTGCGCGGTATCAAGCGCATGGTCGAAGACGACACCTACTGCATTGACGTGCTCACCCAGGTGTCCGCGGTCAATAAGGCACTGCACGCACTGAGCCTCGGGCTGGTCACCGATCACATGAACCATTGTGTCCACGATGCAGTGGCCTCCGGTGATCCCGAAGCCATCAAAGAAAAAGTTCAAGAAGTCTCGGCCACCGTCGGTCGTCTTCTGCGATAGATAGGAAGAGAATTCTCATGGCACAAACCACTCTGAAACTTGAAGGCCTCACCTGCCAGCACTGCGTCGGTTCGGTAACGTCCGAGCTCAAGGCACTGCCCGGCGTCACTGACGTCCAGATCGATCTTGTCAGTGACGGCGTCTCCACGGCCACCGTGACCTCGAACCCCACACCATCAGCCCAACAGTTTTCCGATGCGATAGCCGAAGCCGGCTATTCCATCGTTGAATAGCGCACTAGCACGTTGCTAAAGGATTTTTATGTCTACCGAAACGACCGAAACCCGCGAAGTTGAACTGGATATTTCCGGGATGTCCTGCGCGTCGTGCGTCGGGCGGGTTGAACGTCAACTAGAAAAGCTCGACGGCGTAGAAGCGTCGGTCAATTTACCTCTCAACCAGGCATTTCTGAAGGTTCCGGCTGGTTTAGAGGATCGTATCCTCATCGATGCGGTCTCGAAGGCTGGCTATGATGCCACCATTCACGGTGACGAACCAGAACAAACGGTTGAAACTACCGAAGACGAGGTCGAAGCACCAAAAGTCGACGACGCTCCCGGAGCCGCTGAGCTGAAGCCGCGACTCATCGGCAGCGCCATTGCCACAATCCCACTGTTTATCATTTCGATGTTCAGTGTCTTCCAGTTTCCACACTGGGGCTGGGTCGCCATGGTGTTGTCCTTGCCCGTAACATTCTGGGGCGGTTGGCCATTTCACCGTGGGGCAGTCAAGGCTGCCCGGCACGGCGGCTCAACCATGGATACCCTGGTGTCGATTGGGGTAACCGCAGCATGGGTCTACTCAACGGTTGAGCTATTTCTGGATCCAACCATGACCCTGCATGCAGGCAGCCACGACCATTCGCTGTACTATGAAACCGCCGGCGTGGTCACTACTTTCCTGCTGCTTGGCCGCTACCTGGAGGCGCGCGCGAAAAACCGTGCAAGTCAAGCACTCCGATCATTATTGAACCTGGCAGCCTCAAAAGCCACGGTGCTGCGCGACGGGCAAGAAGTCGTCGTCGATGCATCCACACTGCAAGTGGGCGATGAATTCGTGGTACGCCCGGGTGAGAAGATCGCAACCGACGGGTTCGTCGTCTCTGGACACTCAGCAATCGACACATCGTTAATCACTGGCGAATCAGTTCCAGTCGAGGTCTCCGAAAACGACACGGTCACCGGTGCCACGATCAACACCTCTGGGCGGCTGGTGGTTCGTGCCACCCGCACCGGTTCCGACACCACATTGGCCCAGATGGGCAAACTCGTGACACGCGCGCAGTCCGAAAAGGCACCGATTGCTCGGCTGGCTGACCGCATCTCAGCGGTCTTCGTGCCGATCGTATTGGTCATCGCGCTGGTCACGCTGATCGCCTGGCTGATTTTCGGTGATCCGGCCACCGCATTCCGTGCAGCAGTCACCGTGTTGATCATTGCGTGCCCCTGTGCACTTGGATTGGCTACCCCCATCGGCCTACTGGCCGGTACGGGCCGGGCATCACAGATGGGTATTCTCATCAGCGGACCGCAAGTCCTGGAAGACTCTCGCGGCGTCGATACCGTTGTATTAGACAAGACCGGGACCGTGACCGAAGGTCAGATGGCGGTCTCAGATGTCATTGCATTTGATGGACACACCGCCGACGACGTTGTGGTTGCTGCAGCGGCCGTCGAACTCGGTTCGGAGCATCCTATCGCAGCGGCCATTGTCGAAGCCGGCAAGGCGGTGAACGAACTACCTGAGGTCACCGAGTTTTCCTCAACCGCCGGTGGCGGCGTCGTCGGGACCATCTGGCTGGCAACCGGTCAGCATCGAGTTGCAGCGGGACGTTCCTCGTTCATTGTCGAGCACACCGGTGCACTCAGCGCCGCTGACGAACACGCACTTGCCGATGCCGAAGCAGCCGGTGCAACCGCCGTCTGGGTTGCCATTGATGGGCAACTGGCCGGAATCGTGTCGTTACAAGATCAGATCAAAGATACCTCGGCGCAAGCGATCGCTGAGCTCAAGGACATGGGCATCACCCCGATGTTACTGACCGGGGACAACGAATCGGTTGCCCGCCAGGTCGCCGCCGAAGTTGGCATCAACCCAGACCACGTTTTTGCCGGAGTACGGCCAGAAGACAAAGTTGACAAGGTCAAAGAACTCCAGGCTGCCGGTAAAACCGTGGCGATGGCCGGTGACGGCGTCAACGATGCCCCAGCATTAGCCCAAGCCGATCTGGGAATCGCGATGGGGTCGGGCACCGATGTGGCACGCGAAGCAGCCGATATCACCGTCATGGGTTCCTCGTTGACTCAGGTCTCCCAGTCGCTGCAGTTATCTCGCAAGACGCTGCGCATTATCCGGACCAACCTGTTCTGGGCATTCGCCTACAACACGGCCGGAATTCCGATTGCGGCACTTGGCCTACTGAACCCCATGTTCGCCGGCGCTGCCATGGCAGCATCCTCCGTGCTCGTTGTACTCAACTCCCTGCGACTGACCCGCTTCGGGCGCTGAGGAATCCGCAACTCAATATCTGCCCCGCGCGGCGGTGGTGAGACGGTCCACGAAACGGGCCGCCACCACCGTCGTTGCATTTTCTAACACTGGTGCTCTTAGGTATCGAACCGCAAGGAAGCTTCATCACTGACCGACAGTGACAGGACCGCTTCTGCGATCTGTTCGTGCTGCTCAAGCGCATACTCAATACGGCGCAGGCGAGTCGCGACGTCGTCCTCAACAGCGTTTCCGACCAGGTCAACTTCAGCGACGAGGAACAACCGGACCGGGCCAACATATTCCAGATGCAGATATGTCACCCGTTCAATCTCAGGTTGGGCCAGGAGTCGTCGACCAACCTGGTTCCGTAATGACGCCGACGACGCCGCACCCACCAGAAAGTGGCGATTACGTTCGATCA
>NZ_DYXC01000140.1 GCF_020742345.1 Enteractinococcus helveticum | reverse complement strand
GTGCAACAAAAAGTCTGGGGATTCTTCGACCGCCTGCCCGAGCTGGGCGAACCCGCCTGGCCCATCGCCTACCGATACTCAGAGTCCCAGCGGGTACAGATACTGCGCGAGCTGGGCGTCAAGGCATTCAGCACGTTGAATTATGCTCACCGCCCCGGCATGGCAGGGTATCTCAATGAGTACTCCAAACAATTCGCGGCCCACTACGACGACGCGATTCATTCGGCAACGTTCTTCCCGGAGCACGGCGCCGAAGAGATGGTCGGGCAGCTGCTGGACGACGGCGCCCGGATTTTTAAAGTGCACGTCCAAGTCGGCGCGTTTTCCGTGCTGGACCCGTTGTTGACGTCGTCGTGGGAGCTGATTGCACAAGCCAAAGTGCCGGTGGTGATTCACTGTGGATCTGGTCCCCACGGTGGTGAATTTACCGGTCCAGGCTCGATCGTTGAACTGGTCGACCGCCACCCGGAGTTGGTGGTGATCATTGCCCACATGGGTATGCCGGAATATGACGAGTTCGCCACCTTAGCGAAACAAGCCCCCAACGTGTACCTGGATACCACAATGGTCGGCACAGACTATGTGCGACGCAATTTCGCGCCCATGCCCGAGGATTACTGCGACACGATGCACGAACTGGCCGACAAGGTGGTGCTGGGCACGGACTTTCCCACGATTCCCTATAGCTACAGCCACCAGATCGAAGCCCTGCACAACTGGGGTCTGGGCGAGGACTGGATGTGTAAGGTGCTGTGGCATAACCCGCGTAAACTACTGGGCTAGCTCGCCGGTATTAGGAAAGCACTGCCGCACCCTTTACGGTATCGCCATAAAGCGTTATCATCGCTCTATGGCGATGAATAGTTTTGGCTTCGATGATGTAGCCACGCAAGCCTATGCTCATCTCTTTCAGGCCGTTGCTGAACCAAAGCGTCTGGCAATTCTGCAGCACCTCGCCTCCGGTGAGCATCGGGTGCGAGACCTTGTTGAGCATATGGGACTGGCGCAATCGACCGTCAGTAAACACCTGAGTTTTTTGGTCGAATGCGGTTTGATCGTGGCGCGTCCGGAGGGGCGCTCTATGTGGTACGCCCTGGCAGAGCCTATGTTGCTAAAAGAATTAATCGCTGCTGCCGAGAAAATGCTGGAAGCCACCGGTAAAAGTGCTCAGCTCTGTGAGCATCTGCGCCTTGGTAGGCACGCCGTTGTCGAAGAGGGGTCGTAACTATGGGTGCAGGCCATCATCACGGGCCGTCGGTCGACGAGGCAGAACAGTCACCAGATTTCCGCAAAAAGTTGTGGATTGCTTTCGGGTTGACTGCTGCCATTGTGCTTATTCAGTTCGTGGGGACGATCGTCACCGGCAGTTTGGCGCTGCTGACCGATACCGTTCACGCACTGACTGATGCCTCAGGGTTATTGGTTGCCCTGATCGCTGCGACGCTCATGCATAAGCCGCCGACGTCGCGGCGGACCTGGGGTTTTCGCCGGATCGAAGTGATCGCGGCCCTTGGCCAAGCATCATTATTATTGGCTGTCGGGGTGTATGCCGCCATTGAGGGCATCCGCCGGCTTGTCAGCCCACCTGAGGTTCCGGCCATAGAATTGCTGGTCTTTGGTGTGCTTGGCCTGGGCGCAAATGTGATTGCCCTATCGGTGTTGGCCTCGAGCCGCGGCGCGAACCTCAATATGCGAGCAGCATTTCTTGAAGTGCTCAACGACGCCCTAGGCTCACTGGGTGTCATTGTCGCAGCGGTCATCATGGTCACCACCGGGTTCCTTCAGGCTGATGCGATTGCCAGCTTATTCATTGTGGCACTCATTGTGCCGCGTGCCTACACTTTGCTGCGGGAAACCCTCAGTGTGCTCATGGAATTTACGCCCGAGGGCTTGGATTTGGATGAGGTTCGGCGCCACATTATGGAGCTTGACCATGTGCTTGATGTGCATGACTTACATGCCTCCACTGTGGCCACCGGCTTGCCCGTGCTGACAGCTCACATTGTGGTCAAGGATGAATGCTTTACCAGCGGCCACGTCGCCCAGCAGTTACGAGCCGTGCAACAATGCGTCAGCGAGCACTTCGAGGTGGCGATCCACCACTCCACGTTCCAGATTGAAACGGCGGATATTGCTGCTGCGGAGCCAGCGGTCCTCAAACACCCCTAAGTGCTGACGCGATGCTGACGGATGCGCCTACTCTTCGCGTTTGACCAGCGATAATTCGAATTCCAGCGTAATTTTCTCGCTGACGAGCACGCCACCAGAATCCAGCGGAGTATTCCATTCCAGCCCCCACTCTCGACGATCGATGCGGCGCGTGCCCTCCAAGCCTGCGCGCAGCGATCCGAAGGGATCGCGTTCTAGCCCGCGTAGTTGCAAGGGAACGGTGACCTGTCGGGTGATATCTCGGATGGTGAGTTCCCCGACGACCACGTAGTTATTTTCTTCGATTTCATCCACGCTGGTTGCGGTGAAGAGCATCTCTGGGTGGTTTTCCACGTCAAAGAAATCCGCGCTACGTAAGTGTTCGTCACGCTGTTCGTTGCGGGTGTCGACGCTGGCCAGCTGGACTCGAATCTCGATTTCCGAGCCTGCGGGATCTTCCGGATCGAAAATGGCATATCCGGCGACGTCGTTAAATGCCCCGCGGACCTTGGTGACCATGGCGTGACGTGCAGAAAAGCCGATGCGAGTGTGAGATGGATCAATATCCCAGGTGCCGGCTAATTCAGAATTGCTTGGCATAGTGAGAATCCTTTGTGATGGGAATTCGACCGTGGTCCGGTCATCCTTCCAACCTCATTACGGCCGCTGACATGCACAACTGCCGGGTCGCTACGGTAGTGCAGCTGTCCTTATCTTAACGCATGAGTGTCTATACATGCCATGCCGATTAGTTGACATATAAAGTGTCAGGGTATGTCGATATGTCTGCTGTGCGGTTCTGTGCTGTAATAGCGCGTTACTTTTGCAGCCTAGTGGGTCCACTGTCAGGTGCCTAGTCGACACTGCGGGTTTGCGGTGGGACCATGGGGTATCGGGAATATTGGGCGCTTCGTCGCCGAAATAACGGCCGCTACGGCTACTTGATGTGAGGAGTTCACATGCGCTACTTATTGTCATGGCACATCCGTGAAGAGGAGTTGCGCCGTCGTAGCCCGGCATGGCGTGAAGATGTGGTCGCCTTTCTGGCCCGATTTGAAGATGAGCTATTTGCCAACTCTGAACTTGACTGGGTCGAAGTGTTGGATCCGGAATCCCGCGCGGTGGTTGTGGGGCCTGGTGCAGAAGTTCGCAGCGGTTTCTATAACGAGGGTGGCAAGCCCTCCGCCAGAGTCTGGGGGATTCGGGTCGCAAGTCGCGAGCGAGCATTAGAAGTCGCAGCAATCCTGGCGGGGCAGTTGGACACCTGGATCGAAGTGCGCGAAATCTTACCCGGCGCCCAACGCCCGTAACGGCCTGAGCTACCGGGATTCCTGGACTATCGGGGATCGTCGAGGTCGTCATCCAGCTCGGTGACGTCGTCGATAACGCGCTCTTCGTCAAGCTCCTCATCATCAGTGGCTTCCGCAGCCTCGCCGATTATGGTCGATTCGGTATCGGTTTGGACCAGGGTGGGGTCATGTTTGCGCAGCGGGTCGTGCTTGTCGAGCGCCTCCGGATTATCTGATGAGCCCTCTTCGGGTGGCTGGCTGTCGCGGCCATCCTGTGGTTCTTCGAGATCCTGCTCATCGTCGTCGTAATACTTCTCAGGGTCGTATTCAGTCATGACGCCAGCCTCTCGGATATGCAAACGATCACTGTTGGTGTCTGTCGCTGTACTGCGGTCATTCAGTTGAATAAACAGGGTGCGCCCGGCGGGTGGTTATACCGCTGCGTTGCACCATGCCGTCTTCTGGGAGCGTTGGACAATTTCGTGACGCTATTGCATGTTCATGGGTTAGTTAGTAGAGTAATGAACCAGCGAGGTAGTCAACCCGCGAAGCTGTTTCACAGATGTGGAAGGTGAGTCCCATGGATGATGGTCGTCCGCTGTTCATTCAGATCGCAGAACACATCGAAGCGTCGGTTCTCGACGGTTCGTTGGCCGAAGATGAACAGGCCCCATCAACCAATGAGCTCGCAGCGTTTTACCGCGTCAACCCTGCAACCGCCGGCAAGGGCCTCAGTCTGTTAGTGGACCGGGGCATTTTGACTCGACGGCGCGGCCTGGGAACGTTTGTTGCGCCCGGTGCCCAGCAGATTATTCGCAGCGAACGAGTCGAACAGTTCGCACAGCGCTACGTCGACCCCCTGCTGAGCGAAGCACGGGCAATTGGACTCGAAACCGAAGCGGTTTTGGCGATGATTCGCAACCGCGATGATTCCTAACCTAGGAGAAACCATGAACACCCCGGCTACGGATATCAGTGTCAGGGCAATCGAAGCACATGGCCTGACCCGCCGTTTCAAAGACACTCTTGCCCTCGACGATGTCACGCTGAACTTTGAAAAAGACAAGATCCACGGACTACTCGGACGCAACGGTGCCGGCAAGACGACGTTGATGTCGGTCATGACGGCGCAAGACTGGCCGACCTCCGGTTCGGTTCGAGTCTTTGGGCAAGTCCCACACGAGAACGAACAGGTCTTGCCGAATATCTGCTTCGTGCGCGAAGAACAGCGTTACCCAGAAGACGCGCTGGCCAAACACGCATTCAAAGCAGCTCGCGAAGCTTTCGAAAACTGGGATGAGGACTTCGCCCAGCAACTGATCCAAGAGTTTCGGGTGCCGATGAAGACGACGATTAAAAAGATGTCGCGCGGACAAAAGTCCGCGGTCGGCGTCATCAT
>NZ_DYXC01000139.1 GCF_020742345.1 Enteractinococcus helveticum | reverse complement strand
GACGTACAGTGTTATCAGGAGGGTGTTCAGTTCTTTGTTCACAACATATGCTTAAACCCTCCAACCTTCTTTAATAGGCCTCGTCTGCTTCAGCGCGCAGAAACATTGGCCCCGAAGCAACGCCACTGCAGCACAGCACTAATAGGAATTACTCATCTAGCGGGCGAGACGTTTTTGCATCTGCTGCTGGTGCGGGCGCAACTGATTGACCAACGCAACGGCATCGGAGCGCTTATGTAAACGAATCTGCGGCACGGTGACCGTCACCGAAGCCACCCCCACCCCGGCGCCATCCACCAGGGCCATGGCCACCGCGGCCATGCCCACTTGAGACTCACCGGCTTGTACCGCCCACCCACGCTGACGTGTGCGTTGCAGTTCTGCCTGAAGGTCCGAAAAACTGTGCACCCCTTGTGGGTTGTGCACCTCTGACGCGGTTTTAGTCTCCCAATCCATGTCCCGAAAAAGCGCTTCAATGTCTGCATCGTCCAGGGTGGCCAGTAAAGCCCGCCCCGCGGCTGTACTAAAGGCCGGTGCAACTCGACGAATCGGGGTGGAAATGGTGACCAGGTTGGGGCTTTCTTCGCTGAGAAGAAAACGAATATTGCGGCCTTCGAGAACCGCAATGGAACAGGATTCAGACAGCTCTCGAGTCGCCTTGCGCAGCAACGGGGCCAACACGGCGCGCATGCTTTTATCGCGGTTCACATCGTCAGCAATCTGGCGCAGGGTGCCACCCACTGAATAGGGACCGCCACTAAAATCTTGCCGCAGAAACCCTTTTGTCAGGCAGGTATTCAAGAGTCGATGCGCCATCGACGGGCTGATCTGTAATGCTCCGGCCACTTCGGTGACCGACACTTCCCCTCGAGATGCCACCAACTGAACCACGTCCAAGGTTCTCGCCCCGGTCTGCAACACGCTCACAGCATATTCCTCATAGAGGAAATGGTGGCACGTCTAGCCATGCAGAACAAGGGCAGTTTCACCAACACCCCGCAGCAAGAGACCACCCTGACTCTTATCAAACAATTTGATACCTCCTACGGTGCCCCCGAAGTGGTGGATGACTGGAACCTCACGGCGACGAGCGCGGCTAGTTCTGACCCGATCGAGTTCGACAGTGGACAAACCCGGGAAGTGATTCCGGGTGAGTACACCATTGCTGAAACCTTCGGCCCGGATGCGCTGACACCGGAAGAAGCCGGTTATGAACTGGCCTCCATCGTCTGTACAACAGAGGACGACGTAGGTAACGCATTCGAGCTCACTGATGGGCAGCTCGACGTTCCCGCTGGCACCGCCACCGAATGTGTGCTGGTCAACCAGGATCTACCCGGTAGTGTCTCTTGGCTGAAAACCAACACTCAGGGCGACGCTCTGGAAGGTTCCGCATGGGAAATTCACACCCCGGACGGCACTGTCCTCACCACTGTGAGTGACAATGACGAAAACGATGCAGACTCGCGCAACGGTTACGTTGCGGTTGAAGAACTGTCCTGGGGTGAGTACCAGCTGGTGGAAGTAACAGCACCGGAGGGGTACTACCTGCTAGAAGAGCCGGTGGACTTCGTGATCACCGGTACTGAACGGGACTATGAGTTTGCCCAAGCTATAGAGAACATCTCCATCCCGACGTTGACACTGATCAAAGAGTTCGACATCAACTACGGTGCCCCAGCTGATGTTGACCCATGGAACCTGCGGGCTTCCCACACACCTGATTCTGGCGATGACATCTATGAGTTCAATAGCGGCGATACCTACCAGGTGACACCCGGTGAGTACGTGATCTCTGAGACTTTCGGATCGGAGGAAATCAGTCCCGAAGAGGCCGGATACACCCTGCAGAGTGTGCAATGTTTCGTGGATCAGGGCGGCTGGGGTGCAGGTTCTAACTCGGCTCCGATGGAATCAGCTCAACCGGCCGAACACAGTGATTCGGAATCGCACCGCGTAGATATTGTTGATAATTCTCACACCACATGTGTGCTCACCAACGCTGACCGTCCCGGCAACGTCGAATGGAACAAAATCAATCCCGACGGCATTGCCCTGGGAGATTCAGAGTGGGAGTTTGTTGGCCCGGACGGTTTCGACACCATCACCATCGTTGATAACGACGGCGAATGGGATGCCGCAGAAGAGGTAGGCACCCTGCGGGTTGATGAGTTGCTGTGGGGTGATTACACCCTGACCGAAACTCGCTCACCTGCTGGTTTTGATCTCGACCCCGAACCCCGTCACTTCACCATTGGCGGTATGCATCTCAGCCACCTCTTTGAAGAGGATTTCGTCAACACTCCCCTCAGCCCAGGAACCTTGCCGCTGACTGGCGGGTTCTCTGACCGGTGGCCGCTGATTGCCGGTGGCTTGGGCTTAGCCGTTCTGGCGGTGTTTGCTTGGTCGATTCTTCGCTCGCGAGAACAGTCATCTTCCTAATACCACCCCGTTTCACCCCCCTGAGTCAGTGAACGATCACACCCCTGTTACGTTCATCCTCACCCAATGAAAGGAACACTTGATGAGTGCTCAAAAAATCCCCCTGGGCAAGCGCATGGTTGCTGCTCTTGGCACCGTTGCGGTTGCTTTTATGGCGCTCTTCGGCGCAGGAGCTGCAGCACATGCTGCTCCAGCCGGTCCAGGAAATATTGATTTCGAAAAAACAGACGGCTCGATCATTGTTCACAAACATGCTCAGCCCAATCCGGCCGGCGACCCAGCTGACGGCTCAGATCTAGGCGTGATCGATAATCCGCTGGAAGGCGTGGAGTTCACCGTACAGAAGGTCGAAAACATTGACCTATCTGACGAAACCCAGTGGGCTCAGCTACAAGATCTCACCGCAGCGGATATTGATCCGGCCGACCTGGAAACCCCGGGTTCTACGCTGGTGACCCGTGCCGATGGTACTGCCGAGTTCACCGACCTTGAGGTAGGCGTCTATTACGTCACCGAAGGTGAAGATACCGGTAATAACAACATTGTGCGCAAAGTTGACCCCTTCCTGGTGATCATCCCCACCGCGATCGATGGTGAATGGGAATACACCGTTCACGTGTACCCCAAGAACTCCCTAACAGAAGTCACCAAGACGCTGAATGAGGATGCTGACGATGCCGCAGAAGGCGCCGGAGACATCATCTCCTGGGATATTACCTCCACCGCACCGGTGCTGGCACCGGAAGATGAGTTCACCGAACTGCGCCTGGTCGATACGTTGGACGAACGACTCATGTTCGAGTCCATCACCGAGGTCACCTACGGTGGCGCGGCATTAGAGGAAGCCGACTATGAAGTCACCTCTTCCACCAATGCCGACGGCGCTGATGTGGTCACCTTCGAACTGACTGAAGCTGGTCTGGCCAAGGTTGCAGCCAACGATGGTCAGCAACTGGCCTACGCACTGAATACCTCGGTGCGTGAAGGTGCTGATATCGGTAACGGAGTCATCGAGAATGAGGTGACCCAGTACACCACCATTAATGAGCAAGAGTTCGATTTCACCACCCCTCCGACCATCACCAACTGGGGTTACGTGAACATCTTCAAGCAGGATGCTGACAACCAGTTGGGGCTGGGGGATGCTGAATTCCAGATCTTCCGCACCGAAGCTGAAGCCGCTGATCCAGCCAATAGCGATCCAATCGCTGTTCACGGTCAAACCACTTTTACCACCGATGAAAACGGTGAACTGGTCATCGGCCCACTCAACGCTGGTGCTGAAAACCTGCGCGAATACTGGGTGGTGGAAACCAAGGCTCCAGCAGGTTACCAGCTGGACCAAACCCCACAGCCGGTTGACGTGAGCGCCGGTGCTAATGCAGAGCTGGTTTACACCCTGGACAACGTCAAGCAGCCTGACTTTGAACTACCACTGACCGGTTCCACTGGCACCATGGTGTTCCTGGGTGCTGGGCTACTGCTCTTGATGAGTGGCGGCGGGCTTTACCTGCGGAACCGTGCACGCTCAGCAGCCTAAGCGCCTCTGATAAAACTGAGGAAACAACACAGGTGCGGTAGAACCCCGAAACTGTTGTTCACACCCCGGCGGGGAGCCTTTGAGATGAGGGACCACCCCGCCGGGGCATTCCATTCTGATCCATTTACCGTATGGATCTACTGATTTCAGGAGTTGTTCGGTGTTGTTGTCATTACTGTTGACGGGTTTTTGGCTCAGCCACACCGATCGTGAACTCGTCGAGATTGAACCAGACTTTGGTGGGCTCACGGTCAACGTGTTTTACACCGGCGGCGCCGTCATTCTGGTGGGAGTGGCAGTTCTGGGATTGATTTACTGGATGAGGAACCGGAACCTATGAGCGAAGCTGTTCTGCAACGTCCTCGAAGAACACGTCCTGCACCCGTCAAACACCGTCTGCAGTTTGCGGTGCTGGGGCTACTGGGCGTGTTGGTGATGCTATATCCGATGACGGCGAGCTGGTTTTCCCAACTCAACCAGTCACAGCTGATTGATAATTACAGCGTGCAGGTCGATGAAATCTCAGAACTGGTGCGGGCCGAAGCACTCGCCGAAGCGCACACATATAACCAGACACTTCAGTCCGGTGCCGCTTTTGACCCCTTCACCCGCGGGCTAGCCAGCGTTGATTCGCAACCGTACCAAAACTATTTGAGCATTCTTGAAGGCGTTCCCACCGGTGTCATGGCGCGCATTGTGATACCGGAAATCAATGTTGATTTGCCCATTTATCACGGCACAAGTGCAGAAGTATTAGATAAAGGAGTCGGCCACCTCTACGGCACCGCGCTTCCCGTGGGAGGAAAAGACACCCACTCGGTGCTCACCGCGCATTCTGGACTCGCTGAAGCGGTGCTCTTCACCCACCTGGATAAACTCAATGAAAACGATATTTTTACCATTGAGACCTACGGTGAGAATTTCACCTACCAGGTGAGACGCATGGATGAAGTATTGCCTCATGAAACAGAATCACTGATTCCAGAAGCCGGCCGAGACCTGCTGACACTGGTGACGTGCACACCCATCGGGGTGAACAGCCACCGCTTACTCGTCACTGCCGAGCGCATCCCCAATATAGAGGGCCCTGAACAGTACCCACTTCAGACTGAACAACCAGGATTCCCCTGGTGGGCGGTGTATATCGGGGCGGCGGTTATCCTCGCTGCGCTGTTCGTGTTTGGTCCCACGTGGTGGAGAAAACCGCGTCGAAGTGTCTGATAACTCGTGTGTACTAGTTCCACGTAATGCGTTTAATGTTCAGGTTATATGCGAGTGCGCAGGGTTTCTTGATGGCGAAGTTCGTGGCTCTGCGGTACGTATAGGCCCAACTGCCTCGTGTGCCGACACACTGAAAAGTGACAAGCGACGGTTGATTACAGCTACCCGAGATGACCGTGGGCATCTGAACCACAAAACACCCGGCCGCCTGGGCCTCCGGTGCTGAGGCAACGCTACTTGCGGTCATCAGGCCGGTGGCGAGCAGACCGCCAGCGGCCAGTGTGGCTAAAGTCTGTTTGAAGGACTTGCGTGCCATGAATTTCACTCCAAATGTCGTCGTGACGTGCAGATATGGCAATATTACACGACAGAAAACGCCCGCACCAGGCTTGCTGTGCGCTCCCAATCAGGTTCCCTCGGGTTTCCATGGGGCGGTAGCGCTGTTGTATGGGTGTGCCGGCTCAGCCAGCATGGGTAGTCAGCAGGCGTATCACTACGCCACCCCGTGCACCACCTAAGAAATGCCCATGCAGGAGGACCTTGACCGTGACCGAGCAGATTTCTGAACCCATCCACGACGTCGTCATAGTGGGCTCCGGTCCGGCCGGCTACACCGCCGCCGTCTACACGGCGCGAGCAAACCTGGCTCCGGTGGTGATTGCCGGCTCGGTCACAGCCGGCGGGGAATTGATGAACACCACCGATGTGGAAAACTTTCCTGGCTTCCCTGAAGGCATTATGGGTCCAGAGCTGATGATGAACATGGAACAACAGGCACTGCGTTTCGGTGCCGATATTCGTCGCGAAGACGCCACCGCGCTCACCCTGGACAAGCCTATTAAGGAAATTACATTGGGCACCGGCGAAGTAGTGCGCGCTCGCAGTGTGGTGTTGTCTACCGGCTCGGCGTACCGGGAGTTGGGGGTGCCCGGTGAGAAAGAATTTGTGGGTCGAGGTGTGAGCTGGTGTGCCACCTGTGATGGGTTCTTCTTTAAGGAGCACGAGATTGCCGTGGTGGGCGGTGGCGACTCGGCCATGGAAGAGGCGCTGTTCCTGACCAAGTTCTGAACCGTCCTGGGTTTTGTTCCGTCCTAAAATGAGAGGATAGAACTATGCCAACCAAATACCCGCAGTCGTTTAAAGATCGTGCCACGCGCTTGGTGCTTGATCGGCTCGAAGATGAAGACGCGCCGAGCCGGTATGTGGTGATTCGTGAAACCGCGCCCAAGCTCAGTATCGCGACAGAGACGTTGCGCCGATGGGTGGAACAAGCTGAAGTGGATACCGGCAAGAAGTCAGGGGTGCCCACGGATGCCCAAGAGCAAATCCGGAAGCTGAAGCGGGAGAACGCGGAGCTGCGCCGGGCCAATGAGATCCTCAAGACGGCGTCAGCTTTTTTCGCAGCGGAACTCGACCGCCCCACGACGAGATGATCGCATATATCGATATGTTCAGGGATCGTTTCGGAGTCGAGTCCATCTGTCGTGTCCTGGGCGCGACAGATCGTGGGTTTATCACCTCACGCGGCTATCGGGCGGCGAAAGCCCGTCCTGCCAGTGATCGTTCGCGCCGGGATGCCGCGTTGATTCCGGTGATCAAAGAGCTGCACCAAGCCAATTATGGGGTCTATGGGGTGCGCAAAATATGGCATGCCATGAGACGTGCTGGCTGGGAAGTTGGCCGTGACCAAGTGGCTCGGCTGATGCGCCTGGCGGGACTCAGCGGTGTGGTGCGAGGACGAAAACCCCACACCACCATCGCTGCGAAGGTCCCGGATCAGCGGCCAGATCTGGTCAACCGGGACTTTGGCGTCACAGCACCCAACCGGCTGTGGGTCGCGGATATAACCTATGTGCGCACCACCAGCGGATTTTGCTACACCGCGTTTGTCACGGATGCCTTCAGTCGTAAGATCGTGGGCTGGTCGACCCGCACGACGATGCGTACTGATGCGCTGCCCTTGGAAGCGTTAGAGCACGCGCTGCTCAGTGCCAAAGACCAAGCCCTGGATGGCTTAGTCCACCACAGCGACCGCGGCTCGCAATATGTCAGCATTCGCTATACCGAACATCTTGCCAAGGCTGGTCTGACGGCATCGGTTGGGACCGCTGGAGATGCTTACGATAATGCATTGGCCGAGACGGTTAATGGCTTGTATAAGACCGAATTGATTTATGCTCGGCCCGCGTGGCCATCAGCCACCGAGGTGGAATTCGAAACGATGAACTGGGTCCACTGGTGGAATACCACCCGATTGCATGAAGCCTTGAACTACCAGACCCCGACCGAAGTAGAAGCCAGCTATCATATGACCCAGGCTCAAGCCCTGAGCCCCGTATAAAAAACGGAACAAAACCCAGGGCGCTTCACGAGGATCATGACGATTTTTATTTCCGCGTTGAACAAGCTGTGACATCTGGCGCGGTGGAGGCATGGTTACCGAAAAATGAAGACAAACGGCTTCTGAAACAAGAAACGGCTGGACGCCTCTTGACGGAGTGGGACCTCGAAATCCAACGCAGGGTTCTCCAGATACTCGAAAACATTCGTCCAGGAACGCCTCGCACTATTGAAATACCCCACCCATTGAATGATGCTGAGACTTATGCAGTCATAGAACTCGAAATCAGCTCGTTCCAGGAACCTGGTTACACTTTCGACGAAGCAGTTGTTTCTATCGACTTTGGGTCAGGGCGTTACAACGCGAAGAAGCAATCTAAAGATGACGGCAGCATCGGATCCAGCTTGCAGCCTGGCGGACACCTCGAATGGCAGCTGACTCTTCGTCTTCTAATATCGTTGCATCCGCCCGAGCAGGATTGGGAACGGTTCCAGGACGAATTCTCGACGTACGCCGAGACAGGCTATTGGCAGAAACGAGGGCAAGTTCTAAGAGACCTTGTTGATCGGGGCGAGCTGGCGGAATCGAAGCCTGGTGTTCACAAACACTATGCACACAGGGCCCATATTGCTGGGAGCCTTATTGAAGGTACAGGTATCAGAGCAATGTGTGGAGTGATCTTCGTGGCTCCACAAGATTACGCAAGCCTACCTCTGTGTCCCGAATGTCATGATCGCTTTGAAGAACTGCCGGCACTCTGAGGTTCAAATACCATACGTTTCCTTCCCGCCGTCGCGAGGCCGAGAGTACTCGTAGAAAATCGCAACGTTGGCCAGGCGCCGTCTTAACCGACTATGGTGGTGTGCGACATAGACCCCGGGGTGCACTGAAACTGGTGCTGAGAGTGCGGAGATGCCGCAGACCCGATTCACCTGATCCAGATCATGCTGGCGTAGGGAGAGGTCCGAAGTTCTCGAGTTGTTGAGAACCCGGTGGTCGGAAGGGAGACCACCGTGAGTGGTCCAACACTATCGCCCCAAACGCTCGGGGCAGAGCTGACACCAGAACAAATCGGCATTGGGATGCGCATCAGTGTGCACCCGCACGCCGATGATTTCGAACGCATCATTGTCGATGCCATCAAACACACCAGCGAAGTCCTGAGACCTCACGGGCTGACCGAGGGGCTGGATATTCAAACCGGGGAAGTCTCCACCTACGTGGGAGTCAAAACCGGCGACGCCGCACAAAAACTCGCAGCCTATGCGGCAACCCTGATTCACTCGGCTTCGGTGGCTTCGGAACGACGCCACCTGACCAGCCACATCCTGCTGTCCCGCGGCTGCCCAGGCGGTGCAGCCTGTGAATTGGTCCCCGGTGAACTGCCTGCCGAAAAGCGCGTCTTCCTGGACAAATCCGGAATACCTGCGGCAGCATCCTGGTCGCTGTACCCGTTGACCGACGGCAACTTGCCACACATGGACCCGATCATGGAGGCCATCCAGGAAGTCAAAGACTCCGGGCTTGAGGTCACCGAAGATCACTTCGCCACTACGGTGCGCGGCGACCTGTCCTGCGTGCTCACCGTGATCTTCAACGCCTGGGCAAAAGTTGGCGAACACGTCCCACACGTCGTCTCCCACGTGTCACTATCCCTGGATTCCCCAAGCGCACAGAACTCCGGTGATGCAGCATGACCGCCACGAAGCAACAACAATCCACCTACCGCAACCCGTATGACAGCCCGTTCAAATGGCAGCTGAAAGACCTCGTACTTGTGGTCGTGCTCGGCGTGGTCTTCGGATTCGTCTACTGGGCATTAGTCCAAGCCTGGAATGGCCTGGCCATCGCCATGGGTCCGGCCGGCGACCTCGCCCAACACTTCCTCCAGGGCGGCTGGCTGTTGGTCGCGCCCCTAGCCGTGGCCATCACGCGTAAAGCTGGCGCCGGCATCCTGGCCGAAATCATCGCCGCGACTATGGAATTCGTCTTCCTCGGCTCCCCAGTGGGCCCGATGCTGCTGTTCGCAGCCTTCCTCCAGGGCCTGGGCTCCGAACTGCCATTTGCCATCGGCCGCTATCGGAAATTCGGCATCACCCGCTATGCCATCAGCGGGTTCCTGGGCGCCTTCTTCGTGTTCTGGTCCACCGCCATTCAATTGGGCTGGATCGGCCAAGAGATCATGCTGTTGCGCCTGTCCATCCACTGCACCTCGGGCATCATCCTGGGCGGGATCGTGGCCTGGGTATTAGTCAAGGCCATCAAGAAAACCGGCGTGGTCGATAACTACGCCATCGGAAGGGCGCAATGACGCCGAGCCAACCGCTGGTTGAACTGCGCGGATTCACTGCGGTGGATCCGCGCACCAACCGGGTGCTGCTCAACGACATCAACCTCACCGTGCACCCCGGCGAGCAACTGTTGCTGTTGGGCGCCTCGGGTGCCGGTAAATCCACACTGCTGGATGCCATTCGTGGGGTCGTCCCGCACTCGGTGCCGCTGAACATCTCTGGCGACTGCTTCGTCGCAGGCCAACCGGTGATCACCAAAACCGTGGCCGAACTCAGCCGAACCGTGGGCAACGTACCCCAAGACCCACACGCCAGCATCACGCTGCCTCTGGTCGAAGACGAAATCGCCCTGACCTTAGAGAACCACGGCATCGACCCGGCCGAGATCGGCGGCCGCGTCCACAAAATACTGGCCTCCGTGGACGCCGAACACCTACTACACCACCGCACCCAAAGCCTGTCGGGCGGCTGGGTCCAACGCATCGCCACTGTCGCAGCACTGGCAGCCGAACCCAGCGTGGTGCTCGCCGATGAGCCCACCTCCATGCTCGACGGCGCAGGCGTCGCCGCAGTCATGCAGGTGCTCACCGAACTCACCGGCCACGACGGCGCCCTGATCCTGGTCGAACACCGACTCGACGAACTCGCCGACGGCCCCGGCCTCCCCGAACGCACCGTGGTCATCGACGGCGGCCGCATCCAAGCCGATGGCCCCACCGACCGAGTCCTCGCCGAACACGCAGACCAACTCGAAGCCAACGGCGTCTGGACCCCAGGCGTGCGATTACCCGTCTACAAGGTACCAACCATCGACGCCGCCGCTGCACCGCTGCTGCGCGCTGCCAATCTCACCGTCCGCCCGGCATCCAAAGCCGACCCGGTCGTCACCAACATCAATCTCGATATCCACGCGGGCGAGCGCATCGCTGTGATGGGCGCCAACGGCACCGGCAAAACCACCCTGCTCATGGCACTGGCCGGCCTGCTCGCCTCCGACGGAGAAATCACCGGCCGCCCACCGGTCATGGTGTTCCAAAACCCCGAACACCAATTCCTCGCCCACTCGGTCCACGACGAACTACGCTTCGGTCTGACCCCCGACGAGCACACCGAAGCCGCCATCCAACGCCTATCCACCGCCTTTGGCATCGACCATTTGGCAGACCTCAACCCATTCCGCCTCTCCGGCGGAGAAAAACGCCGCCTGTCAGTCGCCACCGGCCTGCTGGCCGCACAACACCGCACCGAACCCACCGTCCTGCTGGCAGATGAACCCACCTTCGGCCTGGACCGTGCAGCAACCACCACCATGCTCAACGAACTTGCGACCCACGCCAACAGTGGCGGCGCCGTCGTCATCATCACCCACGACCACCGCCTGGCCCAAGCCTGGGCAACCCGCACCATCACGGTCGCCCAGAAAGCCCTGATATGACCCTGACCATCCAACACCCATCCGCCCTGGTGACACCCGGAGCCCTGACCCGCTGGAACCCCGCCGTCAAACTCATCACCCTGTTTGTGGTGTCCGTGTCCATGCTGTTCATCTGGGAACCCATCCGCCCCGCACTACTCTGGGTCGGGCTGGTGATCATCGCCCTGACCATCGGCAACGTGCCCGCCCGCTGGCTGGCGTACGCCCACATTCCCTTCATCGCCTTCGGATTTGGCCTGTTCCTGGTCAACGTTCTAGCTCGTGCCGACGACGGCGCACTCATCGGGGCAGCCCTTGCTGGCAGAACCCTGGTCATCGGGGTCGCATCCATCCTGTTTCTGACCTCCACCGCACCCGTGGATCTGATGCGCTCGCTGAACCAGAACCTCAAACTACCCGCATCGATCACCTTCGCCGTCCTCGCCGGCTACCAACTGCTGCTGGGCCTGCCCAAAGAATGGCAGACCATTCGCGCCGCACAGCTCATGCGGCAAGGTGGGGTGGTCAAGCGCAATCGCAAGGGCAAACCAAAACTCACGCTCAAAGACGCCGGGCGGTTAGTCTTCACCGTGCTGATCGTTGCCCTGCGTCGCGCGGAACGAATTGCGACGTCGTTAGAATCCCGCGGCTTCGGACTGAAGCCGCGCACCGTGTACCGGCCCATCTATGTGCGTGCCAGTGACGTCGTACTGGGCATGACCGTAAGCTTCTTTGCCATTGCTTACTGCTTGCCGTGGCTGTAAGAGGTTCGGGGCGGAAACGGCTCGATGTCGAAATGTTCAGGCTGTCAGATGACCTAAGGAAATCACTGATACCCCATCGTTGCGAGTATGGCTGATCTCGCCTGCAGTCAGCACTACCAGCGCGAGATTCTGCGCAGCACGCTCCTCGGTGAGTTTGTTTTTCAGCTTCAGCAGGCTTGTAGCTGCTTTGTTAATGTGTTCGGTGCCGCCCATTTTAACTTCGAAGCCAATCCAACGGCCATCCCGAAATTCAATTATGGCGTCCACGTCAAGGCCGGTCTCATCACGATAGTGGTACACGTTTCCTCGGTGCAGCTCCGCGTATATCCGTAAATCACGTATGGCCAGAGACTCGAATAGGAAGCCAAAAGTGTTTAAGTCTTGCACGAGTCTTGTGGGGCTTGCCTGAAGCGCAGCGGCTGCGAGGGAAGGGTCAATGAAATGCCACTTTGGTTGTACTCGCATTCGAACTTTCGACCGTAAATGTGTGGACCATGCGGGCTGTTCTTCTACGACGAAGATCCGTTCGAGGGCATCCAGATATCGTCGTATGGTGCCACGATCCTGGGGGCCCTGGCCTGGAGCGATCACATCGGCTTCAGCTGCCAGTTTCTGAAGTGTCACCTCGGATGACACATTTCGAGCTAGTGCTCTTACGAGTGCATTCATGCGCGCAGGATCAACGCGCTGGTCGGTTGCGGCCAGATCGACTCGAGTCATATCGTCTAGGTAGCTATCTAGATACTCAGTGGCTTCGGCTGTCGGGTCGGTCACCAGCGCTGGCCAACCACCTCGAACGATTATGTGAGCATATGCTTCAACGGTGGGACCACCGCCAAAAGCCGAAAACGGTTGTTTTTCAATGATCGTTTGCAGACTAACGGCCCGTGTGCTTTCATTGCTTTCCGCTAGTGACATCGGACGCATCAGAATACGGCGAAAGCGTCCAGCACCGCTATGGCGCGTGATGTCGTCCGCAGGAGTGGCGGAGCCCGTCAGTATGAAATGTCCCTTACCGCTGCGCTCGTCTACTTCATGGCGTACAGCATTCCAGATAGTGGGGGCGAGTTGCCACTCGTCAATGAGACGGGGTGTATCACCTTGCATGATCGTCGACGGCGATGTTTCGGCAAATGCTGGCAGATCTGGAGATGAGTCCAATCGTATCGAGCTAGCTGCGGCTTGTTTAGCGGTAGTAGTTTTTCCAACGGCACGTGGTCCTTGGACAATTACAGCGCCGAAATTTTGAAGCGACCGCTTTAGGGTCTCATCTACGAATCTTGCATTATACCGAGGCATAATTACACGGTATCATTTATAAAATACGTCATGCAGCACTTTGCGTGAATTCAAACCCGCAGTTTACGTGATTCATATTCCCCGCTTTGCGTGAAAACTGGAGAAGTTCTACTGCGTGGGGCGGCCTCATGAGCGAGGCTTGTGTCGTTCTGCTCGAAGACGCTCGACACGTCCTGACCGAATAAGATCCTTGGGTACCACTTTGGCTCTCAAGCTCAGCACAGGCTGTTGTAGACCTCGCATCGGTGAGGCGTACAGTGTCTCTATGGACACAATATTTCATTTCAGATACCTCCAGACGTCCTATGCGAAGCCTCAGTCAAACGCCGGGATCGAAAGCTGGGCACCGGCTCGTTTCGCATGCGTCGAGTCAACTGAGTGTTCTTGTATGTAGCCAAGTCAAAAACGAGACGGGGCTGGTCGACCACGAAAATGGTGTATCAGCTCTGAGTCCTGTTGCAGGCATCGTTTACATCTTAGGAGTCCTAATCCTGGGCTATAGCTGCCGGTGCAAGAACGATGTTGAACTGAGTTTTGGGCCGTTGCCTATCCAGTGCTTGAGCAACGGGAGTTGGAACATCTGAGGGTTGTTCCTCGACTACATTGATGAGGGAAGCTTTGAGGTTCGTCTTCGCCGTGCTGATTGTCGCCCTGCGGCGATCAGAGTGAATTGCGGCCTCGTTGGAATCGCGGGGGTTTGGACTCCAACCTCCTGCCGTGTATCGACCCATCCGGGTCAACGCTACCGACATTGTCGTTGGGATGGCCGTGTGTGGTTTGGCTGTCATCTACGTGCTGGCGTGGCCGTAGCGGCTCGCGGAAATTAGCCCAGTGGTTAGCAAACACTGGGAGAAGTTCTTCTTCGACGAAAGCATATGCCTGCATCCAATGGCCACACTCGACGCCAGTGGCCTCAAGACCATGAGTTTGTAGCATTTCAGTGCAGGTCTGTAGGGTATCTTGTTCACCCATCTGACGGTTTCGTGGTGAAAAGTTTGACCATGGCGGAACGCCCCGATACTTCCACGCAGCCGAGGTGTGCGATATCAACGTGAAAGTGGGAGGACGATGTGACCCGGACGAGACAACTTGTGGTACCGGTATTGCTCTGGTTATTCGTTGCCGCTGTCGTCGGCGTACTTTTTGAAACTCCTACTTGGAGCGCCGCCTTATTTGAGACGGCGGTTGATCAGACATTGGTTAATATCGGCACGATCGCATCCACGGTCATGCTTCTCTCACTTGTTGCAGGCTATGGAATCGCGTTTCTGTGGAGCTGGCGCACCGAACATAATGCGGCATGCATCCGATTGCTTTACGGCGGCGTCGTCATTGTCGTGATCTATCTGCTCAACCGGATATTGAAAAGCATGTTTGGTCAGATTCGGCCCTGTCATACCATCCAGACACCAGCAAACTGCCCACCGTTAGATAATTTTTCCTATCCCTCCAACCACACGGTCATCGCTTTCGGGCTTGCGATGGGCTTGGCTTTTGCAATTCCTGGGCTGTCTTACGTTGTCTTCCCGGTCGCGGTCGTTGAGGGAATCTCGCGGGTTTTGGCAGGACACCACTATCCGCATGATGTTCTTGCCGCCGCAGTTCTCGGTACCTTGGGTGTACTCGCCACGCTATTGATATTTGAAGGATTGCAACAGAAACGTACTGAACAGCTCAGTGCCATGAGGGCCAGATACAAAACTTTGGTCTAATCGTGAGACTCCGCGGTGTCAGCTTTACGGACAACGATTGGGTCATCGCCCACCAGCGCGGCGTTGAGTAGCGCAGTCAGGTTGTCGCGCATGACGGGCCGTGGATTATTGGCTGGGACTACGGGCAGGATGATTTCTACTGCTTCGGCGATGTTGTCCTGGGTGAACCCGTAATCAGCGAGCCGGATTGGGGCATTCAGTTGTTTACGCAACCTTTGGAATCCGGCAAGCGCATCGGTGGCGCCCAGTGCTCGAGCAATGCGCTCAGAAGCCTCCGGAGCCGCATCCATATTGAACGCCAACACATAGGCCAAGACTGTGGCATGTGTCTGGGCGTGCGGCAATTCGAAGGTGCCGCCCAGCACGTGGCAGATCTTGTGGTGGAGTCCAGACCCTGCCGAAGCGAATGACACCGCAGATAAATACGCACCATAAAGGAGCTGCTCTCGCCCGGCAAGATCTTGCGGATCATCGACGATCGAGGGGAGACCGGCCGCCAGGGCGGTGATTCCCTCGGTGGCCAGCGCCTGGTTGATCGGATCAGCGCGCGGGCCCCACAGCGAATCGATACAGTGTGCCATGCCATTCAACCCGGAGGCCACCGACAGTTCAACGGGCAAGCCCATGGTGAATTCAGCATCGTAAATCACGGTCTTGGGGAGTACGGCGTCATTGACGCCGGTGGTTTTCCGCGCGTCCACGGTTAGTCCCCACATATTGGTTGCTTCCGAACCAGAATAGGTGGTGGGAACAGCAATAATCGGTAGCCCGGTCTCAAGAGCGATGGCCTTAGCCAACCCGGTGGCTGAACCGCCACCAACACATACCAGTACATCCACATCGTACTGCCGCGCCACAGCGCGAGCATGTTGGGCAACCTCAAAGGGCACGTGCATAACCACTTGGGTGTAGTTGACGAGCACCTCGATCTGGGAGGTGATCTGTTGCGCCGCAGGTTGTGCCCGGTCACTGGCAATGAGCATGATCCGACGAGCCTTGAGACGCCGTACTTCTTGTGCCAGATAGTCTGCTGCTTTGCCGGTTCCAAAGAGTACCCGCTGCCCCAAGCTGACGTGTTCAAATACCAAACTCATGCGTATGCTCCTGATCGATGTGCTACAAGGGGTCTCCTCTAGATTGTCCCATGTTGTACATCAGCGCTGCCGGGCGGCACAGCGATGGCAGCTATATCGATCGGCAGCAGTGCACCGCTGTCACCGATGCCGCGTAGGTTGGTCCTCGAATACGTTGGCCCCAGGTTTCTCACACGTCGAACCAATTGGGTACCCTTGCCGCAAGCGCATTAGAGTTAATGCGATAAAGTGCGCACAGCAAGCGCAATCGTAATTGCAAAGGCGTGAGGGCATTTGGGGACACGACAGATCGTTGGACCGGTTCTAATCTGGCTATTAGTCGCAGCTATCATCGGCGCGCTAACGGAAGTTCCGCCATGGAGCGCCGAGCTGTCCCAAACCATGGCCGTTGAGCCCTGGATCGCAGTCGGACAGATCGTCTCACCGATCATCATGATCATCCTGCTTGTCACCTATCTTGGCATGGTCATCCGCGCCTGGGTCATCCAGGAAAACCTGCCGTTTATCCGGCTGATTTTCGGCGGACTAACCACGCTGGTCATCATG
>NZ_DYXC01000138.1 GCF_020742345.1 Enteractinococcus helveticum | reverse complement strand
ACCACCGTAGTAACCATTACCGGTGTTAATCGACCAGTTACCACCGGATTCACACTGGGCCAGACGATCCCAAACAGAACCGCTTGGCACTGATGGAGCTGACGCGCCGGTATTACCACCTGACGATTCGGAAGAATCAGAAGAAGCTTCTGGTTCTGGTTCTGGTTCCTTGGTTCCGCGCAGGATAACCTCGTTGGTTGGTTCCTTAGTGACTTCACGGCTGATCTCAGTCTTTTCGACTTCTTCACCGTTTTCGGTCACGATTTCATAGGTAACATTCGCGGTACCGTTGACACCTTCGGTATCAGTTTTGGTCTTACCTTTTTCGAGGCTGCTGTCGTTCTTGGTGGTGGTTTCGAATTCGACAGTTTCTTCCTCGGTGACCTCAGTTTTTTCGACAATGGTCACGGTAATCGCGGTGTCGTCGTTGATGTTCTGGTCAAGTTTTGGCGAAACCTTATCGTCTTCACCAACTTCAACGCCGGCATTGTTCAGAACATCCTGAACAGTACCGCCGCTGGTGAGGACTTCTTTGGTTTCATCAGCCACGGTGATCTCAACAACCTGTGGTAACGCGATCTCGTCGATGCGCAGCGGGGTGATCGAAGAGACACGCTCGATATTCAGTGGCTCGCCAGTTTGCTGTTCTACGTTCTCGGCGTTGGCAGTTACGCCTTTATCGGCATTGGCCTGGGTGATGACGAACGCCGCCAGGCCTCCTACTACCAGCACTAGAGCTGCAACCTGAGCAACAATCTTGGTCAGGGTGCCACGAAAAATGCTTGACATAAAGAAAATCCAAAAAGTGTTGTAGTTCCGACATCGTGGTGTTGTTCCCACGTATCGATGACATCGTCCACGACTATAACGGAAAGATAACAAAGATTACAAATCGATAACGAAGCTTTGTTGATCATTTCATCCGACTACAACATGTGCTCGAGCCATTTTACCTAGTCAATTATGAATTTTCCATAGACGCGTTCCGTGTTTTGGAAAATAACATTGCCGAGATTTTCGACAGTTTGATTACGCGTTTCAGCCAATTGATACAGCGTGTACGGCACCAGGTATGGAGCATTCGGTCGTCCCCGGTGCGGGTGGGGCGTCAGGAACGGCGAGTCGGTTTCCACCAGCAATAATTCTGGACGCATAACTTGCGCGGCCCGGCGAGCCGATTCGTTATTTTTGAAGGTCACAACACCAGAAAAAGAGGCATACCAGCCATGTTCGTTGAGGATCGCCGCCATGTGTTCGTCACCTGAGTAGGAGTGAAACACAACATGTTCGGGCAGCTGCTCTACGGAAAGCAGTGTGTCGATGACGTCGTCATGGGCTTCACGGTCGTGAATCTGTAATGCCAGTCCGAGCTCAACGGCCATTTCAATGTGTCGCTTAAATGCGTATTTTTGTATGTCCCAGTTGGCTTCGCCCTCAGTGCGGTAATAATCCAGGCCGGTTTCCCCAATGCACACGATAGCTGGGTGCTTAGCCAACTCACGGATCGTATCGATGGCTTGGTCCAGGGTGCCGTCCTCGGCGAGCTTGACTGTGTCGTTGGGGTGGATAGCTAGCGCGCCACGCAGCCTGGGCTCCTGGTCAATAGCTTGGATCGTATACCTGGCGGATTCCAGATCGGTGGCAACTTGGATTGCTCCGACCACATTGACGGTAGCTGCAGCGTCCATGACTTCGGTTGGGGTCGGTTGCACCAGGCCATCACGAAAGTCAATGTGGGCGTGGTTATCTACGACCGGAACCGGGGAGGCCGGAGGCGCTGGCGGATAGACCAGTTTGCGCTTCTTGCCAGTGTATTCATCGGTTGTTGCGCGCACGGGACCGTCGGGGTGGTGCGTGATGGTTTCCTTCGGTAGATACTGCGGTGGTGTTTGGGATCGGGCTGAGGTGGTCATGGGTTTAGCTTAATGGGATCCGCCCCGTCGAGCAGAATCTCAACGGGGCGGATAATACTTCAACGGTAATGTTCTTTAGCCTTGGGTGTGTGGATTTGGCATACCGATGTATTGCACGGTGGTGTATTCGGCAATACCTTCGGCGCCACCTTCGCGGCCAAGACCGGACTGCTTAACGCCACCAAATGGTGCCGACGCGTTGGAGATGACTCCGACGTTGTATCCGATCAGACCGAATTCGATCTGGTCAGCAACACGGATCGCACGGTTGTGGTTTTCGGTGAACAGATAGGCTGCCAGACCGTATTGCTGAGCGTTAGCCAGGCGGATGGCGTGGGCTTCGTCGCTAAATTTGACAACCGGAGCCACCGGGCCGAAGATTTCCTGGGTCAGGATTGGGGAATCTTCCAGAACCGACAGGATGGTTGGTTCGTAGAAGTAGCCGTCGCCGTCGACTTTTTTACCACCGGTGATAACTTCTGCACCGGCATCGACCGCTTCGGTGACCAGACCGTGGACGTCTTCGCGAGCTTTTTCGTCAATGATTGGCCCAATGTTGACGTCAGCTTCGGTGCCGCGGCCGACTTTGCGGGCGCGCATGGCCTCAGCAAATTTGGCCTGGAATTCATCGGCAATGTCTTCGTGAACCAGAATGCGGTTGGCAGCAGTGCAAGCTTCACCCATGTTGCGCAATTTGGCGTCCATTGCACCCTGAACGGCCTTGTCCAGGTCAGCGTCTTCGAACACAATCAGTGGCGCGTTGCCGCCCAGTTCCATCGAGGTGCGCAGCACGTTTTGTGCGGCGTCTTGCATCAGGCGCACACCCACCGAGGTCGAACCGGTAAACGAAATTTTGCGCAGCCGGGCATCTTTCATCAACGGACCAGAGATCGCCGATGCAGAAGAACCAGAGACGACGTTGAGCACACCTGCTGGCAGGCCGGCGTCAATCATGGCCTGAGCAAAGTACTGCGAGGTCAGCGGTGTTAACTGGGCTGGTTTGAGCACCATGGTAGAACCGGAAGCAACAGCTGGGCCAACTTTACGAGTTGCCATGGCCAATGGGAAGTTCCACGGGGTAACCAGCAGCGATGGACCGACTGGTTTGTGACGAACAATTGCCGTCAGGTTGTTTTCTGGGGTGTTGAAGTAACGACCGTAATGTCGAACGGTTTCTTCAGAGAACCAACGCAAAAATTCGGCACCGTAGGTGACTTCACCGCGAGCTTCAGCCAGCGGTTTACCCATTTCTAGGGTCATCAGCAAAGCGAAGTCATCAGCGCGTTCCATAACGATATCGAATGCGCGACGCAGAATTTCTGCGCGCTCCCGCGGGGCAGTCAACGCCCATTCGGCTTGGGCTTCATCAGCTGCGGTCAGGGCTTTCAGAGCGTCTTCGGAATTACCGTCTTGAATTCGCAATAGCTCTTTGCCGGTGGCTGGATCATAAACCGGTAGGGTTTTGCCAGAAGATGCTTCTACCCATTCGCCGTTGATAAGCAGGCCGGTGGGGACACGTTCCAGCAGTTCTTTTTCTTGTTGTGCGCTGACAGTCACGGATTACCTTCTTTCGATCTGTCGGATGGGCGCTGAGCGCATACGCACTCTCAGGCACCGAGAAGTTCAACTCGCCAATAAATCTAACATGTAGATATCACTGGATCGTTAGCGCCATCACG
>NZ_DYXC01000137.1 GCF_020742345.1 Enteractinococcus helveticum | reverse complement strand
GGCAAGTGCTGGATCGCCAATTACAAGACGCGGTGGATCAGCTAACCACGACCACGGGCACGTTTCAGCCGATTACCTCTGGGTCCGAGGGTTCCAAGACCGACCAGGTCTTAGATGCCTTGGCTGCCGATACCCCGATTATCGGGTTAACGCTGCAAACCTTTCCGTATGCCTTACAGAAGGTCCGCGATGAAGGAGGCAGGATAGCGGGACGCCGGTTCGCGGTGATTGCTGATGAAGCGCACTCCTCCCAAACGGGGCAAGCTTCAGCGGCGCTGAAGGAACTGTTGTACACCAGCACCGACGACCCGGATGAGGCTGATGAGATTGGGGCGGATCAAGATGCGTTAGCGCGAATGGCCGCGCAGGTCGATGCTGATGATCGGATTAGTTTCTTCGCCTTCACCGCCACCCCCAAAGAAAAGACGATGGAGTTATTTGGACAGCGCAACTCCACTACCGGGGAGTTGGAACCTTTTGACCTGTATTCGATGAAACAGGCCATTGAAGAAGGCTTTATTCTGGATGTGTTGCAAAATTACACCAGTTTTGAAGTTGCCGCCCGGATCGCTAGCAAAGCTGACACCACCGACTCCCCTGGTCCTGACGATGAGGTGGATGTGCGGCGGGGGACCAGAGCCATCCTGGCCAAAGTCGAGTTACATCCCACCAACGTGCGCTCCAAAGTCCACGAGATCATTGAACACTATCAACGAGTCGTCCGCCCCGAACTCGGCGGGAAAGCCAAAGCGATGGTGGTCACCGCCTCCCGGGCGGCTGCCGTGCAGTATCATCGGGCCTTCCAGGACGAGGTGAAACGCCGTGGCCTGGATCTACAATCGATGGTGGCGTTTTCTGGTGAGGTCCCCGACCCGGACGTGGAAGTCATACATGGCGCTGCGCGCCCCACCGTCACCGAGGCGTCAGAAAACCCTGGCTTACATGGCAGGGATTTGGCGACCGTGTTCAACCAGGCGGGGCAGCATGTACTGATTGTGGCTAATAAGTACCAGACCGGGTTTGATCAGCCTCTATTGGTGGCGATGTATGTCGACAAACAACTCTCTGGGATCGCCGCAGTCCAAACTCTGTCGCGGCTCAACCGCCGTGCTCCAGGCAAAGACAAAACCTATGTTCTGGATTTCGTCAACGATCCAGAACAAATCCGGGACGCGTTCCTGCAATATTATGAAGACGCGCATGTGCAGACGGAATCCGATCCGGAACTGATTGCGGATCTTCGCACCACGTTAGAAAACCAGAACATTTTCACCCACTCCGAGGTGGATCAATTTTGGACCGAGTGGCGATCGTCCGCACAACGCCACAATGCGGTCTACCAGTCCTTAGAACCGGCCAAGGAACGGTTTGCGCACCGGTGGCAACAAGCCGTCTATGCGCAAGACACCGCCCAACTCGACCAACTCATGGCCTTCCGGTCAGCACTAAGCCAGTACCCGAAAGCCTACGCGTTTTTCTCCCAGATCCTAGACTACGGGGACCCCTTTTATGAGAAACTCTCCGCCTATGCTGGGCTCTTAGCGCGGTTGCTCAAGGACTTCTCCACCGACGAGCCAGACCCGGGTGCCGTGGACATCTCAGATGTCGTGCTGACCCATTACAAGTTAGAAAAGATCCGCGACGAAGCAAACCTCAGCCTGGCCTCCGAAGAGACCCCAGGCTTGCAAGGCCTCACCGAAGCTGGCATGAACCGGGCCGCCGAGAAAAAACGCGCAGCGATGGCTGAAGTCATCGAGAAAGTCAACAAATACCTCGGTGATCTGGAAGCCTCCGATGAATACAAAGTCGGCTCCCTGAAACTGCTCACCGACCAAATAGCCGCTAACCCCACGCTGCAGCAACAATACCGCAGCAACACAGCCATCGATTTTGTGCATTCTCCAGCTCTGGTCGAGGTCTCAGAAGACGCCTTATGGAGCCACGAAACCCAAACCGATGAAATCATCAAACGACTCCGCGAAATGCCCAACCAGGACCGCATCCAACTACTCATCGACGTCGGACTCCTCGACGCCCTAGAACAAGCCCAATAAAATCACACCCAGAACACTCCACACCGCAGCCATGAGCAGCAGCAATGATCTTGCCCCTACTCGCCGCGCTTGTGGAGTGTCGTTCCGGTTCGCCCCAGGCACGACTACGCAGGAATAGAACCATAACCCACAACGTCGAGTTCAACACAACAACACCGTGACACAGCCTGCGTTAAAATCGAGCGCCGAGCATGAGCTCCGAACCAACACCACCCTCTTCCTACTCTAAAGAAGAATCTCGCCAGAACGGGCAAGCAGGGGTACAGGACTCCGACCTACCTTTCATGATTCATTGGCATGGTATCGCGCACCGGAGGCCAAAAATCTGCTGCTGACCTGCGCACTTGGTCAATAGAGCTACTCTTATGCAATGCATTTAGACATTTTCCGGGGCCAATACGATATCGAATTCAACTCGCGACCAAGTTTGATCTTCCAAATCGCGACCATCCGGGGTTGGTGCGCTAGCCGGTTGCTCTTCAAAGTTCTTGATCAGGGAGTCTTTCACGCCGAATACAGTGTCGGATTGTAGTAGCTCATCACCATCAACAAAAATATGGGTGACCAGAGTCCGCAGGTTCTCTGCCGTCACCATAAAGTGAAGGTGCGAAGCGCGCATTGGTGACCGCCCAGTAGCGTCGAGCATCTTACCGACGGGACCATCATAAGGAATAGGATAGGGGGTCGGTGTTAAGCCCCAGAAACTGTAATTTCCGTTCTCATCCGAATACAGGTGAGCTCGTCCTGAGACGCGGCCATCAGTATATTGCACATCGTAGAACCCGTCGTCATCAGCTTCCCAAACTTCGATTCGTGCGTTTGGCACGGGATTGCCGTTGGTATCTTTGACGGTTCCTTCAACCCAGCATGGTTGTCCCGGAGCTCCTCCAGCAATGTCACCCCCAATTGGAATCTCAGGCGCATCTTCAACGAAGAACGGACCAAACACCGTCGCCTCAGTGGCATCTTTATAGGTCGCATTGTTGACGTTGATCGTTTGCATTGAAACGCCAAGGACGTCGGAGAGCAATATGAATTCTTGACGCTTATCGTCGGTGATGTGGCCTACGTCAGTGAGAAATTCAATTGCGGTGTTCCACTCTTCTTCAGTCAGCCGCACGTCCCTAACGAAAGCGTGCAGATGTGTGACGAGCGACCGCATGATCTCTTTGAGACGCGGGTTTTCACAGTTGTCGAATGAAGCCAGGACGGTATCCGTGAGTGTCTGCTCGACTGCTTGTTGGCCTTGAGAGACTGCTGAATTCGTGGTGGTGTCTTGATTGTGCATGGCAGCTTCCTTCACTTGTTGCTATGACCGAACCGGTTCGTGGAGAAGCACAGCCGGATCTTGCCCGACCAATGCTGCTTGGAGCAAACGCGTTAGGTTCTCTGATGTGACTTTTCGAGGATTGTTGGCTGGGATCGAGGGGAGACTGATCTCAACCGCCTCTGGGATACCTTCAGCGGTGAACCCATAATCTTGGAGGGCTTTCGGTGCATCTAGCTTTGCACGCAAGTTCTGCAAACCTTCAAGCGCAGTCGGCGTACCGAACGCTGCAGCAATGCGTTTTTCTGCGGCGGGAGCCATCGGCGCATTGAATGCCAGGACGTATGGCAAGACCGTTGCATGCGTTTGTGCATGCGGTAGATCAAACGTGCCACCGAGAACGTGGCAGAGTTTATGGTGCAGCCCAGATCCTGCCGAGGCAAAGGCTACTGCCGCGAGATAGGCCCCGTACAGGGCTTGGTCGCGCCCGTCGGTTCCTTGTGGGTCATCAACGATCTTGGGGAGCCCTTCTGCCAGCGCCCGAATACCTTCTGCCGCCAGCGCGGCGTTGATGGGATCGGCACGAGGGGCCCACAGCGAGTCGATGCAGTGTGCCATACCGTTGAGACCCGATGCCACAGATAGTTCGACCGGTAGAGATAAGGTCAGGTCAGAGTCGTAAATGACCGTGACCGGGAGCACCCGATCATCTGAACCAGTGGTTTTGCGAGCGTCTTCAGTAAGGCCCCATACGTTGGTCGCCTCGGAGCCGGCATAGGTAGTTGGAATCGCGACAATAGGAAGCCCTGTTGTTAGGGCAATAGCTTTAGCCAGTCCTGTAGTCGACCCTCCCCCAACGCTCACCAGGACGTCAGCGTTTACCTCAGCTGCTTGTGCACGAGCCTTTTCGGCCTTTTCTACCGGCACATGCATAACGACATCGTCGTAGTAAAGTGCCACATCGATTTCTTTGGTGACATCACGCGCAAGTCCCGCTTCTGGGCTTGCTGCGATGACCATGACACGCTGTGCTTCTAGGCGCTCAATTTCTTCTGCGAGGTGTTTCGCAGCCTGTCCGGCCCCGAAAAGAACGCGTTGCCCAAGTGTAGTGTGTGAAAATTCTAGTGCCATATGATTCCTTAGCTCGCGACGGTTGCCGGAATAGTTGTGCTCATCATTGAAGACAGGGCCGTTTTCAGGCTATCTGCCGGGTTCTCTGGCGTATTCTGGACGCGCCAGCCAACGTGTTTATCGGGGCGGACGAGGACAGCACCGTCTTCTTGAACCCCGCGAATACGCTCCCAATCAAAGTAAAGGTCGGTGTATTCTTGACCCGGTCCGATGACGACCACTTTGATGGGGATATTCAGGTTCTCGGAGATAGCCTCCGCCGCTTCGATCCACCCTTGGCCGGTAATGCCGGTAAATAAGGTGAACTGTGTGTAATCAGCAAGATCATGCGTTGAGAATTTTTCTCGAGCATTGCCCACCCACACGTGCGGTAGACGAGCTCCAGGAACAGTCGACGGTTCGTAGTACAGCTCTGGGTCTTTGCTCGATACAGGTTGGGGCGACCCATCAGATTTGATGGCGCCCGAGACATAGAACTGTCCCATTTCTACACCGTGCGCGTTGAACTCATAATTCTTGAGCTCCATGGCTTCCCGCACAGCAGCACGCTTCTTTGCGCCCTCCGCGGTATTGTCCTTACGCGACTCGATAGCAGCGTACATTTCCTCGGGAGTCTGATCAGGTGCGATACCTAGTGCTTCAAAGAGGGCACCGAATTCACGAGCTGATTGGTTTGCTCTGGTTACGATCTGTTTTGCGACCGGCGCGCGTTCCACCGTATAAGTATCTAGGAGGTCCGTGCCGGCTTGCCCTTTCAGGACTGCAGCTAGTTTCCAGGCGAGGTTATACGAATCTTGGATCGAGGTATTCGACCCGAGCCCGTTGCTCGGCGGATGCTTATGGATCGCATCGCCCGCACAGAACACACGACCAGATTGCAAGGTCGTTGCGTACTGCTCGTTGTTACCCCACAGGGAGACCCCAGTCAGCTCGACCTCAAGATCCTCTGAACCAATGAGGTTTCGCACTACCTTGAGCGCATCGTCTTCGGTGAATTCTGGCACTCCTTGACTGATATCGAAGCCCCAAGTGATGAGCCATTCGTTCCATGGACGGACCATACGCACCAGACCGGCGCCAATTCCCCCAATGTTGGAGCCTGGTTGGACGACCCAGTACAAAACTGACGGGCGATGATCCACCAATTTTGCAAGATCTGCTTTAAAGGTGATATTCATCGATCCGGCGATATCCATTTGACCTTCCATTGGAAGCTCAATATCGGCGGCGACTTTCGATCGAGCCCCATCTGCACCGATGAGATACTTCGCCCGAATGGTGTACTCACGACCTGTGAGGCGGTTTAGTACGCGGACGGAAACGCCGTCGTCATCCTGCGTATGAGAGAGATACTCCGTCGAGAACTGCGTCTGGGTGCCTCTCATGGTCGCATTTTTGACCATGATCGGTTCCAAGTACGTCTGCGGGATGTCGCAGTTCAAAGACGGTGACGCCAGCTCATAATCCGCATGCCGAGCAGGATGGGTTCCCCATGTCAGGATGCGCCCAATCTCCTCACCGGCTAGCGAAGTGCAGAAAACAGTATCGCCGATCATTTCATGCGGAGTGGCTTCGGCGAGGACTTGATCTTCTATCCCAACGTCTCGAAAAATCTCCATCGTACGCTGGTTCGTGATATGCGCACGTGGGGTATTCGCAGTCCACCGATACTTCGTGATCATAATGTTTGGAATACCCAGGGTGGACAAAAACAGCGCTGCTGAGGAGCCGGCAGGCCCCGACCCCACAACCAGTACATCAGTTTCTACTACATCGGTGTCCGGTGTTTCGGTTTCACGGATGCCATCATCGAACGTGACCATGTTACCTTTTCTCGTTTCTTAGCTTCCCGAATAATGACTAACCAGCTACTACGGTCGATGCCTCTTGCTCGTAAGCCGACCGGTTACCCAAACGATACACAGGGGTTGGAATCCCTTCATGACGAGCTTTCAGCTGCAGCGCAAGGTACCGCGAGAATGAGCGAGCATGTGCGATCAAGCTGCCGTGGAACCACAGGCCCTTTTGAGGAACTGGTTTCCACATGTTGCGGATCTCACCTTCCCATGGGCCTGGATCTGAAGCCGATTCGCCGGAACCAATGCCCCATACTCTTCCGACTTTGTCGGCTACGTCCTGCGAGATCAGTTCCGCCATCGTGCCGTACATATCTTGGAAACCGGTGGCGTAAATGACTGCATCGGCTGACAGTTCTCGGCCATCCTCAAGGATCACCGAGTTCTCGGTCAGACGCTCTACTCCTGAGCCGCTGGCGACCTTGATCTTTCCGTCGATGATCATCTGCGATGCGCCTACGTCGATGTAGTAGTTGTTGACACCGGTCAACGCACGGCCAAACAATCCCGAATCGCGCGGTCCGAAATCAAGCATGAAACCGGTGGCAGCCAGTTGTTCATAGAAGTCAGCATCGACTTTTTTGATCTGTTCGATTCCCATCTTCTGGATGTCAAAGAACAGCTGGAATGGTACTGAAGCAGAAAGGATGTCACCTTTCTCGTGATCGATACCGTTCTCTAGAGCTTCCTCTGAGTAGAGCGGGCCAAGCGTGTACTTGTTGAAGGTGCGTGGCTTCACGACATAGGTTGGCGTACGCTGGATCATCGTGACATCAACATCGTGTGCTGCCAGCGCTGCACAGATGTCGTGGGCTGAGGTGCCAGCTCCCACCACGACGACCTTCTTTCCTTGCATTTCTTCCGGCCCCTTGTGCTGCGAGGAGTGCTGCTGCACCCCCTGGAAGACATCTTGGCCGGGTAGTTCCGGCATTTGGAGTCGCGCGTGAGATCCCGTCGCCATCACCATGTGGTTCGGACGTACGATAACTTCTTCGCCATCACGGTTGACGCGAACCTCCCAGGTACCAGTAGCTTCGTCGTAGGTCGCGCTTTGTACCTCACTGGAACCCCAGTAGTTGAGTTCCATCATCTTGGTATAAGACTCAAGCCAATCGGCGAACTTATCTTTGCTCATATAGATTGGCCAGTTGTCTGGGAACGGGAGATACGGCAGGTGGTTTTCATACACTGGGTTGTGCAATTGCAATGTACGGTAGCGCTTGCGCCAGTTGTCACCAGGACGTTCGTTGGTTTCGACGATGAGAGCTGGTACACCGAGCATGCGCAGTCTTGCGCCTAAGATAATGCCCGAGTGTCCCCCACCAACGATTAACACGTATGGCTGCTTCGTCACCCCGATTTCCGCGAGCTCTTGTTCACGGCGTTCGCCCCAAGTTGGGGCCGCGATAGCGTCGATACCTTCCACGAGACCAAATGGCCGTTCGATACGGCCCTGTTCTTCATGGCCTTTGAGGTCTTGCATGGTGGTGAGAATGGTGAAGATACGACCATCTCGGACCCGTATGTACCCATAGCCATGAGCCTGCTGCGTCTCAAAACGAATGAAGCCCTGTGATACAGGACCATCCTGCTGGGCTAGATGTTCCTCATCGATCTCCCAGTTCACCGGACGGACATCAGCAAGGCGTGCTTCCAACATGTCGCGAATTTCATCTCGTCCTTCAAGGGTGATCAAGTTCCAGGTGAACGATACAAAATCGCGCCAGTAAGAATCTTCGTGAAAAAGTTCCATGGCAGCGTCGATATCGTTATTTGACAGAGCGCTGTCGAGTTTCTGAAGCAGGGCAGTAATTTCTGAAACAGCAGTTACGGACATTTTGACTCCTTTAGAGGTTCAATATTGATCCTCAATGTAAGAGCGGGCCACATGTGAAGCAAGTCTCATTCAAGAATGACGTACGCCACTGAATCTGCGAACTTAGCGACGATGGCTCAGTAAAACAGCTTGTCATGAAGGGTTTATTGAGGGGTTCTCAGAACATGGGGTTCGATATATGCGCCAACTATTTACCAATACCTGCCATGACTTTTGACTTTTCCGGACACTCCCCACCGATCTCTAAGTGATCTGCGACACTATGAATACAACCGACTTAGGAGCAAAGTATGAATAATGCGCAAAACCAGACCGCCGGCACAGCGACGTCAACCGCACCCCATGAAGCGGAGGTTCCTCTCGTAACCTCACGTCGAGGGAATCTCTGGATACCAGGGGAGATAGTCGAAACGCCAAATGGCACAGTGCAGCGTGCTCCGTTATTTGCCTCATGGGAAGCTCCGGAAACGGTCCGCTTCCCATATCCTATCGTTTTAGTTCACGGTGGAGGGGGCCAAGGAACAGACTGGCAGACCACACCAGATGGCCGGCCCGGGTGGGCGACCCGCCTTGTCGAAGCCGGGTATGTGGTCTATGTCGTAGATCGCCCTGGTCATGGACGCTCCCCATACCACCCTAATGTTGTCGGGGAAATGGGCGGACCATTCCCATATGAGGCAGCTAACGGGCTCTTCTTCCCAGATGAAGCACGGGAGCAACAGACTCAATGGACCTTCTCTCGCTCTATTGGTGAGCCAGAGGTAGATCAACTCGTCGCTGCCATGGGGCCCCTACCTCATGACCTCGCTGAGTCCCAACGCATGGATGCAGACCGTCTAGCGCGACTCTTGGATCGGATCGGGCCTGCTGTATTATTTACTCACTCGGCTGGTGGGCCTGCCGGGTGGTTGACTGCTGATGCCCGGCCTGAATTGGTCAAGGGTATTATTGCAATCGAGCCTATTGGACCAGCTTTCGGCGGCTTTCCTGGCATCGGTCAATTAGATTGGGGATTGACAGCGGCACCCATCGGCTATGAAGCTGGATTCACTTCGGCGGAAGAGGTCAAGAATGCGAGTCCAGCTGAGCTGATCATACCCGCACTGAAAGATCTTCCGATCTCTCTCGTCACAGGTGGGGCCTCAGCCTTCGCTGGTTTTGCCGAAGAAGTAGTGGAGTTCCTCAACACCGCTGGCGCCGATGCCGCCTGGTTACATCTGCCAGAGCATGGTATCGACGGAAATGGTCATGGATTAATCTTCGAAGCTAACTCTGATGAGATCTTAAAAGTCATTCAACGCGAGCTTGACGAGCGTATTAATATCGAAGACTAACGAGCATTTCATAAGTCTGTCACTTCGAGACGCATCGGCGCTGGCACAACAGATGCCAGCGCCGATCATTCTTCAGCCCTACCGGGCTTGAGGGAGCTCCTTGCTTGAGCGCCGGGCATCTCGCGGCGTGATACCAAATCTTCTCCTAAAGGCACGAGAAAATTGAGAGGCGTGACGAAAACCAGCAAGCTGAGAAATCTCCCCTATGGATATCTCCCGCGAGCTTTCACCAGTCAGAAGTTTATAAGCGTTTTCCAACCGCACGTCACTAATGAATTTACCCACACTGAGATCCTTAGCAAAGAAGACTCGAGCCAGTTGCCTTTCACTGATGCCCACTTCTTTGGCTACATCAGCAACGGATAAGTCGGGGACGTGCCAGTGCGAGAGGATATATGCTTTCGCTGCGACGAAGTATGCCTCATCGGGCTTATGCTGGTCTGCAGCTACCAGGTGTTCGAATACCCTCTCAAAGACATTTTCAACCTGAGCCGCGTTTAATGATTTGCCTTCACGGAGCGTCTGGATGGTGGAAGCAAAGATCCGCCGGCTAGCGTTCAGCATGCTCGTGCTGCTGTTGCGAAAGAACAGCGGTTCATCCAGCGAACTTCTACCAGTCATGCGATAAAACCGGGATCGTGGGATCTGAAAAACATACTGGGCCATATCTGTTTTAAAGCCATACAGGAAAGGCGTATCTGCGTCATAAATTACTGCGTCGAGCGCATGCAGAGTAGTGACTCCTTGGCGGCTGTAGTAAAAGGCTTCGCCCTTATTCAGTAAACAAAAAGCTATGTCGTCAGAGGGGCTTTCCTTAAGTAAGTCATCCGACCGCTCTACTAAGTGTTCATTACCTGCAATAGCCGTCAGCTTGAGTGTCTTCAGCGACGAATGGACTAGAGAGCTAGAAATGCTCTCCTTTGCATAGCTCGACACCCTCAAGCCCAACATCGTGGTCCGTGTTTGCTCTTCCCACAATGGGATTCGCTCTTCAATTGGGGCACGTACCGTCGAAAATACCGACAGTGTTGGGCTAGATGGCTTTCGGGATGACGAACTAAGATCGTAAGTTTGCACGCAAAGACCCCTTCGCTATGATGTGACTAACATCATAACTCGCAGCAAACGTGCGACAAAGGATAGCAGGAGTACGCCACGTCATTATCGCGTGAAGCACAAAGAACCGGAACTGACTGAGCAGTTCCGGTTCTTGCAAAGTGTGGAGGCAAGGGGACTCGAACCCCTAACCCTCTGCTTGCAAAGCAGATGCGCTACCAATTGCGCCATGCCCCCGAGGATTTATTCGATTATATCTGTTGCTGCTGCCCAAATGTCTTGGGCTTCTTTACGATCTGCAACGATCTTATAAGTTACACCTGCAGCAGCGATCATGGCAAGTCCTAGAAGAACTTTTTTCATGTTCACTCCTTGTAAGTGTAGTGGGCGTACCAAGACTTGAACTTGGGACCTCATCGTTATCAGCGATGCGCTCTAACCGCCTGAGCTATACGCCCTCATTTCGGAACAGGTCAGCTACCCGAACCGAAATATAACCTTACACCCGATTTTCACAAATGCAAAATCGGGGTACGCGTTTAGGTTACAGCATAATTTGAGTCATTATATTATGCCTCATTCGAATGCTTCGGCAGCCTCATAGCCGGTACCGTTATATCGCTGTACGACAAGGCTGGATACTGCTGGCTGGCCATCCACGGTGGTGTCGACCGCTGTTCCCTCAAGCATCAGCGGTGCCTGGAAGTTGGATATGTCACGCAGTGCTGTCATGAAGTCCTCTCGGGTGGGTTCGTTCATGGATTTGAACGCTTCTTCGAGGGTTGCACCAATCATGTAGCTCCACATGCAGTGTGGGAAGTCAGGGGTGGTCGTATATTCACCGGAGTACTGTTCTAGGTTGGCAAGGAATTCTGTGACGTCCTCGTCGTCAGCGAATTCTGGACTTTGCGGTGCTTTCGCGAATGCCACGGTGTAGAAGCCGTCAGCTTCGTCAGCACCGGCCGGGTCGAGAATTGCGACAGGGCTGGAGGTGTTCGAGGGTAGGAACCAGCTTGGCGACCAGTCGAGTCCTTGGACGCGTTCGATTGCTGAAACGACTAGCGGGGTGATGGACATGGCGTTGAAGAAGACATCAGCGTCCGTGGCTGCTAGCTCAGTCAGCTGAGCATCCACTGACGTATCGGTTGCCTCATAGGTCAGCTCGGCGACGATCTCGATGTTGTCGGCGTCAGCGACGGCTTCTTTGAAGCCTTCGACGTACCCTTCACCGTAGTCGTCGTTTTGGGACAGCATCGCTACGGTGAGGTCCTCACCAGATTCTGCCAGCAGCTGGCCGAAGGCTTCACCTTCGTTTTGATAGATCGGAATGAAACCAAGCTGCCAAGGACTCTCTTCTCGATTACTGAAGATGGGGTCGCCGGTCTGGACGAGGACTTGCGGGACCTCGTTATCGATGGCTGCTTCACGGTAGGCACGGTTGGTCGGTGTGCCGAGGCCGGAGGTGAACGCGAAAACATCGCTTTGGTTTTGCTGGAAGTTGGTCAGTGCTCGTTGTGGGTCGTAGGCGTCGTCGTAGGCTTGGATGGTGACTTCACGGGTCTGGCCGTCGCCGAACTCGATGCCGCCGGCTTCATTGGCTGCCTCGAAGTAGGCCACCAGTCCGGCTACCGTACAGTTTCCTGGGCCGGCTGTTGCACCACTCAGCGGGGTGGTGACACCCACGGTGATGTTGTCTTCGGTAATCCCGGGGCTCGATTCTGCGTCGTCTCCCCCGCGACCACACCCGGTCGCGGCAAGTGCGATGACCGAGCTGAGCGCGAAGAATTTGAGGAGTTTGCTTGTCATACGGTGGGTAGTCATGATGAGTCTCCTTTATTGGAATCATGGGGTGCCGGCTCGTCACTGGTGGGCGTCCGAGAGGACCGCCGTCGGAATTGTCGTCGCAGTACACGCGGCAGACTGGCCAGACCGCCAGGCAGGATGAACAGCACGGCGAGCAGGATGACGCCTTGGATCAAGGCGGTGAGGGTGGGTGCCACATCGTTGGTGAAGTTTGGCACCATGACGTAGTAGATGCCGCCAAGCAGGGATCCGATGATGCTGGCGGAGCCGCCGACCACCATGGCGGCCAGCAGGTTGATCGAGTGGTGGAAGGCGAGGGTTTCGGGCGAGGTGTACTGGACTACGACCATGTAGAGGAAGCCACTGACACCACCGATCATGGCTGCGATCGAGAATGCCAGCACCTTATACCAATAGGGTGAGACGCCGACGGAGCCTGCCACGGCTTCGTTTTCGCGCACGATCTGTAGGGCGCGGCCGAAGCGACCCTTCACCAGGTTACGGACGAGAAGAAAGATGACGGCCGTGATGACTAACACGATGTAGTACTGCCACTGATCGTTGGCGAGCCCCGACCATTCTGGTGCCGACGAGAATCGCGCTGAAGTCCCTTGGGAACCACCGGTCAGCCCAGACAGACGTTTGGCCAGTGGCACGCCCACGACAGGAAGTGCCACGGTCACCATGGCGATAGCCAGCCCGCCCAGGCGGGCGGCTGCGAGCGCGATGATTAATCCGGCCAGCCCTGTGATGAGCAGAGTGAGGAGAAAGACCAGGATGATGTTCCAGTCCTGATTGACCCCGTAGGCGGTGGCATACGCCCCCAGCCCGACAAAGAAGATTTGTCCCAGCGATACCTGCCCGTTGTATCCCATGATGACGTTCAGGCCGAGCACTGCGACCGCAAAGACCCCGACGCGTGCCAGGGTTTGGTTGACCGGGATCGGCAAGAGTAAGGGTGCAATAACGAGCAGGACGGCGAAAACAATACCGAGCGTTATTTTCACCCAGGTTCGGTCGAATATGCTCTGGCCTGTCCCGTAGTCCTTATACGATCCAAGGCTGGTTGGCTTCTGCGTTGGCGCGGGCTTGGTCATGACGATTACACCCTCTCAACGCTCTTGCGGCCGAAGAGGCCTTCTGGTCGGATCAGCAGCACGGCAAACAGGAGCAAGAAGGGTACCGCAATCTTCAGATCATGCCCGATAAACGGCAGATAGACCGCCGCGAGGTTTTCTAGAATCCCAATCAGGCTGGCGGCAACCACAACGCCGACGGGGCTCGATATACCGCCAAGGATTACCGCGGCCAGGGCGTAGACGAGTGGCCCGTCCATCATGCCCGGGGTGAGTGTGAGTCGCGGGGCGACCAGCACGCCTGCCACCGCACCCAACGCAGCAGCGAGGCCCCAGCCGACCATGAGCAGGCGCTCGACCGGCAGCCCGGAAAATGCTGCCGAGCGAGGGTTATCGGCGACTGCCCGCAAGGCCAGGCCGATCCGGGTTTTTTGGAAGAGGAGCTGTAAGAGCACCATGATCGCAATAATCACGATGAAGGTGCCGAAGGAGCGCCAGCTAATGCTGACTCCCAGGACCCTGAAGAAATCCGGGGGAAACAAGGATGGTAGTCGGAGGTTGTTGTAGCTCCACAACCACCCTGCAATCCCTGTGGCGAGCGTCAAGAGGCCTACGGTGACGACCACGGTGGTGTGCATGTCGCCGCCTTCGAAGCGTCGGATGATAAACCGTTCGATGAGGGCACCCATGATGAATGAGATGGCGACCGATAAGAGGATGGCCAGCAGCAGTGGCACGTTCAAGCCCAGAAAAGTGTAGGCAAAGTATCCCGACAATACTGCTAGGCCGCCCTGGGCGAAGTTGACGACCCCGGTGGATTGGTGCACTAGCACGATCGCCAGTGCCAGTGCCCCGTAGACGGCACCCATGGCCAGGCCGTCGACCACTAGCTGTGCAAATGCTCCCATGCGTCACCCTCCCAGATAGGCCTTGCGAATCTCGTCACGGCCGCGGAGCTCCTCCACCGTGCCGGTTAGCACGCTGCGACCGGTTTCCAGCACGACCGCGGAGTCAACGATCGAGAAGGCTCGGTTGGCGTTTTGCTCGACAATGAGCATCGCCAGGCCGGTTTCTGCGCGGAGACGACCAATCGAGTCGTACACGGTGCGGGAAGTACTGGGGGCCAGTCCGAGCGATGCCTCATCGAGCAGCATGAGTTTGGGTTTTGCCATCCACGCGCGACCTACGGCCAGCATTTGTTGCTCTCCCCCGGAGAGTGCGGAGGCTGCTGAGTTCAGTCGTTCCTTGAGTTGTGGGAATAGCTCCAGCAGGTGCTCGATATCAGCTGCGATATTCTTTCGATCACGGCGAAGATACGCGCCGATCATGAGATTTTCCCGAACGGTGAGCCCCGTCAGCGTGCCGCGGCCTTCAGGGACGTGTGCGATTCCGAGTGCTGCCACTTGGTCGGGTCGTAAGCCACGAATATCCTTGCCCTCAAAACGGATGGTGCCGCGCGATCGCACAACACCGCTGATCGCCCGCAGCGTCGTCGTCTTTCCTGCTCCATTGGCCCCTAGGATCCCCACGGCCCCTTGTTGGGGAACGCTCAGAGATACCCCGTCTAATACTTGGACGGGGCCATAGAATGCTTTAAGGTCTGCGACTTCAAGCAACGCCATTGATCTCTTCCTCCCCCAGGTAGGCCTCCAGGACCCGTGGATCGGTTTGAACCTGCTGTGCGGTGCCCTCCATCAGCTTGCTGCCGTAATTCAGGACCACGACCTGGTCTGACAGTTCGGAGATCAGTCCCATGTTGTGTTCCACGAGAACAATGATTATCTCCCCTGAGTCGGCTAACCCGCGCACGGTGTCGGCGAAGGCGTCGACTTCGGGTTGCGATAACCCTGCGGCTGGTTCGTCGAGGAGTAAGAGCCGAGGTTTGGATAACAGCGCCCGGCATAACTCGATGCTCTTATGCAGTCCGTGAGAGAGTTCGTCTGGGGATTTCCATACGGCCCAGCCAAGGCCGACGCGCTCTAAGAGTTCAATGGCTTCGGCGCGCATGGCACGCTCGCTGCGCCACGTGGTAGGGAGTTTCAGCGCCCAGGCCAGCGGTCCCCCTGGGAGTCGTGAGTGTCCGCCAAGCATCACGTTTTCTAATACCGTGGCTTGGAGCTGTAGCGCCGGGTGTTGGAAGGTACGCGCTAACCCATGGCGCACCATTTGCGCCGGACGGGTATCGCTCACGACGGTCTCATCGATGCGAATGGAACCTGACGTGAGACGGTAGTGGCCACTGATGCAGTTAAAGAGCGAAGTTTTTCCAGCCCCATTGGGTCCGACGAGCCCGCAGATCGTTCCGGGCGCAACAGAAAAACTCACGTCTTTCAAGACATGGACTCCGCCAAAATGAAGACTGACGTCTTCCAGAGTCAAGGCAGCAGCATGGCTGTTCACACCCACTCCAACCCTAGGTGTTATTTACGTCACATTGAGTTCAGTATACAATTCCACCTCGAAATGTCATGAGAAAAATTTGCAATCTCTCCAAATCAACCCCGGTCTAACCCTGCCGACGAGCTCCTTGTCGCTAGCCGAAGGCGCGTATCTAATACGCTCGCGTTGGGTAATGCCATTGCTCCAACACGAGCGCTTTCATACACTAAAGTCACCGCCTCACCACGCATGAACGACTGCTCCACATCTGCTAGCCGATTTGATATGGATGATGAGCATGACCGAGTCAGAAAATCTCGCCCAAGCAATCGAACGCGTAGGAAATCCAGTTGAGCTGCTGCGCAACGCTCAATGGCCACCAATTACGTTCCCGATTCGACCAGAGTTCACCAACTGGCGAGATGAACAAAAGGCCTGGCGCACAAGTGTCGCGATCATGGACCAGTCGCACCACATGACCCAGCTGTTTGTGGGCGGCGCAGACCTCAACGCGCTCTTGGCATCCATCTCACCGAACACCTTCACGAACTTTCAGCCCGGGCGGGCAAAGCAGCTTATTAGCGTGAATCAGGATGGGTATCTGATCGGCGACGGGATTCTTTTCTACCACGACGATTCCCCAGAAGGCCGGGTGCTGATTGGCCACCACATTCTGATCGACTGGGTTCGGTTCCACATTGAAAAAGCCCAGGCTGCAGGCAAAGATATTCAGATGCGGTTGGAGTCCAACTCGGCAATGCGGGATGGGGATCCGACGCTGTACCGCTACGAGCTCCAGGGCCCCGAGGCCAACGCCGTCATGGAGATTCTGTTCAACGGTCCGGTACCGGACCTGAAATTCTTTCACATCGGCGACTTCACGATCGCAGGAAAAAGCGTCAAGGCCCTGCGCCATGGCATGGCAGGACAACCCGGATTCGAGTTCTATGGCCCATACGAAGATCATGAAGCGGTGCTTGCCGCCATCATGGACGCTGGCGAGGCCTATGGTATTCGCAGGGTCGGGGCCAAAGCCTATTCCAGCTCGCCACTGGAATCCGGATGGCTGCCCACTCCCCTACCGGCCATCTTTGATGACGACGCTGCGGAATATCGTCAGTGGTTGCCCGCTGTTCGCGTCGGCTCATTGGCCGGTTCGCTGTATTCCACGGATATTCGAGACTACTATGCCACCCCGTATGACCTTGGGCTGGGTCGCTCCGTGCGGTTTGATCATGACTTCCACGGCCGTGAAGCGCTTGAGCACCATGCAGAACACCAGCGGCGACGGAAAGTCACACTGGTGTGGGATGCAGATGACGTTGCCGCCGTGGTGAGGTCGCAACTCGAGGAGGGCACACCGGCGAAGTTTTTAGACTTCCCGAAAGCTCGGTACGGGTTCTATCAGATGGATGAGGTGCGGTTCCAGGATCGCAGGGTGGGCATTTCAACGGATGCTGGTTATCTGGCCTATCCGCAGAAGTACATGTCATTGGCCACGCTTGAGACTGAGATTGCTGATGGGGAGGTCGTCGAAATTATCTGGGGTGAGGATCCGATCTCAACCAAGCCGCAAGCGGATCAGGAACACCGGCAGGTGCGGATTCGCGCGACCGTGGCACCGGCTCCGTATCACGAGTACGTTCGGACAACCTACCGAGGAATTACCGAGCAGGAGTAGGAGTGAGTGGGCGTACCAAGACTTGAACTTGGGACCTCATCGTTATCAGCGATGCGCTCTAACCGCCTGAGCTATACGCCCTTGTTTCGGGACAGGTCAGTGACCCGAACCGAAATATAGCCTCCCACTCGATGGTTTAAAGAGCAAAGTTATCAAGTGGGGTATGACCGTCAGCTGCCAAAAGCGTCGGGCCCGGGAGTGTGGTGGGTAGATTGAGTTCGGGAGTTTGGAGACCGCTGGCCAACGTCCTCATGTGACTCACCGTAAAATCCCATAAAAGGTGACTGCCCCATTTTGCTGCCTTACTTAGGAAAGCTAGATACTCATCATCATTATCCAGTGCTGGGGTTTCCTCGAAAAAGTGCAAGACTTGCATCGTTGTTGCCGCGATCATGTGACTCTGGTTTACATTCGATGTTTGAATCTCACTTATGAGTGCAGCAGCGTTGTTTGAGCCGTCCGAGGTAGGCATAGCATTTACGAAGATCGTAAATGTTATTTCAAATAAATCTTCATCTTGATCAATGGGATTGCAAATGGATCTGACGATATTCGTCGCCGTGGGAAACCAATTGCACCCCTGCCTGAGATCCACGCCAGCTTTGTCAGAACTCATGAGGACCGTTCCAAATTGGGTTGAAACGGTTTTTCAAATGTATTCGCATAAGGTTCAATAAATGCACTGACGGGGCCTTCAAATGGTGAAACGCGATGTTCAACTCTTGCTCGAACGGCGTGTGCATAACGGCGTAAGGTGGACAGATGAGGGTTGCGGCTACCGGATTCTATTCTTGCAACAGCACCTTGGCTGATTCCCATCCGCTGCGCCACCTCAGCCTGTGAGAGAGTTCTCTTTCGAATCGCTACCAGTTGGTCGAGAAGTTTTTCATCTTCGGATACCAATAGGTCTGCTAATTGATCCAACGGGTCCGTTGGATCAATTCCAAGCAGCTCTTCGAGTTGAGAGCGCATATGCCACCTCCTAAAATTATGACTTCAGAGTCATATCTTTAGGGTAATGGTTGCGTGGCCATTGGTCTACCTGCCTTGAGCAATGTGACTCAATAATCGGCCACGCGCTGAGTCTATGTGGGTGTTTTGTTCTTCCACTCCAAGTGGCCCCGGCGCTTTCGTGTAAAAGGCTACGGCTAGCAGTTCACCATCATGGCTCTTACGCTCTGTGAAATAGAGTCTGGATAAGCGTGAAACCATGTTTCCGGAGTCATCAACAGTCGTGACATCATCATGTCGTAGTTCAAGCAGTTCTCGCCTGCTTCGAATCAGTTCATAGACATCATCTGTCTTCGCGTTCTTACCGTATTGCAGTAGTCCCTGTTCTGCGCGTTTCATTTTCGCGTGAAGTTCGCGCTTGAACAAACGCACATCGGAGTCGCCCATTGTTGAATTATTGAGCTCGCGATTAAGGTCGTTCATGAAACTGGTGGTCGGATCTTTCGGCATGCAATGTGTCCAGACACCGCCGTTGCCTGGTGTACCGTCCGGTCTCTGACACGACCTAGAGCCTGGTGGAAGAACGAACACCACGGTACCTCTTCTCGATCGTACTGTGCATTACATATGTCTACCCAGCAGAACAACAATGTTCTGCTGGGTAGACATAATTATTTAAAAAGTACTGGATCCTTTATTAGTCGTCAGTGAGCGTCAGACCCACGCCACCGACCAGAGAGGCACAAACGTTGTATAACAGCGCTGCCAGGGAGGCTGCGATGGTGATTAACACAACGTTTAGGACAGCAATGATCGTCGTCATTGATGCGACCTGACCCAGGGTGAAGAGCTCTTGAATCTGCGTTCCGCCGCCCTCGGTACCGAGGATGGTGCCGAGCAGGGCGTTGATGTCATCGAAGATGCCGGTCAGGTCCATGGTGGTCCACAGGAAGATGCCTGCGACCACGGTGACGATCCCGAGCCCTACGGACAGTAGGAAGGAGATCTTGAAGACCGACCAGGCGTCAATCTTGGCGACGACGAGCTTGGCGCGGCGTGCTTTGGCTTTTGGTGCCGGACGAACGAGACCTTTTCCGGCGCCAGGTTTGGCTTTTGGTTTGCCTTTGCTCGCCGGTTTGGTTCCACCCTTGGTGGTTTTGGCGGCTTGAGTCTTACTCAAACTTATGCTCCTTCGTCGTTCCGGTCAGTATCCGAGGATACCTGATCTTGGACGGTGGATTCATCTGGTGTATCGGTCTCGGCGTCGTCGCCTGCTTCAGCGTCATCGTCGAGGTCATCAATTTCGTAGTTCAGGGTGGCACCGACGATGCGGTCTTTCTTGCCTGGTGAGGCGAAGATGACGCCCATCGTATCGCGCCCGCGGATCGGAACTTGGGCGACGGCGGAGCGGACGACGTTGCCGGATTCCATGATGACGAGCACCTCGGAATCGTCTTTGACGACTTCCCCGCCGACGAGTTCGCCGCGTTCTTCTGGCAGGTTGGCGACCTTAATGCCGTAGCCACCGCGGTTTTGGGTGCGGTATTCCTCGACGGAGGTGCGCTTAGCGAAACCGCCGTCGGTGATCGTGAAGACATAGGAGTCCTCTTCGATGACCGCCATGGTGAGCAGCTCATCGTCCTCGCGGAACTTCATACCCTTCACGCCGGCGGTGGCACGGCCCATGGGGCGCAGTGCTTCGTCGGTTGCGGTGAAGCGCAGCGACTGACCCTTGCGCGAGATGAGGATGAGGTCGTCGGTCTCGTCGATGAGTTTGGCGGCGACCACTTCGTCATCGTCGTTGAGGTTGATCGCGATCAGCCCGGCGGAGCGTGGGCTGTCGTAGTCCTCGAGGCGGGATTTCTTGACCATGCCTGATTTGGTGGCCAACACCAGGTACGGGGCGTCCTCATAGGACTCCAGGGTCATGACCTGGGCGATGTGCTCATCGGGTTGGAAGGCCAGCAGGTTGGCGACGTGTTGTCCGCGGGCGTCGCGGCCGGCGTCTTGCAGTTCGTAACCCTTGATCCGGTAGACGCGACCGAAGTTCGTGAAGAACAGCAACCAGTTATGGGTTGAGGTCGTGAAGAAGTGTTCGACGACGTCCTCATCGCGTAGGGCTGCGCCGCGCACACCTTTGCCGCCGCGGTTCTGGGCGCGGTAGTTATCGACCTTGGTGCGTTTGACGTACCCGGAGCGGGTGATCGTGACGACGACTTCTTCTTCTGGGATGAGGTCTTCGATCGACATGTCCCCGTCATAACCGTAGAGGATCTCGGTGCGACGCTCATCGCCGTGGCGTTCGACGATGCCGGCAAGTTCTTCGGAGATGACTTCGCGCTGACGGGTTGGCGATTCCAGGATCGCGATGTATTCGGCGATCTTGGCTTGCAGTTCGTCGTATTCGTCCTGAATGTTCTGACGTTCCAGGGCGGCCAGTTGGCGCAGCTGCATCAGCAGAATCGCGCGGGCTTGTTCGTCGTCGATGGTCAACAGGGATTTGAGCTCTTCGCGGGCCACATCGGCCGAGGCCGAAGCGCGGATGGTCGCGATGACCTCGTCGAGCATGTCCAGGGCTTTGAGCAGACCCTGGAGGATGTGGGCGCGTTCTTCGGCTTTGCGCTTCCGGAAGGCGGTACGGCGGACAATGACTTCGACCTGGTGTTTGACCCAGTAGTGCACGAATCCATCGAGGCTCAGGGTGCGTGGCACGCCGTCGACCAGGGCCAGCATGTTGGCCGAGAAGTTTTCCTGTAGCGCGGTGTGCTTATACAGGTTGTTTAGCACGACCTTGGGCACGGCGTCGCGCTTGAGCACGATGATCAGGCGCTGGCCGGTGCGGCCGGAGGTTTCGTCGCGAACGTCGGCGATGCCCGAGAGTTTGCCCTCGTTGATCAACTCGGCGATGCGGCGGGCCAGGTTGTCCGGGTTGGCCATGTAGGGCAGTTCGGTGATGACCAGGCAGGTGCGGCCCTGGAGTTCTTCGACGTTGACCACGGCGCGCATCGTGATCGAGCCGCGGCCGGTGCGGTAGGCCTGTTCGATACCTGCGTGACCCAGGATTTGGGCGCCGGTTGGGAAGTCCGGGCCCTTGATGCGTTTCAGCAGGGCCTCGAGCAGCTCTTCGCGCGTGGCATCGGGATTATCGAGGTACCACTGGACGCCCTCGGCGACTTCGCGCAGGTTGTGCGGCGGGATCTGGGTGGCCATCCCCACCGCGATACCGGTGGACCCGTTGACTAACAGGTTCGGGTAGCGGGCCGGCATGACGGTGGGCTCTTGCTGCTTGCCGTCGTAGTTGTCTTGGAAGTCGACGGTGTCTTCGTCGATGTCGCGGACCATTTCCATGGCCAGCGGCGCCATCTTGGTTTCGGTATAACGCTGGGCGGCAGCGCCGTCGTTACCGGGGGAACCGAAGTTGCCTTGGCCCAGGGCCAGCGGGTAGCGCATGACCCAATCCTGGACGAGGCGCACCAGGGTGTCGTAGATGGCCAAGTCACCGTGTGGGTGGTAGTTACCCATGACGTCGCCGACGACGCGCGCGGATTTATTGAAGGAACGTTCTGGGCGGTAGCCGCCGTCGTACATCGCATAGATCACGCGGCGGTGTACGGGTTTCAGACCGTCGCGCACATCGGGTAGGGCGCGTCCCACGATCACGGCCATGGCGTAATCGAGGTATGACCGTTTCATTTCGGTCTGCAGGTCGATTTGATCGACGCCGGACCGCTGTTCTGGTTGGTCGGTGGTGGGGGTTTGCTCGTCACTCACGGGCTGTCATCTCTCCGGGTCTTAGAAAAGTGGTCTTCGCGGTTGGGCGGGTCGACTAGATGTCCAGGAAGCGGACGTCTTTGGCGTTTTCCTGGATGAAGTTGCGTCGGGATTCCACATCTTCGCCCATCAGCATGGAAAAGACTTGGTCGGCTGCTGCGGCGTCGTCCATGGTGACTTGCAGCAGGGTGCGCTGTTCTGGGTCCATGGTGGTTTCCCACAGTTCTTGGTAGTCCATTTCACCCAGGCCCTTATAGCGTTGGATCGCGTTGTCTTTGGGTAGGCGCCAGCCTTTTTCTTGGCCGCGTGCCAGGGCTTCATCGCGCTGGGCGTCGGTGAAGACGTGTTCATCAGCGTGGTTGGACCATTTGATTTTGTATAGCGGTGGCTGGGCCAGGTAGACGTAGCCGTGTTCGATTAGCGGGCGCATGTAGCGGAAGAGCAGGGTCAGCAGCAGCGTGGTGATGTGCTGGCCGTCCACGTCGGCGTCGGCCATGAGCACGATCTTGTGGTAGCGGGCCTTGGTGATGTCGAATTCTTCACCAATTCCGGTACCGAATGCGGTGATCATGGCTTGGACTTCGGCGTTGCCCATGGCACGGTCTACGCGGGCGCGCTCAACGTTGAGGATCTTGCCGCGCAGCGGCAGGATGGCCTGGGTGCGGGGGTCTCGGCCTTGTTTGGCGGAACCACCGGCCGAGTCACCTTCCACAATGTAAATTTCGGATTCTTCTGGATCCTTGGACGAGCAGTCACTGAGTTTGCCGGGCATGCCGAAGGATTCCAGCGGGGATTTCCGGCGCGCATTTTCACGGGCTTTTCGGGCGGCCACGCGGGCGTGTGCGGCCTGTTGGGCTTTGCGAATAATGTCGCGTGCCGGGCCGGGGTGAGCTTCCAGCCAGTCGCCGAGTTGTTCGGTCATGGCCGAGTAAACGTATCCGCGGGCCTCGGAGTTGCCCAGTTTCGTTTTGGTCTGACCTTCGAATTGTGGTTCGGATAGTTTCACCGAAATGACGGCGGTCAGGCCTTCGCGGATGTCGTCACCGGTGAGGTTGTCGTCTTTTTCGCGCAGGATCTGTTTGTCTCGGGCGTACCGGTTGACCAGGGAGGTCAGCGAGCCGCGGAAGCCCTCTTCGTGGGTACCACCTTCGTGGGTGTTAATCGTATTGGCGTAGGTGTGCACCGATTCGGAGTAGGCGGTGGTCCACTGCATGGCCACTTCAACGGACATGCCCATTTCGGTGTCTTCCCGGTCAAAGGCGATGACGTCGTCGTGAATCAGTTCGGCGCGTTTGGATTTATTCAGGTGGGTGACGTAGTCCAGCAGGCCGTTTTCGTACATGTAGTCCACCTTGCGCACGGTGTCCTCGGGTCTTACCTCAGGACCTTCTTCGGCCTCAGCCTGAATGTCAACCTCTGCCTCGGCCAGGGTCTCCCCGTTGGCCTCGCCGGCAATTTCATCGGCGTTGATAGTGGTTTCAACGGCTTGTTCGCGCTCATCGGTCAGTGTGATGCGCAGGCCCTTATTCAAAAAGGCCATCTGTTGGAAGCGCGCCCGCAGGGTTTCAAAATCAAAAACCGTGGTCTCAAAAATTTCCGGATCCGGATAGAACGTGACAATGGTTCCGGTGCTATCCGTTGCCGGACCCTGCTGCAGGGCGTTGTCGAGCACTCCCCCGTTTTTGAACGAGATATTCCAGACGTAGCCTTGGCGGTGAATTTCTGTTTCGACACGCGATGATAGCGCGTTGACCACCGAAACACCCACACCGTGCAGACCACCGGAGACGGCATACCCGCCGCCACCGAATTTCCCGCCGGCGTGCAGCACGGTCATGACAACTTCAACCGTGGGTTTATTTTCGGTCGGGTGCATATCAACCGGAATACCGCGTCCGTTATCTTCCACCCGCACACCACCGTCTTTTTGTAGCGTGACGTGAATGGTATCTGCGTGCCCGGCAAGCGCCTCGTCCACGGAGTTGTCGACGACCTCATACACCAGGTGGTGCAGTCCGCGTTCGGAAGTAGATCCGATGTACATCCCGGGCCGTTTGCGGACTGCTTCCAGCCCCTCCAGTACGGTGATGTCGCCTGCTTCATAGGAATGCTCAACGCGTTGCAGTTCAGACTGCGCCTGTGTAGGCATAGCTGGATTGTCAGTTAAATTTTCAACCACGGGCCGTATTGCTCCTGTGCAGATCTAAATCAGAAAAGTCTATAACGTGCTTATTCTACGACATTTTGCGTGCTTTCGCCCAAAATGCGGGGGTGCTGTCGGCTAAAATCTCTTCCAGAACGCCCAAAATTGCCTTTAGGGCGTCATCGTAGGCCCGATTATGCCCCCGGTATCGTCTGGCCGTCCACAAATCGCTCTACAGGCCCTTGACGCGACGCGAGTTTACCGCCACTGGCCTCTGCCGCGCCGGGAGTACCCGCTACCGCCGGGTCCCTTAATTTCTAATTTGGTGATGACGCCGGGCCCCAATCGCTCATCAAATGTATGCATTAACTGCGGAGTCAATAATCGCAATTGCGTTGCCCACGCGGTTGACGATGCCCGCAACACCAGCTTGGCGTTTTCAAAACTTTCGACCTTGGCGTTCTGCGCAATCTGGTCACCAACAACCGACGACCAGTCCGCTAGCACCGAGCCAACCGCAACCGGTTCTTTCCATCCGCGCTGGGCAATGAACTTGGAAAACACGTCCCCCAGTGGCTGCGGGCCGGCTGTCTGCACCGGTTGGTTATACTCAGTGCGCTTTTTCTTCCGACGTCGTTGGTGCTGACCGGCCATCCCCGGGCGGAATCCGGCCTCGGCAGCCGCCTGCCGCACCCGTTGCAGCGCCGCGGCTGCGGCATCAATCTGGTCCTGTACTTCTTCGTGCTCTGGGTCAGTCATGCTCGCCCTCATCAAGGAAGCGTGATCCTTCGGCGTCTTCGAACTGGTTGGCTTCCAGCAGTTTCAGCGTTTCAAG
>NZ_DYXC01000136.1 GCF_020742345.1 Enteractinococcus helveticum | reverse complement strand
TGAAAATCGGAACAATTTTCGCAGCGAAATCGAGCCAGCTAGCGGAAAAAATTACTCACGAGATGTAAAAATCCTGTAACACGATTGTTGACCGATCGTGATTAAACTGAATTCAGCTCACATGCTGCCGGGCAGACTGCCGCAGCAAAAACAAACAACCACTGAGACTCAAACTGCTACAGGCAAGCCTCTTGAGTGGTTGTGAACACCATCGCTTGCTTGCCACACGTTGACAGTGGCACGGGAACTGCGACACTAAAGTCAAGTGAACTTTTGGCGGCAACTTCTGCACCGTCGTTGGAATCTCGCGGCTTTCGTCGAGGATGATTCATTCCTCACAAGCACAAAGTGTGATGCGCCTCTCGTGGAGAACGTCAAATTACATGTGTGTAACTTGTGCACACGTGTGGAAAGGCTTGTGGATAAGTCTCCTATTTTGAATAATCGCGTTCCCCGAAGATAGCCGTTCCGACCCGTACAACTGTCGCGCCTTCTTCGATGGCAATCTCATAGTCATTGGTCATCCCCATCGATAAGCCGCCCTCGCCGATGAGCTCGGGGCGACGCTCCAGCAGGTCGTCCCGTAGGCGGCGCAGAACTGAGAAGTTACGACGAATGATTGTCTCATCGTCAGTATGCACGGCCATTGTCATCAGCCCTTTGACGTTGAGGGCGTTGAATTCGAGTAGCTGTTCCAAGAAATTTTCGACTTCGCCGGGTTCAAGACCTGATTTGGTCTGTTCACCTGAAACATTGACCTGTACATAAACATCTAACGTACGGTCGTTCTCTTTGAGCTGGGCATCGAGACGCCGAGCAATCCGAATGCGATCTAACGCCTGAAACTCGTGCGCGAATTCCGCGACATCACGGGTCTTATTTGACTGCAGCGGACCAATAATTGCCCAGTGAATGTCCAAATCTGCCATATCGGTGGCTTTGTGCTGGGCTTCTTGCACCTTATTTTCACCAAATTGGTGCATGCCCGCAGCGTGGGCGGCTCGGATCCGTTCTTCGGGAACGGTTTTGGAGACCGGCAGGAGCCGTATCTGACTGGGGTCTCGACCGGCACGTTGTGCAGCGGCATAAATCTTGTCGTGAATATCTACCAGAGCTTGGCGGAACTCTTCGGCAGTAACAGCTACGCGTGGCGTATTCTCAAGCGTGGACATGACCAAAATGTAACATAGAAGAGATTCTGCAAGCCGTTACCCCTGCTTCTTGAAGGGGTGTTCAGGAGTTTTGGTGCCCCAGTCATCTGCGATATCGGATCAGATCGCATCCATCACCGCGAAAACAGCCGCCGAGATCGCTGAAGCGGTTCGAGACCTGGTGGATGCCGGTCAGCTGGCTCCCGGGGCCAGTCTCCCACCGGTACGCGCCCTAGCGGAGCACCTGGAGGTCAACCGAAATACTGTCGTCGCAGCATATGGCTTACTCGTCCAAGCCGGGGTGGCCGTGACACGCGGACGTGCCGGAACAAAAATCGTTGACCTCCAGCCACTGCCCCAAGAGGGCTTTTCCAATGTGACCGGATTGATCGATATCGCTTCGGGAAACCCCGACCCGGCGCTGCTCCCTGCAGCCGGCAAAGCGTTAGCGCAATTGGCAGCCGACGAACCGGTGCTGTATGGTCAACCGGTCATCGATCCAGATTTGGCGAAGTGGGCGCACGGCATGTTCGCCCAAGACGTTGGCGAAGCAGAGCTCACCATCACTGCCGGCTCAGCTGACGCAGTCCAACGACTCCTGGCGGACTCATTGACCATTGGCGATGCTGTGGGTTTTGAACAGCCCTGCTTCCTGACCACAATTCAAACGGCCCAGGCCGCCGGTTACCGTCCAATACCAATGCCCGTGGATGCACAAGGACTCACCGTTGAAGGACTCCAAAACGCGTTGAATGAGGGAATCCGTGCACTGGTGGTGACACCGCGAGCCCACAACCCCACCGGAGCGGTGATCTCTGCAGCCCGTGCTCAAGACCTCTCAGCACTACTGGCCGATCATCCACACGTATTGATTATCGAAGATGATCACTTCTGGCAGGTCTCAAACCACTCCTATCGCTCGATCATCCCCGCAAACCACCCCCGGTGGGCGCTTGTGCGGTCAGTATCGAAGTCCCTTGGACCAGATCTCCGCGTGGGCCTTGTCGGATCGGACAAACTCACCGCCTCCCGCCTTGGCTCGCACATTCGTTCTGGGGCAATGTGGGTTTCCCACCTCTTACAACGCCTCACCTACCTGCTGATAACTCACCCCGATACCCCCGCGCAGTTAGCGGAGGCCGCACAGGAATATGCTCACGCCAACGCCCAGCTCATTGACGCGTTGGCAGCGTCGAAAATATCTGCAACCTCTGCTGACGGTGTCAACGTGTGGATCAACCTTCGCCACCGGGCTGCACCTGTTGTTGACGCCCTGGCTGCACGCGGCTGGCTGGTCCGAGATGGTGCAGAATTCTCTCTCGACAGCACCGACGACGCCGTAAACCACATTCGAGTCACTATTCATCAGTTAACACCTGCCCAGCGCAAGGAATTTGTTGCAGATTTGGTAGCCGTACTCTGACGATGAAACTCCCCCATGGGCGCACCTGAGATCCTTCGATTAGGTAATCGTAGAAACAACCGATAAGGTGTTCTTAGCATTCAAGCCGCTGATGTCTTCACGAGATGGTTTTTACCCTGTACGATGAGAAGCGGTTGTGGTCCTCGGATCACGCATGAATAGCCCCGGATCCCCGGGACGTAC
>NZ_DYXC01000135.1 GCF_020742345.1 Enteractinococcus helveticum | reverse complement strand
TGCTTAGATGGGCAATCCTGAAAATCAATGCACATCATAACGCCGGCGCTCATATAATTCGAACAGGTCTCTATCGCGGTATCTGAGCTGGTTTCATCATCTTGTCTGCGCGCAGATGCTGCAACTTATGGTAGAGGGGGTAACAGTCCTTACGGCCGGGTGGTACCTGGTTTAGCCTGGTTATAGGCTTTGGCGTTGAGGAGTTTTGTGTATCAGGCAGCGAGGCATATCGCGTTTGATTTTTCAGAGGCTCGTAGCGTATTGAGGGCTATTGACGCGGCGATAGAAGAACTGCGTGGTGTTGGGCTGCGGCTGTCTCTCCATGTGATCGCATTGGTTATGGCGTTGATGATGAGCGGGTGCGGGCCGCAGGAGGACCAGATGCAAGATCATACCGGAACCACCCAGGACCAAATCCAAGATCTGAGTATCCATGACCAGTATGAACTGGCTGAGCAGCGTTATTTGGAACTGCAAGAGTTGGCAGGCGAGGTGCAATCCCAGATCCACGATGGTGACTGGGCAGCTCCGAGCGTGGGGTCAGAAATTAATCCCCGCATGGGGTCCTCCTTGGGTCGAGCACCGGAAGGCGCGACCAAGAATAATAGCTATTATTTTGATGTTTTCCGCACATATGCACCTGCCGAGGACGAAGACCTACACGACATAATTCGGCAGACGTCTGACGACTGGGCTGACCGCGGCTGGCAGATCTCCATTGAAAAAATTGACAACCGAACATTCCTCAACGCTACAACCTCGGATCACTATTGGTTCGAATTGGCGGAGAACACTCACAACGACCAGTTACACTTTCGCGGACATTCCCCGGTGTACTGGGTTACCGATTATATGGAACTTGGCCGAGCCACTCAGCAACGGCGGGAAGCACAAAACGAGGCTGCAGATGAGTGGCCTGTTGCGGACCAAAGCTCAGAAACTCGTCGTCTTTTTCAACCGGGTGAGCATCGGCCCTTTCCTGCATGGGAAATTATTGACTGATCCACGCCAGCAGAGTTCGGTTGGCGATCTAATGTACAAAAGCAATTCATAATCCGTCTGGCGATCAGGCTGTGCTGGTAAAGGTTGTGCAAGGCTTGGCTGACACAGCTCGCGATGTGTGCCAGGGGGATCGGTAGATGGGGTAAGGCTGTGGATGCTTTTCTCGGTCACAGGCATGAGGGGCAAAGGCGGATCTTTCCACCCTGATGATCATTGCAGCAGAACACGGGATGCTATGGCAGCTGTTTGGCAACGTTGGTATCATGAAGTTGTGGTAGCTTTACGCGCCACCGACAGCGCTTCCAGGTTCCATAACCTGAATCACTGTGGAGGGGACTGAAATTCTCAGGACATGTCCACGTGGGGTGCTGCGCTAACCAGCGCATCAACCTCGCAACCGATATAAAAATCGGCATTTTCGAAAGGATATGTTCATGGCCACCAAAGACGATAAAAATCTCCAAAAAGTGCTGGGCAAAATTGCCGGCATGAATGAACCCGAGCGATCTGTCATGCAACGCATGCACGACGTAATCACCGAAGCAGCTCCTGAGCTGAAACCCCGAATCTGGTATGGCATGCCCGGTTACGCGCTGCATGCCAGCAGCCCGGTTCTGGTGTTCTTCCGCAACGATGAACGCATGACCCTTGGCCTCAGTGAGAAGGCCAATTTGAAACCGGCAGGTGGCAACGATGGCCAGCTGATTCCAGCGGCCTGGTACTTTGAAGAACTCGATGATGTGACAGAACAGCGGATCGCCGAAATCGTTCGAGCCGCCGTCACTGTCAACCAAACGGTCTAACCTCAGCCAATGGTCGACGCCGTCGAACATTGACAGAGACCCTAAGGGGCCGAGTCCGATAGCGGACCCGGCCCCTTACCAGTGCCAAACCCATGCTACATATCTAAGGAACTAGCTTATTTGTGTTCCAGCCGTCTGCAGGTGCTGAACATGCTGATTGAGGTAGTTGCCAATGGCTAGGCGGTTGATAGCTGAACGGCTCACAATACCAATCATCAGGTGATCCTCACCGGAGACGACAGGAACCTTTTTCAGATGAGCATCTGACAGTGCTGCGACAGCATCTGCAACGGATGCGCTCGCGTCGATCGTCAGGACATCGTGCGGGCACCGCGGGAATGTAAGCACAGCAAATAGCACGATCGAGTCGTATCCTGCCGCGAGCCCAACGAAGATCACGAAGACGGCCATTACGCACAAAAGCTGGAGGTGAGCGATCCAATAACCGAACCGATCATCGACCGTGCAGTGTCAGAAGGCGCTTATATGGGAATCTTATTGTCGTGTCATCGGGTCCTGAAGATGACCGAAGGCCACCGTGGGTCATAACAGATCCTAGATTTTCGCTCTGCTCAAGCGTTGTTATGGGCTCATTTGACCATCTGCGCTGGGACAGACTCCCAGAATCTAGCGTTTTTATTCCTCGTGTTTCCGTCAAGCCGAGGCCGTAGACGAGGCCAAAAGCAACATCATGACGGTTTGAGTTCTTGGGCGAACATCACGATGATGCCGCTGGGGCCACGAACATAGGTGAGTCGATACAGGTCACGATAGGTCGCGACCCCGCGTAACGGATGGCAACCGTGACGCGCGGCGATGTCGAGTGCTTCGTCGATGTCATCAACGGCAAACGCGACCCGATGCATGCCGATCTCATGGGGTAGTGTTGGTTGCGTTTCAATTGCTTGCGGATGAATATATTCGAAAAGTTCCAGTCTGCCATGGCCATCCGGTGTCTGCAGTAACGCAAGTTTGACGTGATTACCTTCCAGCCCGACAGCGGTATCGGCCCACTCACCTTGGACAGTGTCACGTCCTAAAACAGTGAGCCCGAGGTCGGTGAAGAACGCGATGGTAGCTTCCAGATCTCGGACCGCAATCGCGACATTATCAATCTTGATGCTCATGCGCGCAGACTACCTAACCTGAGGTTCCTTTGGAAGAGGTACCGAATGTGCATCATAGTTCCCATACGTTACAGCTGGGCTAGCAGGTCTTTCCAAATCGGACGCCAGTAAGCAATAGTCTCTGCAGAATCGAGCTTTGAATGCTGCAGACCAACGAGTGCTTTGTCGGCATGCTTGTCATTGATGTTGACAACTACCCGCGTGCCGTTCGACAACGATACCCGCCAGTACCGCCAACGATCAGTGCTCGACGTTGATGCCTCGCCTTCAATGAGTACGCCACCAAACTCGGTCCTGGATCCGACGAGCTCTAACCACGTCTCCAGCACCTGATCTTTATTACCTGCAACGGTGCGTGAAGTGGAGAGCTGGAAGTCACCGGTGCTCGTCTGTCCCGGTACGCGCAGTCCGGCATGTTGTTCAAAAGCAACTGCCGTGCC
>NZ_DYXC01000134.1 GCF_020742345.1 Enteractinococcus helveticum | reverse complement strand
AACAATATTTAGGCACTGTCTTGAGCATCGCGAATGAGCTTGTGCTGGGCGGCCTGTTTGACCGGGCGCATCACGATTTCATCCAGGTTAATGTGATGGGGAAGATTCACCGCATAGGCGCAAACATCGGCAACATCTTCTGCGGTCAACGGCTTATCAACCCCGGCATATACATCCGCGGCTTTGCTGGCGTCACCACGCATACGTTTCAGCGCAAACTCATCGGTCTTCACCAAACCGGGTAGCACTTCGATGACGCGAATATTGTGTTCAGCTTCTTCCAACCGTAGAGCTCCGGTCATGGCGTGCTGACCGAATTTGGCTGCATTGTAGCCAGCGCCGCCTTCATATGCGACGACACCGGCGGTTGAAGTGAGATTCAAAATGGTTCCGGCACCGTGCGCTCGCAGCATGGGCAAGAATTGCTTTATGACCCGCAGCGAGCCCAGCACGTTGGTATCGATCATCCATTCCCAATCGGCCAGATCTGCCTCGGCGATGGGTTCGGCTCCCACCGCCCCACCAGCGATATTCAATACGGTATCTACGCCGCCCTGAGCCTCAACCGTGTCATAGAGCGCCGTCACGGAAGCATCATCGGTGACATCAGCAGCTACCGGGATCAGTAATCCGGACAGGTCCTGGCAGTCTGTGGCGAGGCTCTCGAGATTGTTCCTGCGCCGGCCGACGGCAAATACTTTCCAACCGTTACGGACAAGTTGCACAGCGGTGGCACGACCAATCCCGGAGGTCGCGCCGGTGACAAGGGCAGCAGGTAGTTCAGCAGTCATGTGACCACACTAAAACAGTGCGTGTGAAATATCGATATTTGCGGTGACGTCAGAGGCCAGGATCAGTGTCAGAATATGAAACAATAGTGGCCATGGCTGAAAATACGACGGGCACAGACACGCCCAAAACGATAAGTGTTCCAGATCGCGTCGGTCTGGAAGGACTCGAAGAAAAATTTAGCGCCCGGTGGGAAGAAAACCGGGTGTATGCATTTGATCCGAACACTACCCGTGATCAGGTGTACTCGATTGACACCCCGCCACCAACGGCCTCAGGTTCGTTGCACGTCGGACACGTGTTCTCCTATACCCAAACCGATGTGATTGCCCGTTTTATGCGCATGTGCGGCAAAAACGTGTTCTATCCCATGGGCTGGGACGACAACGGTCTGCCCACTGAACGCCGCGTGCAGAACTACTTTGGTGTTCGCACCGATACCTCGGTTGCCTATGATCCCAACTATCAGCCACCTGCACAGCCGGCCAAGAACCGCCGTGACTGGGACGTGGTTTCACGCCAGAACTTCATCGAGCTGTGCTTGGCACAATCTCGCGACGACGAAGTGGTCTATGAACAACTCTTCACCCAACTTGGTCTGTCAGTAGACTGGAATTTGAGCTACCGCACGATTGACGACCACTCACGCGAAATTTCACAACGGGCATTCCTGCAAAACCTTGCCGACGGTCAGGCCTATAATGCTGAGGCGCCCACCATGTGGGATGTCACCTTCCAGACCGCTGTTGCTCAGGCTGAGTTGGAAGACAAAGAAGTTCCAGGGGCCTACTACCGTTACCCGTTTTTTGCTGAAGATGGTTCAAAAGTCTTCATTGAAACTACCCGTCCAGAACTGCTCGCAGCATGCTCGGCACTGGTCGCACACCCGGACGACGAACGCTACCAGCATCTATTCGGTAAGACCGTCACCTCTCCCCTATTTGACGTTGCAGTGGAGGTCTACCCGCATGAACTGGCACAGCCCGATAAGGGCGCTGGTATCGCCATGGTATGTACATTCGGTGACCAGAACGACATCACCTGGTGGCGCGAATTGCAACTGCCAACTCGCACGCTGATCGGTCGCGACGGTCGGTTTGCTCGCGAAACTCCAGAATGGATCACCTCCGAGCGCGGGATCGAAAACTATGCCCAGCTTGCAGGTAAGACCGTCTTCTCCGCAGAAAAAGCCGTCATCGAAATGCTGGAAGCAGCGGAGCTGCTCGATGGCGAACCAAAAAAGATCATGCACGCGGTGAACTTCTTTGAAAAAGGTGACAAGCCGCTAGAGATTGTCACCTCGCGTCAGTGGTACCTGCGCAATGGTGGCCGCGAGGCTGAGCTGCGCAATAAGCTCATCGAACGTGGCAACGAACTGGAATGGCACCCCGGTTTCATGCAGTCCCGGTACTCCAACTGGGTCGAAAACCTCTCAGGCGACTGGTTGGTCTCCCGTCAGCGCGTCTTCGGCGTGGCAATTCCACTGTGGTACCGCTTGGATGAAGAAGGTCAGCCAGACTATGAGAACCCGATTGTTCCATCTGATGAGCAACTGCCCGTGGATCCGTTGGAGGATGTGCCAGCAGGCTTCACCGCGGATCAACGCGATAAGCCAGGTGGTTTCACCGGTGATCCCGACGTGCTAGACACTTGGGCGACCTCATCGCTGACTCCGCAGATCATTGGGCAGTGGTCCAAGGACGATGAGTATTTCAACAACGTCTTCCCGTTTGATCTGCGCCCACAAGGCCACGACATCATCCGGACCTGGCTGTTTTCGACCGTTGTTCGTGCCGACCAGCTGCAGGATACCGTACCGTGGAAGCACACCGCGCTGTCTGGATGGGTGCTGGATCCACAGCGTCAAAAGATGTCCAAGTCCAAGGGCAATGTTGTTGTGCCAACCGACATCCTAGATGAGTTCGGCGCTGATGCGGTGCGTTACTGGGCTGCTTCTGCTCGCCTGGGGGCGGACACCGCCTATGAGGTCAACCAGATGAAAATTGGTCGTCGTTTGGCGATCAAGCTGCTCAATGCTTCAAAGTTCGCTTTGAATCTTGGTGCAACCCAAGACAAGATCGTCTCATCCGCTGACGATGCTGCAGTCATCACTCATCCGCTGGATCAGTCACTGTTGGCGCAACTGCATGAAGCGATCGTCCAGGCCACCCGGGCATTCGAAAAGTATGACTATGCTCGTACACTGAATCTGATCGAGACCTTCTTCTGGCACTTCACCGATGACTACATCGAGCTGATCAAAAACCGTGCGTATGGTTCCCGCGGTGAAGCCCAACAGGCTTCAGTTGTAGCTACCCTGGCAACAGCGCTTGATGCATTGTTGCGTTTGTTGGCACCGTTCCAGCCATTTGCTACCGATGAGGTCTGGTCGTGGTGGCGTTCCGGCTCGGTACACGAAACAGCCTGGCCAGGACTGGAAAGCCAGCTGGCTGGTATTGCCACTGCTGCACATACCGGCGACGTCGAAGTCCTCTCGACCGTTACTCGCGCCATTTCCCGCATCCGTAAGGCTAAGTCGGATGCGAAGGTGAAACAGCGTACCGAGGTGGTCGCTGCGACGATCACGGCCACCGAGGATCGCATCATCGAGCTGAAAGCTGGCCTCGATGATCTGCGTGCCGCCGGAAATGTCACGGATCTTCAGCTTACTGTTGGTGACGCGATCACCGGTGAGGATGACGAAATCATTGATTTGCGTCTCACCGAGGTCGAGCTGGCAACGGCTGAGTAACTCAGATCTGAATACAACAAGCCCCCGCGGGTTGGCACCTGCGGGGGCTTGTTAGTTGGTCTAAGATTAGCTGAACTCTGGCTGAGTGCTGCGTGCACGCTTGAGTTCGTAGAAGTATGGATACTCTACGAGCGTGGCGAAACCGTCCCAGATCTTGCCGGCTTCTTCTCCGCGTGGGATGCGAGTCATGACCGGGCCGAAGAACGCGGAATCACCGATGGCAATAATCGGTGTTCCAACGTCATCTCCGACAAGTTCAAGTGCGCACCTGGTGGATTCGCGCAGACCCTCATCGTAAGTATCTTTCTTGGACTCTTCAAAAATTTCGTTTGCATCATGGACGCCAATTTCTTTGAGCGCTTCTTTTAAGGCGTCGTCATAACGCTGTATGCCGTAGCCTTCGTTGTGAATGCGGGTCCCTGCAGCGGTATAGAACTCACTGACTTTCTCGGCTCCGTGTCGTTCGCGGACTGCCAGTGCGGTGCGAGCTCCTTGCCAGGTAGCCTTGGTGTCAGGATCATCTTGATCCTGAGTCTTTTCATTTAAGACTCCCAGCGAGATGACTTCGAAATCGACCTTGATATCGCGAACCTGTTCCACTTCGCGGATCCAACGTGAAGTAATCCATGCAAATGGGCATGCGGGGTCGAACCAAAATTTAACTGTTTGCGCCAAGCTGTCTCCTTAGGCGGTTTTATTGCGACGTTTGCGCGCGACCTCTCGCGAAACCATGACCGGTTGTCCTGTACCGTCAACGGTCTCCTTGGTGATGGTAACTTGTGCGATATCGTCACGGGATGGCAAATCGAACATGATCGGTTGCAGTACATCTTCAATGATAGAGCGCAGACCACGAGCACCAGTCCCCCGTGCTTCAGCTTTCGCAACAATTGCTTCTAACGCTTCCTGGTCAAAGTCCAGTTGCACGCCATCGAGCGCGAACATTTTTTGGTATTGCTTGCTCAGCGCATTTTTCGGCTCAGTAAGCACCCGGATCAAGGCGTGTTCATCAAGATGTTCTACAGCAGTGATAACCGGCAGACGTCCGATGAATTCTGGGATGAGTCCGAACTTGATGAGATCTTCGGGTTGAACGTCGAGAAATGATGGTGCGTCTTCATCTCCGGCGACTTTCAGTGGGGCCCCGAAACCAATTGATTTTTGTCCTGCACGGGCGTCAATGATGTCTTCAAGTCCAGCAAATGCACCCGCAACAATGAATAGGATGTTGGAGGTGTCGAGTTCTAAGAACTCTTGGTGTGGATGTTTGCGTCCACCTTGAGGCGGCACCGAAGCAACCGTTCCTTCAAGAATCTTCAGCAGTGATTGCTGAACACCTTCGCCCGAGACATCACGGGTAATCGATGGGTTCTCGGATTTTCGCGAGATTTTGTCGATCTCGTCAATGTAGATGATGCCCTTTTCGGCTTTGGCGACGTCGTTGTCTGCTGCTTGAATGAGTTTGAGCAGAATGTTTTCCACATCTTCACCGACATAGCCTGCTTCGGTGAGCGAGGTCGCGTCGGCCACGATGAACGGCACATCGAGTCGTCTAGCCAGAGTTTGGGCCAGATATGTTTTTCCTGAGCCGGTCGGTCCGACCAACATAATGTTGGACTTGCCGATTTCGACTTCGTCTAGATGCGAGAAATCGACATCCGTGCCGAAAGCTTCTCGCATTGAAGCTTTGATGTTGTCTTGGGCGTGAACGCGCTTGTAGTGGTTATATACCGCTACTGATAGTGCTGCTTTGGCTCGTTCTTGTCCGATGACGTAGTCGTCAAGGTGCGCGTAGATTTCTTGCGGGGTGGGCAGGACGAATTCGCTGCTCTGAGTGACCTCGGCAAGTTCTTCTTCGATTATCTCGTTGCACAGCTCGATGCACTCATCACAAATATAAACACCAGGTCCGGCGATGAGCTTACGCACCTGCTTCTGAGTTTTCCCACAAAAGGAACACTTCAGCAGATCTGCTGATTCTCCAATTCGAGCCATTTCATCTCCTTATGCACCTTACTAGTCCAGCATAAATGGTCAGGAGGTTATTCCCCGGGAGGTTGCTCCAAGCGTGGATAACTTTATTGGGTGCTGTCATTGGGCGTATTGGACTTGTGCAAACAAACGCGCCCTACCTTCCATGGTAGGGCGCGCGCTACATGCTCGGGGCTACTGTGCTGTCTTCTTACGAGAGTCCAGCACTTCGTCGATGAGACCGTATTCTTTGGCCTGTTCGGCCGACAGGAATTTATCGCGGTCGATGTCCTCGCGAACTTGGTCTGCTGTTTTGTTGGTGTGGTTTGCCAGCGTTTCTTCCATCCAGGTACGAATGCGAAGCAGTTCGTCTGCGTGAATCTGCAGATCGGTTGCTGTACCGCGGTCTCCACCCATCGATGGCTGGTGGATCAATACCCGTGAGTTTGGCAGTGCCAGGCGTTTACCTGGAGCACCGGCGGCTAACAGGACGGCGGCAGCTGAAGCGGCCTGTCCGAGGGCAACGGTCTGGACTTCGGGACGAATGAACTGCATGGTGTCATAGATTGCAGTCATCGCGGTGAAGGAACCACCCGGTGAGTTGATGTACAGGGTGATGTCACGATCCGAGTCCATGGCTTCCAACACGAGCAGCTGTGCCATGACATCATCTGCTGAAGCGTCATCGACCTGGGTACCCAAGAAAATGATGCGGTCTTCAAACAACCGAGCGTATGGATCCTGGCGTTTGAAGCCATATGGTGTGCGCTCTTCAAATTGCGGCAGGATGTATCGGTTAGAAGGCATCGGGGTGGCCGGTGTGCCCTGTGGCATTTCGAAGTTCATTAAAGTCTCCTGAAGAAAATATTAGATGCTGTGTCGCGACTGGGCAGCCGGTTATTTCTTGTCGATTCCGCCGCCACCGACCATGGATGCGGTTCCGGAAGCGATGTGGTCGAAGAATCCGTATTCAAGGCCTTCTTCAGCCGTGAACCATTTGTCACGTGCGTTATCTTCGAGGATGCGTTCTACCGGTTGGCCGGTCTGTTCAGCAGTCAGTTCAGACATGACTTGTTTCATGTGCATGATCAACTGTGCCTGAATGCGAATATCCGACTCGGTTCCACCGATGCCGCCGGAAGGTTGGTGCATCAGAATACGGGCGTGTGGGGTGGCATAACGTTTGCCTGGAGTGCCCGAGGAAAGCAAGAACTGGCCCATGGACGCGGCCAGGCCGGTGGCCACGGTGACCACGTCGTTGGGGATCAGCTGCATGGTGTCATAGATAGCCATGCCTGCGGTTACGGATCCACCCGGCGAGTTGATGTACAAGAAGATGTCAGCTTCTGGATCTTCTGCACTCAGTAGGAGCATCTGAGATGCGATGGTGTTGGCGTTGTCATCGCGGACCTCTGATCCAAGCCAGATGATGCGCTCTTTGAGCAAGCGGTTGTAGATGTAGTCTTCACGGCTGGCCGGATCTACCGAGGCCATTCGTGGTGCGTGGGACGAGTCAGTCACGACGTCCTACCTTCCTTCACTTGCGTGATTGGTTTAGCAAACTTGTTCTGGTCAACGACATTACTGGGCGAAACACAACTTGAGCAGAGTTGACTCACGCTTTTCGCTGTCAGCCGTGATTGTACTTAAATAGCCGAGGTCCACCCCCTATTGTAGGAGCGGACCTCGACGTTTGGGCAAGACCTAGTTGTTATCTTCTTCTGCTTCTTCTGCGGTTTCTTCTTCACCCTCGGGGTTGAGGAAGAACGACAGGTCGACGTCGTTGCCTTCAGTGTCTACGACCTTGGCTTCTGCTAGGACAGCAGCAAGGGCTTTACGACGGCGAACTTCGCCCATGATCATTGGGACCTGGCCGGCTTGATCCAGCATCTGGGCAAATTGGTTTGGATCCATACCGTACTGGGAAGCTGAGCTGAGGATGTATTCTATGAGCTCAGACTGCTCGACCTGAATTTCTTCCTGGTCTGCGATTGCATCAAGAACGACTTCGTTGATGAACGCTTCGCGGAAGTTTTCTGTAACTTCTTCGCGGTGCTCTTCAGTGTCGTGGTCGTCACCTTCGGTATGCCCCTGGGAGGTGAAGTGCTGTTCAACCTGCTCGGTGAGCATATTTTCTGGAACAGGAACTTCAACGAGCTTCAGTAGTTCTTCCAGTGCCTTTTCGCGTGCTTCGACACCTTGGTTGGTTTTGGCTTCTTCAGCGGCCTGGTTCTTCAGGTCTTCTTTGAGCTCATCGATGGTGTCGAACTCGGAGGCTAGCTGCGCGAAGTCGTCATCAGCTTCTGGCAATTCGCGTTCTTTGACCGCATCTAGAACAACTTTAACAGTTGCTTCTTCACCGCTGTGTTCGCCACCGGCAAGGGTGGTTTCGAAGATCGCGTCTTCACCGGCGGAGAGACCTTCCAGGGCTTCATCGAGACCGTCGAGCATGGTGCCAGACCCGATTTCATAGGACAGGCCTTCGGCGGTGTCGACTTCTTCATCATCAATGGTTGCGTTCAGACTGATAGTTACGGTGTCGCCCTTTTCAGCTGGGCGATCAACGTCGACGAGCGTTGCGAAGCGTTCGCGCAAATCGTCGAGAACTTTTTGTTCTTGTTCTTCGCTGACGGTAACTGGTTCAACGGTAACTTCCAGGCCTTTATAGTCTGGCAGTTCTACGGTGGGGCGAATATCGAATTCGGTGTTGAACTTCAGGGGTGCTTCTTCGTCACCTTCGTTACCTGGCACAGAAGTGACATCAACTTCTGGACGAGTCAGTGGTGACAGATCGTTGTCACGAAGAGCTTCTTGGAAGAATGCATCAAGATTGTCATTGACTGCGTTTTCGATAACGAAGCCACGTCCGACGCGCTGGTCGATCAACCGTGCTGGAACTTTGCCCTTACGGAAGCCAGGAACCTGAATCTGGTTTGCAAGTGTTTTGTACGTAGCATCGATACGCGGTTTGAGTTCTTCGAAAGGAACCTCAACCTCTAGTTTGACCCGTGTTGGGGCGAGGTTTTCAACGGTGGATTGGACCACGTAGGACTCCTGGATTCTAATCGGAATTTCTATGGTTTCGGTACTTGCCGAATTACATCATATGCTTCCGACAGCACCATGCAGTCGGGACGACAGGATTTGAACCTGCGACCTCACGCTCCCAAAGCGCGCGCTCTACCAAGCTGAGCTACGTCCCGCGATCAGGTCATTGACCTGCTGGATTATCCGCCATTGAAGTCTTACCCCTGTAGCGGCTCGCACCATGGCGCCGAGAGATAACTATATGACAAAGCTTTCCGAAAGTCCAAATCGAGATGAGCCTTTTCTGAAAACTATTTATTTTTTGGCGCAATTGCAACGGCCTTGCATTCAAAAGAGATATTAGCCACAGCTGTTTTGCTGTGGCTTTGACCCGCAATCACTTCGGCTTCGAAGACCCCGTGTTTTGCTAAAGCCTCTTCTGATTTTTGTCTAGGAAGTTATCGGCAGTATTGTTCCGGAGCCACGTCATACTAAAAAGGCCATGGATAGAATAGGCAATCGTCTCAGCGGTGCCAGCGATACCGTAGAGCCTGAAACAGCGACGGTGTTTTTGAAAACCAAAAAAGCTCCGATTCGACCTGCGTTTGAATCGGAGCTTGGAGCGGGTGACGAGAATCGAACTCGCACTATCTGCTTGGAAGGCAGAGGCTCTACCATTGAGCTACACCCGCGTACCGCTTGGGCAACAGACATAACAATAACCTATAAGCTGCGGTCATGCAAAATTGGGACACGTTCTTTCCCAAAACTTATAACCAGGTTCAGGCGGCTGTCTTATCGAAGTTTCTTGATGAATTGAGGTGTAGCGCGTTCATTTTCATCCCTTGATCATTTAGAATTAAGCTCTATATCGCACACTCGTTATGAGACTTCTCGTAGCCATTATGATGTGGATTATCAGCTGTCTTTGTGCTTTTGAAAACACATGCTGGCTGGCCCGGACTAAGTTAACGAAAATACAAGGGACAAGAAACGATGTTTGAAGCCAAAACGCTCGATCACCGCAACGTGGGTCAAACACTGATCTACCGGGGTGGGCAATCGGTCGCTGTCATCCAAGCGATCCACCATTACCCTGATAAAGGCACCGTCGACGTTGTCACGCCCGAAGAAGTCGTGACCTATAAAGAAGACGACTGGGTCAATACCACTCTGTCACCCGAACTCAACATGATTCGAGTGGTCTATAAATCATGGATCGAACGCGATGCCACACTGACTGAATCAGACCTCAATGACCTGATGGATAAATTTTCCCGTGGCGATAACAACGGGTTCTAAATAGATCTACTGCCCTATTGACCGTCCTACGGGCGAGCAATCATTCGAGATCAAAGTCATACCGTACCTGACAGCACGGTATGACTTTTGACTCTCTGACGTCTTATCTAATTAAGCGAGGCCGCTGGGATAGCAACAACATCGGCGTTATTATCCTCGAACCGGGAGACGACAGATTCAGCTTCCTGACGGGCCGGGATGTCGGCGCCTTCGGTCAAGTGGCTGAATTGTGCTGGGATGTCACGGCCTAGTGCTCGCATAGCTTCCACATAGAGCTTGCCGGAACGATACGATGAACGAACTAGCGGCCCAGCCATGACAGCTTTGGCACCGTGCTCGTAGGCGAAGTCGCGCAGCCGCAGAAATTCTGCTGGTTTGACCCAGCGATCTACCGGGTGGTGCAGCGGCGATGGGCGCAGGTACTGGGTAACCGTGATGATGTGCGTTCCAGCGTTGATCAGATCAAGAATCGTTGATTCGATCTCTTCGGTGGTCTCCCCCATCCCCAGGATCAGGTTTGATTTCGTGACCAGTCCGGCATCGCGCGCCTTTGTGATTGATGCCAAGGATTTTTCATACCGGAACGCCGGGCGGATAAGTTTCATCAGCCGTGGCACCGTTTCCAAGTTGTGTGCGAAGACCTCGGGTTTGGCATCGAAAATTTTCTGCAGGGCGCTATCTCCCCCGCGGAAATCGTCCACGAGCAGTTCAACCCCGGTGTGTGGGGTACGTTCGTGGATGGCGCGGGCGGTCTCAGCGTACAGCCAGGAAGCGCCGTCTTCCAGGTCGTCACGTGCTACACCGGTAACAGTGACGTAGTTTAGCCCGAGTTCATCGACCGTCTGAGCCACACGGTAGGGCTCTTCGGTGTCGTATTCCTCAGGCTTACCGGTAGCAATGTCACAGAACCCGCAGCGTCGGGTGCACACGGCACCACCGATGAGGAAGGAGGCTTCGCGGTCTTCCCAGCATTCATAAATATTGGGGCAGTTAGCTTCAGCGCACACCGTGTTCAACGAGGTCGTAGCGATCTGTTCTTTGAGGTTCTTATATTCGGGTCCCACGGTGGCTCGGGTTTTGAGCCATTCGGGGCGCGGTTCGCGAGGTACTTGAGCATTGCGCGCCTCAATACGCAGCAGTTTGCGACCTTCAGCCTGCGGGATGGTAGACATGTACGTCTCCTTCAATCGTTGTCGGTGCAAGTAGTGGTTCAAGTCGTTGTTCTAAGGCGGCTACCAGCGGTACGGCCACAGCGCCCAGGGTGGTTTCGATGCCTTCTTCAGCCATGGAGGTCACCGTGGCGTCGGTGATACCGCACGGGATGATCCCAGAAAATGCGGTGGCAGGATCAGTGTTGACGTTTAGTGAGATGCCATGCAGCGTCGCGTCCTGTGAGATCTTCAGCCCGATGGCGGAGATCTTGCGGTTGTCGATCCATACGCCGGCTCGACCTTCGATACGTCGAACATCAAGATCAAAGGAGTTCTGCAAGGTGTCCAGAACGGCACCTTCGACGGCGCGAATGTATTTGATGACATCCACCGGTGCGGCAAGTTTGACCAGTGGATAGCATACGAGCTGCCCGGGGCCGTGCCAGGTAATGGAGCCTGCACGATCGGTTTCGATAATCGGCAGTGTGGGATCGATGATGTCTTCAGACCGGGTGTGACGACCGGCCGTGTAGCTTGATTCTGCTTCGAAAAGCAGAAATGAGTTGGGATGCTCACCGCGGGCGATCTGAGCATGCAATTCACGTTGCATTTCGTCCATCTCGGTGTATGTTTTTAGGCCGGTATCAAGTAAATCTAAGACATGCACGAAGTTAACTAAACCACAGTTTCTGATGTGCTTTAAGGTTTCATGAAATGTTTAAGACTTCTGGCAGGCTGTGCACCAGTACAATTTTCGAGCTTCCAGCTCCTCCACAATGATCGCATTCTGACCACACACTAGACACTGCTGTCCCTGGCGTTGATAGACATAATTCGCGTGTTCGGGAAAGGCATCAACCAACGCCACGCCGGGCCGGTGTTCTGGTTCAGTGGTGATGATCCGCCCGGTCTCGACACCAATGTGCAACAGGTGCACCTGGTCGGCCCAGATGGCTTCATGGACATCCTTGGGCAGTTTATTAGACGGGGTATGCGGATGCAGGTCAAGTCTAAATAGCCCCTCTGCGCGGTAAATATTGCCGATGCCGCCAATGGTCTTTTGATCCATTAGGATTGCCCCGATGCGCCGTCGAGTCTTGGCAGCAACATCGTAGAAGCGTTGCGGATCTGCGTCTTCACGGAGCGGATCGGGGCCGATATTCTCAATGACGTCTTGGGTCTCAGCCATCGTCAGTGTTCGGCACACAGAAGCTCCCACCAAATCCGCCCAGGAGTGGTCTCCAATAATCCGCACCCGAGTCGTCGGGCGTGGTTCGGTGAGTTCAACGGCCGCATCCCGGTGGTCTTCCTGCTCGCCGATCTTGCGTGGTGCGCCGATCGAGGAGTGCTGGGACCCGCCGAAGGTCCAAGCGCCATACATACCTAGGTGCACATTGAGCACCAGCTCATTGTCGAAATATAAAAACCAGTGTTTGCCGTAAGCCTCAGAGGCGACGGCCCGATGTCCGTCTAGCAGTTTTGCGCCGTCGGTAAACCGCCCCTGTGGTGATGACAGGTTGAGCTGTTGGTTGACGAAGACCTCATCAAAATGCCGGGCAATCCGGTGAATGGAGTGACCTTCTGGCATTAAGGCTTGGCAATCCCTTCGGTGCCCAGTGCAAAACCATCCAGTGCCCCGGTGGTTTCGTATTCAGCAATCTGGCCAATGCGGCGGGCGTGACGTTCTTCATTGGACCATTCAGCGGTCAGAAACGCCTTGATAATTTCTAGTGCTTCGGCGGGTTCGTGCTGACGACCACCCACAGCAACGATCTGGGCATTATTGTGTTCGCGTGCTAACTGAGCCGTGGAGATGTTCCAGGCCAAAGCGGCACGAATCCCCTTGACCTTATTGGCGGCCATTTGTTCACCGTTGCCGGACCCTCCCAGCACAATGCCCAGCGAATTCTGCCCGGCCGCACGGTCAGCAGCAACTGCGAGCGCAGCGTTGATACAGAATGACGGGTAGTCATCTAGCGCATCATATTCCTGGGGACCATGATCGATCATGTCATAGCCGGCTTCGGCCAGATTGTCGATCAAATACTGGGCTAGTTCTAAACCGGCGTGGTCGGTGGCAATATGAACGCGCACATGGGCTCCTCGAAGATAACAGAATTTGCTGACTCAAGCTTAGTCGGGGTTATAAAGTGGCAGGTGTTCCGTGAAACAATGGTGACATTGTTTTGAAAGGATCCGCCGTGCCTGCATCACTCACCACCACGATAACCCGCCACCAGGCTCAACTGCGTGCGGCAATGCTCGAAGTTGACACCTACGAATTGCACTTTGATCTCACACACGACGACGTGTTTACGGTCGACACCGTCGTGAACTTCTCGGTCTCGGCTACGGCGATCGGGCATTCCACCGACATTGATCTGCTGGGTCACGAAGTTTTTTCGGCTGAGCTCAATGGTCAGCCGGTGACCTATGACGGTGCTGTGCTAAATTTGCCAGACCTGCGCGAGAACAATGTGCTGGTAGTGCGATCATCGGCACAATACTCAACCACTGGTGAGGGCCTCCACCGCTACCTGGATCCCTATGATGAGGCGGTCTATTTATACTCCCAGTGTGCACCGGCCGATGCACGGCGGATCTTCCCGGTGTTTGATCAACCCGATCTCAAAGCCCGTTACAAAATCCAGGTTACAGCTCCAGCCCACTGGCAGGTGGTGTCAAATGAACCCGGTGAGTGCACCATCAATGACGACGTCGCCCACTGGTCATTTGCAGCCACTCCAGTTATGTCCTCGTACCTGTTCGCGCTGATTGCCGGCGAATATGTTCAGGTGGCCCACGACTCCTGGGATACCCACGATGCATCCGTGGCACTGGGATTGTGGTCGCGTCGTTCCCTTGCCAGATACGTGGATGCTGAAGAGATCTTCAGTATCACCAAAAACGGCTTTGCCTTCTATGAAGAACAGTTCGACCAGGCCTATCCGTACACCAAGTACGATCAAATCTTTGTTCCTGAATTCAACGCCGGGGCCATGGAGAATATCGGAGCCGTGACCATATTGGAAGACTATATCTTCCGGTCCCCTGTCCCCCAAGCCACTGTGCAGCGCCGCGCTATCACCATCTTGCACGAGCTGGCCCACATGTGGTTTGGCAACCTGGTAACCATGAAATGGTGGGACGATCTCTGGTTGTCGGAATCTTTTGCCGAATTCGTCTCCCACATTGCTGCCATTGATGCCGGGTTCACCGATGCCTGGACCACATTCAACGCCACCGAGAAGACCTGGGCCTACCGCCAAGACCAACTGACCACGACCCACCCGGTGGTTGCCGATATGGTCGACCTGGATGCGGTAGCCGGGAACTTTGATGGCATTACCTACGCCAAGGGCGCCTCGGTGCTTCGCCAACTGGTTGCCCTCGTGGGTCAAGACCAGTTCATGACGGGTATCCGCCAGTACTTTGCTGAACATGCGTGGGGCAACGCGGAGTTCTCTGATCTGTTGCGCCACTTAGAAAACGCCTCCGAACGCGACCTATCTGACTGGTCACGCCAATGGCTACACTCCACCGGAGTCAACACTCTTAGCTGGCAACGACATAATGGGCTGACCATCACACAAACCCAACCGGTGCGGCAACACCGCGTGGGTATTGGCTGCTATGACTTCACCGGTGATAAGCTCACCCGCACCCACTACGTTGAAACTGACCTAAACGCAGAGATCACCACACTCGATATTCCCGATACTCCACTGGTCTTAGTCAACGATGCGGATCTGACCTACGCAAAATTACGTGCCGACACCACTTCTGTTCGCACCCTGACCGACCACCTCGGCGCAATCGACGACTCCCTGGCACGTTCATTGGCGTGGGGATCTTCCTGGGATCAGACCCGCGACGCCAACGCTTCGGCCTCCTGGTTCCTGGAGCTCGTGTTAGACCACATCGCATCTGAAACTGACTCATCAGTCGTCATGATGCTCATGCGCCAAGTCGCCGAGTCCATTGATCGATACATTCCTACAGCTCAAGTCCCGCTATACCGACACCATTTTGCTTCTCGCCTGTGGCAATTGGTCCAGCAGGTACCTGCTGGCTCCGATGTGCAGCTCCAGCTCATCCAGGCGTTCATACGTCACGCCCGTAACGACGACGCCACTACGGTCAGCGCGCTAGCAGAGAAACGGGGCCCCGAAGGCTTTTCAGTCTCTACGGATATGGCCTGGACTGCGTTGCAACGTCTCGTTGCTATGGGCGAGGCAGGTGAAGCTGAAATCGATGCGGCAGAAATCGAAGATGATACTTCTACGGGTTATTTGGCGGCCATCCAGGCGCGCGCCATGATCCCAATACCTGAGAATAAGGCTGCCACGTGGGAGCTGATAACTTCCGGAGAACCCACCAACCTGGAGCTGCGTCACCTCGTCATGGGCTTCCGCGACGTCCATGACGTGTCACTGCTACGGCCCTACACTGATCAATATTTCGACACCGTAGATGGGCTGTGGGGTACCAGCAGCTTCGAAATGGCAGAGACCTTTGCTGTCGGATTATTCCCCATGTGGGAGATCTCAGAGCAGACCGCACAACAAACACGAGACATCGCCACTACAACCACTCACACTGGTCTGGCGCGCATTTTGACAGAATTGCACGACGACGTTCGCCGAGCCCTCACGGCGCGGGCAGCTTTCTAAACGACCATCTCAGGCAAAACTAACACCCCCAGGCTTGTGGGTTCTGCCCACAGGTTTGGTCTACGTTGCGCGTAACAGCTCGCCAAATTTCAATTTCCACTGGATCTGCCTGTTGGGTAACCGTCGAGCTAACGGCCTGAGTGGGCCCATCCTCAACCTGGTATGTTCCTTCAAAGACTGTAGTCAACGTGACGGTGTAGGTTCCTGGCTCAGTGAATTGGTGGCTTGTCTCAGTCTCAACGTTAAATGTCTCGACTGGACGACCGGGTGTCTGTGTGGTCAACGTATTGCCATCACCATAGTCCCATCGATATTCAATGGGCGTGGCAACGATGGTGACTTCCTGACCAAACATGGTTTCCGTGACCGTCTGGGCCTGGTG